>JBHJOP010000010.1:0-6383 GCA_050329575.1 Rhodospirillales bacterium | reverse complement strand
ACGGCCGCCGCGACCGCCGTCGTGGTGGTCGCGGGACAGAGCCTGCCGGTGCTGGCGGCGGCGTTCGTGGTGGCGATGGTGCTGGCGTCGCTCGCCGGGCTCGGGATCGTCGCGACGGCGCGGCGCATGGTCGCCATGGACCTGTTCATGGTGCCGCTGCTCCTGTTCCTGCCGTTCACCGTCCCCGGTGTTGCGATCGCCGAGATCGGGCCGCTGGTGGCGAGCCGGGAGGGGGGGCTGCGGGCGATCGAGATCGTTCTGACCGCCAACACCGTGGTCCTGGTGCTGCTGGCGCTGGTCGGCACCCTGGAGCCGGTGGTGCTCGGCCACGCCCTGGCACGGCTGCGGGTGCCGGCGAAGCTGGTGCATCTGCTGCTGTTCACCGTCCGTTATGTCGAGACGCTGCGACGGGAGTACGGCCGCCTCAGGCTGGCGATGCGGGCGCGCGGATTCCGCCCGCGCGGCGATCGCCACACATGGCGGAGCTTCGGCTGGCTGTTCGGAATGCTGTTGGTGCGCGCCTTCGAGCGCGCCGAGCGGATCCTGGAGGCGATGCGCTGCCGCGGCTTCGCAGGCCGCTACCATGCCCTCGACGACATCCGCTGGCGGCCGGCGGACTGGCTGGGCAGCGCCGCGGCGGCCTTCGCGCTCGGTCTTTTCGTCGTCGCCGGGGCCCTTCGATGAGCGCTCCCCTGTTCCGCTTGCGGGGAATCGCCTTCGCCCATCCCGGCGCCCGCAGGATCCTCGCCGACGTCGACTTCGATCTCGACGCCGGCGAGCGGGTGGCGCTGATCGGTGCCAACGGTGCCGGCAAGACGACGCTGCTCAGGATCATGGTCGGCCTGTTGGCGCCGGCGGCCGGCACGATCACAGCCTTCGGCAGCCGCCGTGCCGGCGAGGCGGCCTTCCATGAGGTCCGCTGCCGGGCCGGACTGCTGTTCCAGGACGCCGACGACCAGTTGTTCTGCCCGACGGTGTTGGAGGACGTGGCGTTCGGGCCGCTCAACCTCGGCAAGACGGGGGAGCAGGCGCGCGAGATCGCCGAACGAACCCTCGCCGGACTCGGACTCGCGGGCTTCGGTGGGCGCATCACCTACAAGCTTTCGGGCGGCGAGAAGCGGCTGGTGTCGCTCGCCACGGTGCTGGCGATGGAACCCGACGTCCTGCTGCTGGACGAACCGACCAATGCCCTCGACGAGGCCGCCGCCGATCGCCTGCTGGACTATCTGGGCCGGCTGCCGCAGGCGATGGCGATCGCCACCCACGACCGCCGGGTCATCGCCGCGCTCGCCACCCGCGCGGTGCTGCTTCGCGACGGCAGCTTGTTGCCGACGACGGTTCATGATCATCCGCACACCCATCTTCACCGCCACCCCCATGTCCACGCCGCGACCGCCGATGCGATCGAGGGGAGCGTGGACGACCCCGACGAGGACGACGTCGTTCATGGACATCGTCATCGTCCGCCCGCGAACCGCAAAGCGGGCATCTGAAGACGAACGACCGGGCATCGGTGCCGAGAACAACGGGCGACGCGCTGGCCAATCAAAGTTGTTGCGAATGATTATCAATAGCAATATCATCGCTTCGAAAGCCGAAGCGCTGCAAGCGGTTGTTCGATCGGCACGGAGGCACGAAGGATCCCTGCATGGGAACATAGGATTGACTAGCAATGTTATAACATCTATCAGCAGCGCGTCTGCAGCGGCGGGGACGTGCTCGGGTCTGACGAAACCGGGCCGAAAGGAGAGGGGAGATGAAAAAATCATGGTTATTCGGTGCCGTGCTGGGGTTCGCCATGCCCGGCGCGGCCATTGCCACGGAACCCGACAGGGTGATCGACGAGTATCAGCGAGAAGAAGAGCGGAGGATCGCTGAAGGCGAGGAACCACCGACCTTTCCGCGGATCGAAGGCGAGATCGTCATCGAGATCCAGAACGACTGGCAATACGATGCGTCCGACTCCGACAACGAGCTGAACAATCTGTTTTCGACCACCGAGGCTGATTTCAGCCTTTTCCCGACCGCGGCGCTGCCAGGCTTGTTCGTCAACCTCCACCTGACCTGGGAAGAGGTCAACGACAACTTCAAGGGCGACAACCGCTATTTCGCCAGTCAGGGCCTGTTCGTCGAGAATCTGTCGCTTAATTACGAGGCGGATTGGTGGTCGGTGATCGGCGGCAAGTTCGGCCCCAATTTCTCGATCGCGTTCGATGCGGCGCCCGGCATCTACGGGACCGATCTCGCCGAGGACGACATCGAGATCGCCGAGCGGATCGGTTTCGGCGGCAGTCTCACCTATGATGCCGACGCGCTGGGCCGGCATGCCCTCTCCGCCAGCACGTTCTTCCTCGACAACTCCGCTCTCAGCGGCTCGATCCTCTACACCAGCCGGACCCGGGTGAAAACCAATCAGGGCGGTCCCAGCAACACCGAGAGCCTGCAATCCTTCGCGATTGCGATCGACGGTGCGGACATCGCCGCACTGCCGGGTCTGCGCTACCAGATCGGCTTTCTCCACCAGGACGTCGACCGGGTCGTCGACGAGAACGGCGTCGCCCTCTCCGGTTCCGAGACCGCCGACGAGAACCGGGTCGTGGTCGCCGGCGAGTGGGCGATCGGCGTCACCGACGCCATCACCGTCACGCCGCTCCTGGAATGGGTGCGGTTCTGGAACGCCGAGGGCTTCGACGGCGAGGACCGCAACTATCTGACCGCCGCGCTGCAACTCGAGTATGAGAACTGGAGTGTCTCGGCGGCGACGACCCAGCGCTGGATCGACCCCAAGGGCGGGAGCGCGACCAACGATCATCAGTGGTCGGTGACCGCCGGTTACCGGTTCGATTTCGGTCTCCAGCTCGACGTCGGCTGGAAGGTCCTGACCGAGGACGGCGACGAAACCAGAACATTGGGAGCGATGGCCAGCTACGTGATCGAATTCTGAGGACCGGTCGTCACCAACGATCGATGCCGCATCGGGACCGTTGCTTGACGAGGGTTCGGCTCGGTCCCTATAGTTCATGCGACGGTTCCCCGCGAAGGGCGACAGAGCCCGGGGATCAAAAGGGAACACGGGAAGGGTCGACCCCGGAGGGGACCCGAATCCGTGGCTGCCCCCGCAACTGTAAGCGGGTAGCTCTGTTCCGCGATGGCCACTGGGAAACCGGGAAGGCCGGGCAGAGCGACGACCCGTGAGCCAGGAGACCTGCCGTCGAGACGTCAATGCGGCGCTTGCGGGCGGGGTCGACCGGAAGCGAGAAACGAAGCAAACGGTTCTCGCCGATCCAAACCCTTCCGCGCCGGCGGCGCACTCACAAGAAGCCTGATGCGGGCGGAGGAGGGTTTCGTGCATATCATGGAGGGATACCTGCCGGCGGCGCACGCGGTCGCCTGGACCGTCGTCTCGGCGCCGTTCGTCGCCTACGGCGGCTATCGGCTGGTGCGGATCGCGAAGGCGCATCCGGAAACCAAGCTGCTGCTGGCGGCCGCGGGGGCGTTCGCGTTCGTGCTGTCGGCGCTGAAGATCCCGTCGGTGACCGGAAGTTGCTCGCATCCGACCGGGACCGGTCTCGGCGCGGTGCTGTTCGGACCCGGCGTGATGACGGTGCTCGGCACCATCGTGTTGCTGTTCCAGGCGCTGCTGCTCGCCCACGGCGGTCTCACCACCCTCGGTGCCAACGTCTTCTCGATGGCGGTGGTCGGTCCCTACGTCGCCTACGGGCTGTTCCGGCTGGTGCGGGGCGCCGGCGGCTCGCTGGCGGTGGCGGTGTTCGTCGCCGCCGCGCTCGGCAATCTCGCCACCTACGTCGTGACCTCGGCTCAACTGGCGATCGCCTTTCCCGATCCGGCCGGCGGCATCGTCGGCTCGTTCGCCAAGTTCGGGACCATCTTCGCGATCACCCAGGTGCCGCTGGCGCTCATCGAGGGGCTGCTGACGGTGGTCGTCGTCAACGTGCTGACGTCCTACAGCCGTGCCGAACTGAAGAGCCTGCGGCTGCTCGGCAAGGGGGCGGTCTGATGGCTCGGCAAAACCTGATCCTGCTCGCCGCGGCGGCGCTGCTGGCGTTGATCCCGCTGGTGATGACCTTCGAGGGCGACGCGGTGTTCGGCGGCACCGACGACCAGGCCATGGGCGCCATTCTCGAGATCCGGCCCGACTACCAGCCCTGGTTCGAGGCGGTCTGGGAGCCGCCGAGCGGCGAGATCGCAAGCCTGCTGTTCGCTCTCCAGGCCGCGCTCGGCGCCGGCCTGCTCGGCTACTACATCGGGCTCCGCCGCGGCGAGGCCACGGGAGGACGCGGCACCACGGGCGATGCATCTCGTTGACCGTCTCGCCCACGGCAACCGCTGGGCCGACCGCCATCCGGCGGAGAAGCTGGCCCTCGGCGGCGGTCTGCTGATCGCCGCGGTGGCGCTGCCGGCGATCCCGGCGGCCGTCCTGGTCCTGGCCGCCGCCGCTCTCGCCGCGGTGGCCGGTGCCCGGGTGCCGCCGGCCGACTATCTCCGCGTGCTGGCGATCCCGGCCGGGTTCGAGCTGTCGGGCGCCGTCGTGCTCGCCGTGTCCGTGCGTCTCGACGGGGCCGGACCGGCGATCGCCCTCTCGCCGCAGGGGATCGAGACGGCGATCGCGGTGTCGCTGCGGGCGCTGGCGGCGACCGCCGCGTCGCTGCTGATCGTCCTGACCACGCCGCTCACCGACCTCCTGGGGCTGTTGCGACGCTGCCGTCTGCCGGCGGCGATCGTCGATGTCGGCCTGCTGGTCTATCGCTTCACGGCGACCACCCTGGAGATGGCCGAGCGGGCCCGCGTCGCGCAGGCGAGCCGCCTCGGCTACACCGGTCCTCGCCGCTCGCTGCAGTCGATCGGCCTCTTGGCGGCGGCGCTGCTGCCCCGCTGCCTCGGACGGGCGGCGAGGATGGAACGCGGTCTCGCCGCCCGCGCCTATGACGGCGACCTCCGAACCCTGCAGCCGTCGCGCCCGGCGTCCGGCCGGTTCCTGGCCGCCGCCGTCGCCGTGCCGGGCCTGATCGCGGCGACCGCAGCGGTGTGGCCGGTGATCGCCGGGGCCGGCCGTTGATCCTCTCCGCCCGCGGCCTCCGCTTCGTCTACCCCGGGGGCATCCCGGCCCTCGACGGTCTCGATCTCGACGTGCCCGCCGGCGGCCGGCTGGCCATCCTGGGGCCCAACGGCGCCGGCAAGACGACGCTGCTGATGCACCTCAACGGCACCCTGCGGCCGGACGGAGGCGAGATCCGCCTCGACGGCAACCCGGTCGCCTACGACCGCCGCGCCCTCGCCCGCTGGCGGGCGGCGGTCGGCCTCGTCCTCCAGGACCCCGACGACCAGCTGTTCGCCGGCACCGTCGAACAGGACGTCTCGTTCGGCCCGCTGAACCTCGGTCTCGGCGAGGACGAGGTGCGCGCCCGCATCGCCGCGGCGCTCGCCCGGATGCGGATCGATCCCCTGGCGCGGCGGCCGATCCACATGCTGAGCTTCGGCCAGCGCAAACGGGTCGCCATCGCCGGGGTGCTGGCGATGCAGCCGCGGGTGCTGCTGCTCGACGAGCCGACCGGCGGCCTCGATCCCCACGGCGTCGTCCACCTGCTGGCGGCGCTCGACCACCTGGTCGCCGCCGGCACCACCATCGTCTACGCCACCCACGACGTCGATCTCGCCTGCGCCTGGTCCGATGCGGTCGCCGTGTTCGCCGAAGGCCGGGTCGTCGCCCGCGGCCGCCCGGAGGTGGTGCTGGTCGACGACGGGGTGCTGCGGCGGGCGCATCTGCGCCTGCCTCTGGCGCTGGAGATCGGGCTCAGGGCCCGCGAGCTCGGCCTGATCGCCGCCGATGCGCCGCTGCCGCGGTCGCGGGGCGAGGTCGCCGATCTGCTGGCGCGGATCGCCGGGCGACCGGCCGCGGCCTCCGACGCCGCTGTCGCCGCGCCGCCCCGGCCCGTGGCCGGCGGCGGGCCTCCCCGGCGGTCGCGATGACCTTCCCTGTCCCCGGAGGCCGTGTCCCCGGAGGGCCGTTTCGGGGACGTTGGTTGCGCCCCCGTGGCGGCCGGGCCGTCGATGGCCGACGAACCCGGCCGGCGCAAAAGGATTCGGTACACAGAAGTACACAAAAGGACACATTTTTTGCGGCCAAGCCCTTGATTCTTCACGAAACCGGGGTCGGCGGGCGGTACACGAAAGTCAACATCGAGTCCCGATAGCGCATTGATCCGAAACGGCTTTTCCACAACACAAAAGTCGACGTCGCCCACCGCGGCCGGGCCGCCGCCGGCGCAGGCGAACGCGGCCGACCGCCGGCGGAACCGCCCCTGCCGCGGCTTCGAGGGGGACAGGGCGTCCTCCCGGGCGCCCGGCCAAGCGGTAGGATCATA
>JBHJOP010000076.1:0-2304 GCA_050329575.1 Rhodospirillales bacterium | reverse complement strand
AGGAGAGCACCTCGATCGACACCAGCAGTGGCGCGATCGCCAACGGCGTCCCTTTCGGCAGGAAGAAGTGGAAGAAATGGAGCCCGTGCTTGGCGAAGCCGAGCACGGTGGTGCCGATGAACACGGTCAGCGCCAGTGCGAAGGTGACGGCGACGTGGCTGGTGAACGTGAAGCTGTACGGCAGCAAACCCAGCAAGTTGCCGAACAGCACGAACAGGAACAGAGAAAAGATGAACGGAAAGTACTTCAGCCCCTCGCGGCCGACGTTGCTGCGGATCATGTTGCCGACGAAGTCGTAGGCGAGTTCGACGAGCGACTGCCATCGGCCGGGGACCAGCGAGCGCTCCTTGACGCCGAGGGTCAGGAACAGGGTGATGCCGACGACCGCCAACACCATGAACAGGCTGGAATTGGTGAACGACGCATCGACCGCCCCGACGCGGATGTCGAGGATCTTGGTGATCTGAAATTGCTCAATGGGACTGGCCACGTCCGTTCCCGCCCTTTCCCTCACCGAGCCCCGCGGCGGGGTCGTTGCCCGACCGCTGTTCGTTCTCGTCCGCGCCGGCCGGAGGGCGGTATCCCGCCGCCAAGCCCATGCCCGTCACTGTCCGATACACGTTCAACATTCCGGCTGCCGCGCCGAGAAAGAAGAACGCGATCAACAGCCAGGGCGACGTTCCCAGCCAGCGGTCGAGCCAGTAGCCGATCAACGCCCCGACCCCCAACCCGGCGACCAGATGGGACGCGACCGCGAACGCCATCCCGATCCCGGACACCGGTTGGTTCGCATCGGCCCGGGCCTCGCTGGGACGAGTCTCGTCCCTGAGCCGCTTCAGGCGCGCTTCCAGGTCCCGCAGCGACTTGGAAGGGGGATCCTCGCTCATCGACACCGACGTCCTCCCACCTCGGGCGGACCGTCGCCTTTGACGCCGCGGACCTTAGTCGCCCCCCGATGGGCTGTCAAGGCGGAAAACCTCGTCGACGATCGTTGATCGATATCACTAACCCTCTGAAAAGCCCAGCGGATTGATCGCGAGGCGGGATTGGTCAGGCGGTCTGGCGCATTGCCTCGGCCTGACGCAGGTCGACCGAAACCAGCTGCGAAACGCCGCGCTCGGCCATCGTCACGCCGAACAGCCGGTCCATCCGGGCCATCGTCATGCGGTGGTGGGTGACTACCAGAAAGCGGGTGCCGCCGGTCGCCATATCGGCCAGCAGGGCGCAAAAGCGGTCGACGTTGGCATCGTCGAGCGGCGCATCCACCTCGTCGAGCACGCAGATCGGCGCCGGGTTGGTCAGGAACACCGCGAAGATCAGCGCCAGCGCGGTCATCGCCTGCTCGCCGCCGGACAACAGCGACATCACCTGCAGCCGCTTGCCGGGCGGGCTCGCCATGATCTCCAGGCCGGCGGCCAGCGGGTCGTCGGACTCGGTCAGCGCCAGGTGGGCCCGGCCGCCCCCGAACAGCCGCGTGAACAGGTCGCGGAAGTGGCGATCGACGTCCGCGAACGAGGCGAGCAGCCGCTGCCGGCCCTCGCAGTCCAGTTCGCCGACGCCCCGGCGCAGTTTGGCGATGGCTTCGATCAGGTCGCGGCGCTGCGCAGCGAGGGCGTCGATCTCGGCGCCAAGCTCCGCCGCCTCCTGCTCGGCCCGCAGGTTGACGGGTCCCATGCCCTCCCGTTCGCGGCGCAGCCGTTCGAGACGGTGTTCCTCGGCCTCGAGGTCGGGAACCGGGCCGTCGGCGGCGAGACCGGCGATCGCGGCCAGTGCGGCGGGGGCCGCATCGAAACGCTCGGCGAGGCGCTCGCCGATCTCGCGCCGTCCCCGCTCGGCCTGCTCGACCGCCGCTTCAGCGCGCACGCTGTCCTCGCGGGCGTCGCGGAGCGCGGCGTCCGCCGCCCGAACGCCGCGATCGGCGTCGGCGAGCCGGCTCTCGGCCGCGGCGAGCCGGTCGGCCGCCGTCCGCCGCCGCTGCTCGACGGTGTCGATCTCGCTCAACAGGGCCTGGCGTCTGGCGGCGATCTCCCCGGGACGCGCCGACAGGCGCCGGTCCTCCGCGTCGGCAGCGGCGTGACGGGTCCGCAGCACCTCGGTCTGGCGTTGTGCGGCGTCGCGCCGCTCGACCCACGTCGCGGTCTCCTCGCCGATCGCCCGCAGCCGCCGCCGGCGGCTCTCGGCCTCGCGCCGCAGTCCGTCGAGAGCGGCTTGGCACGCCCCCTGACGCGCTCTCAGCGCCGCCAGCTCGGTGCGCCGCGCGGCGATCGCCTGCTTGGTGGCGGCGACGTCCGGCAGGCCGGCGAG
>JBHJOP010000106.1:0-13092 GCA_050329575.1 Rhodospirillales bacterium | reverse complement strand
CGGCGCCAGGCGAGAAATCCGCGCGTGAACCGGAGCGTCGACGCCGGATCGCCCTCCTGCACATCGACGGCGAGCGGACGGTGGGCGGGATCGACAGGCAGCCACGGCTCGGCGACCGAAAAGCCGGCGTGCGGCGTCGCCGACGCCCACGGGATCGGCGTCCGGCAGCCGTCGCGGCCCTTGTGTTCCGGCCAGAAGGTCCTGCCCTCCGGATCCTGCAGGCGCTCGAACGGAACGTCCGCCTGCGGCAGCCCGAGTTCCTCGCCCTGAAAGAGGAAGGCGGTGCCGCGCAGGCTGCACAACAGCGCGATCAGCAGCTTGGCGAGATCGCCCACCGCCCCTCCCGGACCGCCCCAGCGCGTCGCCACCCGCTCGACGTCGTGGTTGCTGAAGGCCCACGACGGCCAGGCGCCGGGGGAGCGGGCCAGCATCGCCTCGACGATGCCGCGGATCGCCGCAGCGCCGAGCGGCGGGCCGAGGAAGACGAAGCTGTAGGCGGTGTGGAAGCGATCGGAACCGTCGGTGTAGGCGACCATGGTGCCGATCGGATCGTCGCTGGCCAGTTCCGCGACCGACATGGTGCCGGGATAGCGGTCCATCAGCGCCCGCAGGCGGGCGACGAAGGCGAGCGTCTCGGGGCGGCTGCGGTTGTAGATCTGGCGCTGCAGCCAGTAGGGCTTGACCGGGTCGGGATGGGGAACCGGCGGATTGTCCCGCAGCTCGCGATCGTGCATGTAGAAGTTGGCGACATCGAGGCGGAAGCCGTCGACGCCGCGTTGCAGCCAGAAGCGGGCGACGTCGAGGACCGCCTCCTGGACCTCCGGATTGTGGAGGTTGAGGTCCGGCTGCTCCTTCAGGAAGTTGTGGAGATAGTACTGGCGGCGGCGCGTCTCCCAGTCCCAGGCCGGGCCGCCGAACACCGCCAGCCAGTTGTTGGGCGGCGTTCCGTCCTCCTTTGGATCGGCCCAGACGTACCAGTCGGCCTTGGCGTCGTCGCGGCTGCGGCGGCTCTCCTCGAACCACGGATGGCGGTCCGAGGAATGCGAGTACACCTGATCGATGATCACCCGCAGCCCGAGCCGATGGGCTTCGGCCAGCAGGCGGTCGAAGTCGGCGAGGGTGCCGAACATCGGGTCGACGTCGCGGTAGTCGGCGACGTCGTAGCCGAAGTCCTTCATCGGCGAGGGGAAGAACGGCGACAGCCAGATGCCGTCGACGCCGAGACCGGCGACATAAGGGAGCTTGCCGGTGATGCCGGCGAGATCACCGATGCCGTCACCGTCGGCATCGAGGAAGCTGCGCGGATAGATCTGGTAGATGACCGCGCCGCGCCACCAGTCGCTCATCCACCCTCCCCGTCACGGGCGGCGGGCGAGCTGGCGCCGGGGGCCGCCGCACCCCCGGCGCCCGTGGTCGCTATCCGGCGGCGATCGCCGCCCGTCGTCGGGCGAACAGCCGCTGCAGCAGGAACACCCCGACGCCGATGCCGATGCCGGCCAGGTCGGTCAGCGCACCGCCGGTGATCATGAACAGGGCGCCGACCAGCAGCAGAGCCCGGAACAGGAGGTTGAGGGGCCCGAAGAAGTAGCCCTGGACCGCCGACGCCAACAGGCAGACGCCGATGGTGGCGGTGGTCGCCACCTGCACGACGCGCAGCCAGCCGGGCATCGCCATCCCGAGCAGCGACGCATCGGGCGACGGCTCGAGCAGGATCGCCGGACTGTAGAAGAAGATGAACGGCACGATGAAGGCGGCGAGGCCGATCTTGAACGCAGACACCGCGGTCCGCATCGGCTCGGAACCGGCGATGGCGGCCCCGGCGTAGGCGGCGAGCGCCACCGGCGGCGTGATCGCCGACACCACGGCGTAGTAGAACACGAAGAAGTGGGCGATCAACGGCGGGATGCCGAGCTGCTGCAGCCCCGGTGCGACCACCGATGCGGCGACCGCGTAGGCCGCGGTCGTCGGCATCCCCATGCCCAGCATGATGGCGATCAGCATCGAGAAGAACAAGGCCAGGAACTGGCTGTGGGCGGCGATGCCGAGCAGCAGCGACGAGAACCGGGCGCCGACGCCGGTGAGCGCGATGACACCGACGATGATGCCGGCGCACGCGCAGACGGCGATGATCTGGATCGACATCCGGGCGCCCAGCTCCAGCGCCCGGACGACCGCCTTCGGCCCCATGCGATAGGGCGTCAGCCAGCTCACGACCATCGCGCTGACCAGCGAGAAGGTGCCGGCGCGGATCACCGAGTAGCCCATGAACAGCGCCCCGACCAGGGTCACGATCGGCAGGAACAGGAACGCCTGCTTGGCGAGCTTGCGCAGTTCCGGCAGCTCGTCGTCGCGCATGCCGCGCATCCCCAGCTTGAGCGCCTCCAGGTCGACCATCACGAACACCGACAGGAAGTAGAGGCACGCCGGGATGATCGCCGCGACGATCAGCTCGGTATACGGAATGCCGGTGATCTCGGCCATGATGAAGGCGCCGGCGCCCATGATCGGCGGCATGATCTGGCCGCCGGTCGAGGCCGTGGCCTCGATCGCGCCCGCAGTCTGCGGCTTGTAGCCGACCTTCTTCATCAGCGGGATGGTCAGGCTGCCGGTCGCCACCACGTTGCCGGCCGAGGTGCCGTTGATCATGCCCATCAGGCCGGAGGCGAACACCGCCACCTTCGCCGGCCCGCCGCGCGCCCGGCCGGCGACGGCGAACGCGAAGTTGACGAAGTAGTCACCGACCCGGGACGCCTGCAGGAAGGCGGCGAAGGCGATGAACAGGATGATATAGGTGCTGGAAACCGCCACCGGCGCGCCGAGGATGCCGTTGTCGGTGTAGATGTACGTGAAGAAGCGCCCGGCGCTGTAGCCGCCATGATGGAGGAAGCCGGGCAGCCACGGGCCGACGAACGAATAGATGATGAAGATGATGGAGATCACCACCAGCGCCAGCCCCGCCGAGCGGCGGGTCAACTCGATGATCAACAGGGTGCCGGCGATCGCCGTCCACATGTCCGGCGGAAGCGCCATCACCCCGGCCCGGAACCGCCAGACGTCCAGGTTGAACACCAGATAGGCGGCGACCGCGATCGCCCCGCCGATCAGGATCCAGTCGAACCAGTCGATCCGCTGCCGACCGCTGCGGAACACCCAGGACGAGAACACGGCGACCGCCATCGAGACGGTGAGCGGTATCCCGAAGCTCTGGAAGACCCACGGCGGCGGATAGGCCTGTCCCAGCCGGTGCCGGTACCAGTAGGCGACGGCGAGGCAGCCGAATGCCCACGCCAACCCCGCCGCTGCGATCAGCAAGGGCAGAAGCTGCCTCTTGTCGAACGCTGTGGCCACGTGTTCGCCGTCGAACCGCATCGACGCCACCACCGCGAAGCCGATGCACAGCGCACCGGCGACGTGGATGATGCGGTACATCCATGTTTCCATCGGAAACACGTTGAGGGTGACGAGGTGGAACGCGGTGAAGGCGACGCACGCCCAGAACAGACCGTATTTCTGCCAGCCGTCGAGCAGCCGCTCGTTGCTGGCGACCGGCTCCTCGTCGACGCCCTGGGCGATCAGGCGGGTTTCCGGTTGAACCGAGGTCTCCGACATCGACGTTTTCATCCCTGACTCAAGTGCGGTCTCGAGGCCGCATTATCCGTCTGCCCGCGCTTGGCGGTGATCCGCCCCCGACACACTCCCGCCCCGCGCCGGACGGCCGGCATGCGGGGAGCGCCGCGAATGGCCCGCGGCCACCGCCCGAGGGCGGCGGCCGCGAGCGCCCGACTCAGCCCCTGAGATGGTCGGGAATCTTGAAGCCGTTCTCCTCGAACCAGCGCACCGCACCCGGATGGTACGGCAGGAAGCTGTTGTGGATGTAATTCTGCGGCAGCGTCTCCTCGGAGGAGCTGTGGATCGCCATCATCCGGTCGTGCTGGGTCATCGCGATCCTGGTCATCTCATAGACCAGGCTCTCCGGCATGTCCTTTGACGTGATGAAGAAGTTCCACATGGCGACGGTCTCGAGCGGCTCGGTCTGGCCCGAGTAGGTCCCGGCCGCAATGGTGAACGGCGCCAGCGACGGGAACTTCTCGATCAGCACCGCGGACTGCTCCTTGGTCGGGGCGAAGACGACGCCATCGACCTGCGCCAGGATCTGGCTGAACGCGGCGATCGGGACGCCGGCGGCGAACGCGAACGTATCGATCAGGCCGTCCTGAAGCTGTCCGGCCTGATCCGCCGCGCCGCCGAACCGGGGGGTGACCTTGACGCCGAGGGCGTCCATGATCCGGGGCCAGTAGGTGCCGGGTGTGCCGCCGGCGGGGCCGACGCCCATCGACTTGCCGGCCAGCTGATTGAGCGAGGTGATCCCCGACTTCTTGAGGGCGACGGCGTGGAACGGCGTCTGATACATCGGGAACATGGCGCGCAGCTTGTCGTGCTTGACCCCCGGCATCAACGGGCTCTCGCCGATCCAGGCCTCGTAGGCCGGGCCCATGGTCACCATCCCGAACTGGTGCTGTCCGGCCTGAACCAGGGTGGCGTTCTGCACCGGGCCGCCGGTCACTTCGCCGCCGCCGTTGATGCCGAGCTGCTCGGACACCAGATTTGCGAAGCCGGCGCCATAGATGAAGTAGGTGCCGCCTTGACTGGCCGTGCCGACCGTGAACGACGCCGGCCAACCGGTGCGATCTTGGGCGACGGCCGTGCAGGCAAAGATGGCGGTGGCGGCGGCAACCATTGCCGCCGTGCGAAGAACCCTGATTGACATAAGCCAACTCCTCCCAGAGCGATTCAACGAACTGTCGATTGATAGTCCAACCTTGCCCGGTCTGGAAAGCAGGGCCAGACCGCGCAGGCGCTGTTCTCGGCAGCCCTCGCGGCGACCGACGCGACATTATGACAAAGGCTCGACTTCCTTGCCAGCACGATTAAAACGTACAATCAAATGCGGGAAGGGATCGTCGGATGCGCCATCTTCGACGCGCCGGCGACGCCGGGCGACGGGCGCCCGGCGTGACGACGATCTGAGGAGACGCCGATGGCCAAGGTTTCGATGAGCACCTCCCTGCCGGTCCCCGCGGCCGAGGTCTGGAAGCTGATCGGAGGCTTCAACGCGCTGCCCGACTGGCATCCGGCGGTCGAGTGCAGCGAGCTCGCCGACGGGGGACGGATCCGCACCCTGACCCTGCTCGGCGGCGCCAAGATCGTCGAGAAACTCGAGTATGCCAACGACGGCATGCGAACGTACAGCTACTCGATCGTCGACAGCCCGCTGCCGGTCGCCAACTACTGGGCGACGATCGAACTGATCGAACGCCGGGACGGGACCTGTTCGGTCTCGTGGTCGAGCGATTTCGAGCCGAGGGACGCGTCGGAAAGCGAGGCCGTCGCGGCCGTCCAGCGGATCTACCAGCAGGGTTTCGACAACCTCAGGGAGATCTTCGGCGGTTAAGGCGCAATCGCCGGCGGCCGGACCAAGGCATCCCGCCCATGAACCACCTGCCGAGCGATCTCACGGGGCAAGCGCTGGAGATCTGGCACACGTTGCTGGCGACCGTCCTGCCGATGGTCCTGGCCGTCGCCCTGGCGCTGGTGATTCATCGCGTCGTCTTCGCCGCGGCCGGCCGGGTGGCGGAACGAACCCCCGGGATCGTCGACGACGCGTTCGTTCGCCACGGAAGGCGACCGGCGCGGCTGTTGTTCGTGTTGCTGGCCGTTTTCGTCGCGCTGCCGATGATGAGGCTGCCGGCCAGCGCCGCCGACACCGTCAAGCAGCTTTTCACCATGGGGATGACGGCCACCGTGGGATGGCTGGCGGTCGCGTTCACCGGCGTGATCCAGGACGTCATCGCCGCCCGGTATGATGTCACTCGGCCCGACAACCTGGTTGCGCGCCAGATCCAGACCCGGGTTCGCGTGCTGCGACGACTGCTTGTGGCCGCGATCGTGACCGTGACGGCCTGCCTGATCCTGATGGCGATCCCCAGCATCCGCCAGATCGGCATCACCCTGTTCGCGTCGGCCGGCATCGCCGGTCTGGTGGCCGGCATCGCCGCCCGCCCGGCGCTGGCCAACCTGATCGCGGGCGTGCAGCTCGCCCTCACCGAACCGATCCGCCTCGACGACGTGGTCATCGTCGAGGGAGAATGGGGATGGGTCGAGGAGATTCGTGCCACCTACGTGGTGGTGCGGATCTGGGACCTGCGAAGGATGGTGGTCCCGCTTTCCTACTTCATCGAGCATCCGTTCCAGAACTGGACCCGGACCACCGCCGACATCCTCGGCTCGGTGTTCCTCCACGTCGATTACACGGTGCCGATCGACGAGGTCCGCGCGCAGCTGCGGCGCATCCTCGAGGCCACGGACCTGTGGGACAAGAGGGTCTGGGGCCTGCAGGTCACCAACAGCACCGATCGAACCCTCGAGCTGCGAGCCTTGATGAGCGCGGCGAACTCCGGAAAGGCCTGGGATCTCCGCTGTCACGTTCGCGAGGAACTCGTCAAGTTCCTGCAACGCACGTATCCCGATGCGCTGCCGAAGATCCGTGCCGAAGTGCAGCGCGATCGGACGGTCCCAGGGGCGGCACCGGCGACGGAAGATCCGGCCGTCCGAAGCGGCGGCTAACGGCGATCGGACGGCGCGCCGCGCGGCAGGCGATAGAGCCGATCGACCGGCGCCGCCGCCAGGGCGCCATCGCGGTGCCGGCGCGCCGAATGACCGACGGCGAGTTGCAGGCGGCCGATCCACACCAGCCAGTCGCCGCCGTTGGCGACGGTTCCAAGGAAGGAACCACCATCGACCACGGCCGGGAACCGGCAGTGCGCCCAGCAGCCGAACGGCAGCGGGATGAAGGTGCTGATCATGACGGGCCTCGATCCTGGGCTCGGCGACAGCGCCCGAGCTCTACCAGAGATCGATAAACGTCAGGAATTAACAGCGAACTAACGTGACCTGTTTGGGGCAGTCCCGACCGGCGGCGCACCGCCGCGGCCGTCCTCGCCGGGGCGAGGGGTCAGCCGTCGCGCGCCGCGGACACCAGTTGCTTCATCGCCGCGAGATCGATGGCGCCGGGCACCAGTTTGCCGCCGATGACGAACGCCGGAGTGCCGGTGACGTTGATCCGCCGGCCGAGGGCGTAGTTGCGCTCCAGTGCCTCGTCGATCTTCGGGTCCGCCATCGCCGTGCGGAGTTGTGCGGCATCGAGCCCGAGGCCGGTCGCGATCTGCAGGACGCGGTCCTCCGAGAGGCTGCCACGGGCTTCCAACAGCGCCGTATGGAAGGCGAAGTACGTCTCCGGCCGCAGATTCCAGACGGCGAGCGCCGCCCGCGCCGCGGTCACCGACTCCGGGCCGAGGACCGGAAACTCGACGAACACGTAGCGGATGTTGCCGTCGCTCTCGATCAGTTCCTGGATCGCCGGCAACACCCGTTTGCAATAGGTGCAGCGGTAGTCGAAAAACTCGACGACGGTGACGTCTCCGGCGGGATTGCCGGCGATCGGCATGCGGGGATCGTTCTCCAGCTCGCCCTTCATCGCCACCAGCGCCGCCTGCGCGTCTCGCTGTTCCGCCGCCCGCTGCCGGGTCTGGTAGGCTTGCAGCGACTCGACGATCACCTCCGGATGATCGAGAATGTATTGTCGGACGAGGGCGTCGAACCGCTGCTTCTGGGCGTCGGTCATCGCCGCCGCGAGCGGATCGTCGCCGGCCGCCTCACCGGCCGCGAGGCCGGTGAACGAGGCGGCACCGATCGATGCCGCCAAGGCCGCTGCGCGTGCCCATCCCGTGATCATCGTCATCGCCGGACCCCGCATGTTCCAGAACGTGTTGCGAAGGAAACGCAACCATGATGCGCGAGAGCGGGCCGATGGGCAAGGACCGCACCCCGCCGATCGTCCGATCTCACGAAATCGTCATCGCCGGGCCTCACCGCGACAACGTCATCGCGGCGAGGCGCGCCCCGGCCGCGACGTCCGCCGGGGCGGCGATCGCCACGAAGACGATGCGGGCGAGACCGATGTCGTCCTGCGGCCACAGCGCGCCGTAGAGGGACGCGAGATCGACGGTATCCCGCCACCACACGCCGGTATGCTCGCCGCCACCGCGAACGATGTAGCGGGGGGCCGGGCGCCCGTCGAACAAATCGGCGGCGGCCGTTCGCACACTGCCCCGCTGCAACGCCGAATCGCCCCACGTCAACACCAGGGCGCGGTCGTGGGCCGGCAGCGGCGCGTCCCGAGACCCCCCCGCCGGACGGTCGCGGTCCCGCTCGCGGCCACCCTGAAAGCCGACGACGATGCCGACCGGCGGTGCGTCGCGCGCATGCGGCTCGACTGTCCACGTCCAACTCAGATAAGGCGAGACGATCAGCGGCGCGCGGGTCGGGCGCACCAGCAGCGCGGCCGCGCCGCCGCCCCGGACGCGGAGAGCCGACCCGCGGCGGGGGTCGCCGACGTCGAAGCGTTCGGCGACTGCGCCGACGCCTCCCAAGTCCGCGGGCGGACGGGACGGCGAGAAGCCCCGCTCCGGCGCCAGGATATCGATCGTCGCCTCGATATCGAGCGGCCGTGGCGGCGGCACGGTGCACGCGGCGAGCAGCGACAGGACGCCGATCAGGGCGACGAGGGCGCGCCCCGCAGCACCGATTCGCCCGGCGCCGCCGCGCCGCACCAGGGCGGTCTCCGCCGCCCGCAGGCTCAGCCGTCCTTCTTCTCGGCCGCCTGCAGGATGTCCTGCGCCTGGAGCCATCCGGGGGAACCGGTCGGCAACAGCTTTTCGGCCCGGCCGGCATGGAACCGCGCCCGGGGGTTGTCGCCGACGAGCAACGCCTCCTCCGCGAGCGCCAGCGAGCTCTGTCCGATGTCTCCCTTGCGGCCGTAGGCGATCCCGAGCTGGCGCCAGACGTAGGGGCGGTTGCGTTCGCGCGCCAACGCGGTGCGAAGGTTGTCGATCGCCGGATCGAGCAGCGCCGGATCGTTCAGCGCCAGTTGAACCTCGGCGAGTCCGATACGCAGCAGCGGCGCCTCGGGCAGAATGCCGACCGCGGTTTCATAGGGCTTCAGGGCTTCCACGGGGCGGCCGGATTCGTAAAGCATCTGGCCCTTGAGTTCGTGGAAGTAAGGGTCCAGCGGGTGCTCGGCGAGGAGGGCGTCGATATGCGCCACCGCCCTGTCGAGGTCGTGCTGGCGCCAGAACGCGAGAGTCTGGGCGTAGCGGGCGGCGAGGCTCCGGTCGGTGAGCGGATAGAGGCGCAACGTCGTCACCGGGTTGTCGAGGAACCCGTGCAGCTTGGCCACCATGCGGGCGTGCATGGCGGCGTCTTGCGGCGTCAACGGACTGTCGGAGTTGGGCGAGAGGTCGACGTGCTTCTCCAGCGCGAGAATGCGATCGCGGGTGAGCGGGTGGGTGCGCAGGTACGGATCCTGGCGGCTGTAGGGCAGCAGCTCCTGCCCCTCCAGGGTCTTCATGAACTCGAGCAGTCCGCGCGCCGACTGGCCGGTCTCGTCGAGATAGCGCATCGCGGCCGCGTCGGCCGCCCCTTCCTGGGTGCGCGTATACCCGAGAAAGGAGCGCAGCGCCGTGTTCTGGCCGCCGGCCACCACCGCGCCGGCGACGTCCGGCCGTCCTGCGGCGGCGGCGGCGATGGCGCCGAGGACCACCGCCAGGATGCTCTCGGCGGTGGCGTTGCGCAGGGCGTCCTGGGTACGCGCCAGGTGGCCGCCCTCGATGTGTCCGGCCTCGTGGGCGATCACGCCGATCACCTGGCCGGCATGGGCGCTGTTCATCAACAGCCCGGTGTTGATGAACAGGTTCTGGCCGCCGGCGACGAAGGCGTTCAGAGCCTTGTCGTTGACGAGGTAGATGCGCACCGCCCCGGGATCGAGGCCCGCCGCCAGGAAGACTGGCGTGGCGTAGGTGCGGATGGTATTTTCGATCTCGGTGTCCCGGATGAGCGACAGCGATCGGGCGTCGACGTCCGCCGGGCGCAGCACAGAAAAAGCGACGGCCAACGCCAGCAAGACTGCGACCGGTAGGCGAATGATCCTGGGCAAGATCCACGTTCCGTCAATCCAACGTAAACGTAGTGGTGGGCCGGGGCGGCGTCAATCGACGCTCCCGGCGGTGGCGCTGGCGCTGCTGCTCGCCGGCTGTGCGGCGGAAGACGCGGCGTCGATCGGCCGGCTCGGCGCGGTTGAGGGGTATCTCGGCGGCGTCGTCGCCGACGAACCGCAGGCGGCACTGATCGGCCGCGACGTCCTGTCGGCGGGCGGAAGCGCCGCCGATGCCGCGGTGGCGATGTATTTCGCCTCGGCGGTGACCCTGCCGTCGGCGGCGAGCCTCGGCGGCGGCGGGGTGTGCGTCGCCTTCGATGCCGGGCGGGGCGAGGCCCGCGCCCTCGAGTTCCTGGCCCGGGCGCCGCGGCGGGTGGCGGCCGACGCCGACCGGCCGACGGCGATCCCCGGCAACGTCCGCGGCTTCTTCTTGCTGCACGCCCGCTATGGCCGTCTGACCTGGTCGCAGGTGCTGGGTCCGGCGGAGAGCCTCGCTCGCGACGGAATCCGGGTGTCGCGGGCGTTCGCCAGCGATCTCGGGCAGGTCGCCGACGCGCTGCTCGCGGAGCCGGAAACCCGGCGGGTGTTCGCGGTCGCCGGCGGCGGCCGGATCGTCGGCGAGGGGGACGTCCTGAGGCAGCCCGAGCTGGCGTCGGTGCTGTCGATGATCCGCATCGAGCTGCCGGGCAGGTTCTATACCGGACCGCTCGCCGCCACCCTCGCCGCCGCGGCGGCGGAGGCGGGCGGATCGCTCGATACCGAGGATCTCCGCGACTACCGGCCGGTGTGGCGCGATCCGATCAGCCTGCCGTTCGACAACGAGGTGGTGCTGTTCGCGCCGCCGCCGCCGCCCGGGGGACTGCTGGCGGCGCAACTGTGGACGATCCTGACCGAACGGAACCGCTACCGCAACGCGCCGGCCGCCGAGCGCCCGCACCTGCGGGCGGAAGCCATGCTGCGGGCCTACGCCGACCGGACGCGGTGGCGACTCGACGACGAGGCGGCCGCCGCCGAGGTCGAGGCCCGTCTCGCCCGGCCGCACATCGATGCCCTGATGGCCGACTACCGGCCGGACGTCCACCGGTCGCCCACTGCGCTCGGCCTGCCGGTGTCGGGGGAACCCGAGAACCCTTCGGCCGCGACCTTCCTCGCCGTCGACCGCAAGGGCTCGGCGGTGGCCTGCGCGGTCACCCTCAACAGCCTGTTCGGGACCGGCCGCGTGGCCGCCGGAACCGGCATCGTGCTGGCGTCGCTGCCCGGCCCCGGCGGCCGTGGCGCCCGGTCGCTGGCGCCGATGCTGGTGGTCAACCGCAACGTCAACGAGTTCCACTTCGCCGCCGCCGCCGCGGGCGGCGTAGCGGCGCCGCCGGCGATGATCGACGTCGCGGCGCGGGTGCTGGTCGACGGCGAGCCGCTCGACGAGGCGCTCGCCGCCCGGCGCGTCTTCGGCAGCGGCGACCCCGATCTGGTGTTCGTCGAGCGCGGCTTCGATGCGGCGGCGCTGGCGGCGCTCGCCGAACGAGGCCACCGCCTCGGGGAGACGCCCGCCCTCGGCCGGGTCAACGCCATCGCGTGTCCCGGTGGCGCTCCGACCCAGAAGGAAGCCTGTTCCGTGAAGACCGATCCGCGCGGGTTCGGCCTCGCCGCCGGCGCCGACTGAGATCCATTCGGTGGGAGGCGAGCGGTGACCGAGAAGGCGGCGAAACGGGGAGCGATCGCACCGTTCATCGTCATGGACGTGATGCGCGCCGCCAACCAGAGCGCCGCCGCCGGCGCCGACGTGCTGCATCTCGAGGTCGGTCAGCCGTCGACGCCGGCGCCGGCGCCGGTACGGGCGGCGGCACGAGCGGCGCTGGCCTCCGACCGGCTCGGCTACACGGACGCGTTCGGTCTCGAACCCTTGCGCCGGCGGATCGCTCGGCACTACCGTGATGACCATGGCGTCGACGTGGACTGGCGGCGGGTGATGGTCACCACCGGGTCCTCGGGGGCGTTCGTCATCGGCTTCCTCGCCGCCTTCGACGTCGGCGACCGTGTCGCCCTCGCCAGTCCCGGCTATCCGGCCTATCGCAACATCCTGGCGGCGCTCGGGGTCGAGGTCGTCGATCTGCCGACCGGCCCGGAGGGCAATTTCCAGCCGACGCCGGCGGACCTGGACGCGGTCGACGGCGCTCTCGACGGGCTGATCGTCGCCAGTCCGTCCAATCCCACCGGGACCATGCTCCGCCGCGGCGAACTGGAAGCGCTGGTCGCCTATGCGTCAGACCGCGGCCTGCGGCTCGTCTCCGACGAGATCTACCACGGCATCACCTACGGCGAGAGCGCCGCGACCGCGCTCGCGTTCACCGACCGGGCGATCGTCGTCAACAGTTTCTCCAAGTACTACTCGATGACCGGCTGGCGAATCGGCTGGATGGTGCTGCCGGAGAGCCTGCTGCGCTCGGCCGAGTGCCTGGCGCAAAACCTGTTCATCTCGGCGCCGACGCTGTCGCAACGCGCCGCCCTCGTCGCTTTCGACTGCCGACCGGAACTGGACGGTCACGTCGCCCGCTACGCGCGCAACCGCGACGTGCTGCTGCGGGAACTGCCGAAGGCCGGGTTCGGCGAGTTGGCCGCGGCCGAGGGCGCGTTCTA
Source organism: Rhodospirillales bacterium (assembly GCA_050329575.1). Lineage (GTDB taxonomy): Bacteria > Pseudomonadota > Alphaproteobacteria > Rhodospirillales > Defluviicoccaceae > JAUXFS01. The sequence continues at coordinate 407 of JBHJOP010000106.1, read as the reverse complement.
CCTCTACGCCGACGTCTCCGGCATCACCGACGACAGCGACGCACTGTGCCGGCGCATCCTCGCGGAGACCGGCGTCGCAACGACGCCCGGAATCGATTTCGATCCGGCGCGCGGTCGGCGCTTCGTGCGGTTTTCGTTCGCCGGCGCCGCCGCCGACATCGACGAGGCGGCGCGGCGGCTGATCGCCCGGCGGCGCTGACCGCGACCGCCGAGCGGGGCCGGGCGCTGCCGCCCTACTCGAGCAGCCGCCCTACTCGAGCAGCCGCTGCCACCAGCCGCGGCGGCGGGTCTCGCCACCGCCGGTGTGGGTCTCGACACCGACGTGGACGACACTGGTGCGGGCCGATTCCGGGGCGGACGGGGGCGGCGTGACGATCGAGGCCGGCGCTTCGCCGATGTCCGGAGTC
>JBHJOP010000113.1:0-8722 GCA_050329575.1 Rhodospirillales bacterium | reverse complement strand
CACTCCTTGAACTCCTGCATGGGATCCCTCCAGGACAGAATCCCATGGTTCGAATCGATTCGCCGCCCCCACGCAACCCCCGTCTCGCCATCCCTCAAGGCCAAATGCGATTCCCCTGGGGGACGGTGCGGTCCCGGTTGCCGGCCGGCCCGGAATCCGCCACACTCGCCAGAGGGCCCACGACGACGGGGACGTCCGCGATGAGACGGGACATCGACGGCAACAGCTACGACACCGCGACCGCGACGCGCCTGACCTCGCACGAAACCGACACCACCCATCACCGACGGGTGACAACCCTCTACCAGACGCCGGACGGCGGCTATTTCATCGTCGAGGAACAAGAGAGCTACGGCCAGGACGGGGCGCTGTTGATCCCGCTCACCGATGACATGACGCTGCAGTGGCTCGAGGCCCGCGGCAAACGCGATCTCGCCGAGTCGCTGTTCGGGGACCGGGCGGCGACGATCGCGATCGAGATCGACCGCCACCTGCTGCACGAGATCGACGACGCCGCCAAGGCCGCCGGCAAGACCCGCCAGGCGTGGCTGACCGAGGCGATCGAAGCGGCCATCGCCGGCCGGCTGGAGCCGTTGTAGCATCCGGTCACGGCATGCGGATCGAGGCGATCATCCGTTCGACGTCGTCCTTGTGCTTGCCGTAGTAGTGGAACCGGGCGCCCGAATACAGGATCGCATACAGTTGGCCGTCGTTGACTGCGGCGACCGCCGTCCCCTCCTTCTCGAGGCCGTTCTCCAGCGCGTAGGAGTAGTCGAAGCGGAACCCCTGGATCGACCCCCACGCCTGCGGCCGGACGTCGTACGCCTCCAGCGAGCGGGCGCCTGCCGCGCGCAGGCTCGCCTCGATCAGCTCCTTGATCTCGATCGGGGTCATCGCGGCGTGGAAGCGGGGCGCGGTCCTGGCGTCGGCGCCCTCGCCCTCGAACAGCGGATCGCCATCCTTGGCGCCGTTGACGAACACCACGCTCTGGAGCTGAGGGCCGTCCACGGTCCAGATCTCCACCCGGCCGCGAGCGGACCGGCTCCAGGCGACCGGCGTGTCGATGGTATAGGTATCGGCCATCGTCACCCGACCCGGCCCGGTGAGCGTGTAGCCGGGCTGGGCGCACGCGGTCGCCAGGGCTGCGACGGCGATCGACACCAGCGTCGCTCGGATCGTCCCCTTCATTGCGCCGGCTCCATCATCAGGCGGATCAACTCGCGGTCCTCGGCGTCCGGCTTCAGCGCCAGATAGCGCGAAAACGCCGCGCGGGCGAGGTCGCGCTCGCCCTTCCTGGCATGGACGAGACCCGCCGACCGGAACAGCTCGGGCGGCGGCCCATCGTGGCTCTCCGCCGCACGGTAGGCGGCCAGCGCGTTGTCCAGATCCCCGTCGCGGTTGCGCAGACGGTAGAACTCGCCCCGGTAGTACAACAGCTCGCCTTCGTTGGTCGGGTCCTCGAGCAACATCGTCAACAGCGCGTCGAGACGCTCGAACCGCCGCACATCCAGTTCGTCGCGCAGGAATGCCGCCCGGTGCGGCAGCATCGCCGCCTCGTAAGCGTCACGGCCCGCCTCACCCCGGACCCCGCCCGCCGCCAGCCGCGCCGCGCCGGCCGCGAGCGTGTCGAGGCGCTCCTCGGCGGCGGGATGGGTGGCGAAGAACACCGACCGCGTTCTGGCATCGGGATCGGCGGCCTGCTCGCGGACGAGATGCCGCCACACCGTCGGCGCCTCGCGGGGATCGTATCCCGCGTCGGCCATCACCTTGAGTCCCAGATCGTCGGCCTCCCGCTCGTTGTCGCGGCTGTAGGCGAACATGCCGGCGATCACGCCGACCGCCGCCAGGTCCGCCACCCAGCCGACCCCCGCCGCGCCGGTGGCGATGCCGAAGAAGGCGAGGAAATCCGTCTTCGATCGCGCGTCACGCCATCGCTTCACCGAATGGCGCGCCAGATAGTGACCGATCTCGTGACCGATGATCGTCGCCAGCTGCGCCTCGTTGCGGCTGCGGAGCAGAAGGCCGGTCCAGAGCGTCATCGCGCCGTTCGGCGCCATCGCGGCATTGAAATCGGGGACCCGCAGGATGTAGACGCGGATGTCGGCGCAGTAGGGGCCGGCGACCCGGCAGGTCACGTCGCGGACGTAGGCGTTCAAGGCAGGGTCTCGAACCAGGTTGCCGGCGGTCTGGAGCCGCCGTTCGGCGTCGTCCATGACCATCCACAGCCCGGCCTCGTCGGTGGCCAGGGCCGGCCGGGTGGCGGGGGCGAGTTCCGCCTGTCGGTAGGCCGAGCCCGGCTCGTGGGGGCCGTCGCTCGGCGCGTAGGAGGCGCACCCCGCGCAGACGCCGGCGGCGACCATGCCGGCGCCGGCCAACCGCGGCCGCCTCATTGCGGGAAATCCGTCATCAGCTCGGCGACCGAACTCCGCGACGCCTCCGGCGTTCGGAGATCTCCGAACCCGCTCTGCGACCGGTTGAACCAGACGATGTCACCGGTCTCGAGGTCGACCAGCGAGGCGAACCCCAGTTGCTGGCCGCCCGGCAGGGCGACCCCGAACAGGAGCGCCATCATGATCCCGGCCGCGACCCGGCCCCCGCTCGAGTGGCTGTCGCGCAGGAACACGAACAGCGCGTAGTCGGCATCGTACTCGTCGCGCAGGCTCGCGACCTTCGGCCCCAGCGACCAGTCGAACACGCCCTTCTTGGTGGGGAGGAGATCGCCGCCGGGATGGTACTTCTGGACCAGAATGGTCTGACCGACCGCCTCGTGCAACTTGACGAGCTGGATCTGATCGCGTCGCACCTCGGGCTCCCCGGGTCCTTCGACATAGACCACGACCTCGGTGGTCCGCTGACGGAGACTGTCGACCACGGCCTCCCGGACGTTGGTCCGCGCACTCGCCGTCCAGTCGGCCTTCGGTTCCAGGAGGCCGCCGGCGGTCAGTTCGTAGATCGCCACGTCGACCGGCATCAGCAAGACCCGGGTCGGTCTCGCCTCCCGTTTGAGGACCTGGGTCTGATAGAGCGATTGACTCGCGCAGGCCGAGACCAGCGCGGTCACGATCACCAGCAGCACGACGACGGTCCACGGGCGCCGCATTCCGCCCCCCAAGCCGACCGCTCGCACCGAACGTCGAAGCGGGCGTCGGTTGCCGCAAAAAGTCTATGGCAATCGACCTCGCCCCGCAACTCGTTCGAGCGGCACGCGTTCGATCGGGGCGGCGGGGTCAGCCGCTGGCGCGGACCGGCGGTGCGGACGGCGCCTTCTCGTCGAGGAGGGACCGACAGTGCCGGGCGAGCCCCTCCAGCTCACCCAGGATCGCCTCGATGTCCCGGCGCTGCTGCAACAGTACGGCCCGCCGCTCGGCGATCTTGCCGAGCACCAGCCGCAGCTGGGCGATCTCCGAGCGATCGGTGTCGTAGATGTCGATCATCTCGCGGATCTCCTCGAGCGAAAAGCCGAGCCGTTTGCCGCGCATGATCAGCTTCAGGCGTACCCGGTCGCGCGACCGGTAGACCCGTCGCTGCCCCTCCCGCAGCGGCGTGATCAGGCCGCGATCCTCGTAGAAGCGGATCGCGCGCGTGGTGAGCCCGAACTCCCGCGACAGTTCGGCGATGCCATAGGTCCGCGCCATGGCGGCAAGGCTACTTGACGTTTACGTCAAGGTAAAGCCGCTTGCCGCCGCCGACGCTACAACAGCAACCAGGCGGCGAGACCGAGAAAGGCGAAGAAGCCGACGACGTCGGTGATAGTGGTCAGGAACACGCCGGAGGCGATCGCCGGATCGATGCCGAACCGGTCGAGCAACAGCGGGATCACGGCCCCCGCGAGGGCGGCCACCACCAGATTGATGATCATCGCCAGGCCGAGGATGGCGGCGATCGCGGGATTGCCGAACCACAGCCAGGCGACGATGCCGCTCAGCACCGCGAACAGCACGCCGTTGACGCCGCCGACCATCAGTTCCTTGCCGATCACCCTGAGGGCGTTGGTGGCCGTCAACTCCCGGGTCGCCAGCGCGCGCACCGCGACCGTCAGCGTCTGGGTGCCGGCGTTGCCGCCCATCGAGGCGACGATCGGCATCAGCACCGCCAGCGCCACCATCTGCTCGATGGTGGCATCGAACAGGCCGATGACCAGCGAGGCGAGAATGGCGGTGCCGAGATTCACCAGCAGCCACCAGAAGCGGGAGCGAGCGGTCTCCACGGTGGCGCTGTAGAGGTCGTCGACGGCGAGGCCGCCGAGCCGCATCATGTCGTCCTCGAGTTCCTCGTCGATGACGTCGACGACGTCGTCGATGGTGATCACCCCGACCAGCCGGCCACCCTCGTCGACCACCGGCGCGGAGGTCAGATCGCGCTGGCGGAACAGGAACGCCACGTCCTCCTGATCGGTCTCGGCGGCGATCACCTTCATCTCGGTGGTCATGATGTCGGCGAGCGGCACCGGACGACGGGTCCGCAACAGGTGGCTGAGCGGGATGGCGCCGACCGGCCGGTGGCCTGGATCGACGACGAAGATGTCGTAGAAGTCGCCGGGCAGGCTGTCCGGTTCCTCGTCGGCGGTCCTGCGCAGGAAGTCGATGGTCTCGCCCACCGTCCAGAACAGCGGCGCCGCCACCAGTTCGCGCTGCATCAGCCGCCCGGCGCTGTACTCGGGATAGGACAGCCCCTGCTCGATCAGGGCGCGGTCGGTGGGCGGGATCGCATCGAGGACCTGCTGTTGCTCCCGCTCGTCCAGTTCGGAGACGACCAGGATGGCGTCGTCGGTATCGAGTTCGGCCACCGCCGCCGCCGTTTCCCGGGGGCCGAGGGCCTCCATCACCTCGTCGCGAACGCGCTCGTCCAGTTCGACCAGGATGTCGGGGCGGAACGATTCGCGGATCGCGACCACCAGGGCGCGGCGGTTCTCGCTGCCCAGCTTCTGGATCAGGTCGGCGATCTCGGCGTCGTGGAGGGGTCCGACCAGATCGCGGACCCGTTGCTCGTCGCGGCCTTCGAGGGACGCGACGACGGCCGCGACCAGATCCGGATCGAGCTCGAAACCGCCGCCCGGCCGCGTCGCCTCCTCGTGCTCGGGTTCGGCCGCCGGCTGCGGATCGGTCACGTTGGCTCACTCCCGTCGTTCGGATCGGCCGCCGCCCTGTCCGGCGGATGCGGTTCCTCGACCGGCGCCGGCCGGACGTCCTGTTGCCCCGACAGCAATCGAGGCCCGGTTGGCGGCGGGCCTCTCAACAGGATGGTGCGGTCGAGAAGACTCGAACTTCCACGGGATCGCTCCCACAGCGCCCTCAACGCTGCGCGTCTACCAGTTCCGCCACGACCGCGAATTGCCTTGCAAAGCCACGAAAGGCTAGCGATTCATCAGCGAGGAGATAACAGATCATCGGTGGGCGATCAAGCACCGGGGCCCGGCGGGAAGCGCGGCATGACCACAGCAGCGGCCGATGATTCGGCGGGGGCGGAGGCAGCGGCAGCGGTGCCGCGCCGCGACGGCGGCGTCGGCGATCGGTCGCCGATCGAATGGCTGATCTCCGATCGTCCCGTCGCGTACCCGGCGGCGGTCGCCTTCATGGAGCGGCGGGTGGAGGCGATCCGCGAGCGGCGCGCGGCCGAGGCCGTCTGGCTGCTCGAGCACCCGCCTCTCTACACTGCCGGCACCAGCGCGCGCGACGCGGAGCTGCTCGCTCCCGACCGGCTGCCGGTCTACCGGACGGGGCGCGGCGGGCGCTACACCTACCACGGTCCGGGGCAGCGAATCGCCTACGTGATGCTCGATCTGCGGCCGCGGGGCAGCGATCTCCGGCTGTTCGTCGGCGCCCTGGAAGCGTGGCTGATCGCCACCCTCGCCCGGTTCGGGGTCCGGGGCGAATGCCGGGCCGGACGGGTCGGCGTCTGGGTCGACGTCGGCGGCGGGCGGGACGCCAAGATCGCCGCCGTCGGGGTCCGGGTCCGGCGCTGGATCAGCTATCACGGCGTCGCGCTCAACGTGAACCCGGATCTCGCCCACTTCGCCGGCATCGTTCCCTGTGGCCTCGCCGGTCACGGCGTGACGTCGCTGGCCGCGCTCGGCATCGCGGCCCGCGTCCGCGAGATCGACGCCGCGCTGCGCGAGACCTTCGCCCCGGCGTTCGCCGCCGCCGCACCGGAGCCGTGCCGCCGCGACGGGCCGACGGCCGTCATCCCCTCGATCGGGGGAGGTTGATCGCGCAGACGATCCGTGAAACATTTCGCTCCGGAAAAGAACCGCTCGGCGTCGCCGTCGACAGAGGGGGATGCCGGTCCGTGTTCGATCGCGACGCAGCCGGGGAGCATTGGACGGTGACCGTATCGCTCGAGCCCGCCGCCCACGCGGAGATGACGTCGGCAAGCTGGGAGACGGTGGCGGCGCCGGCGGACGACCTGCCGGCCGCCTTGGCGGGAACCGAGCGACCCTCGGACATCCTGCGCGCCCTGCAGGAACTCGACCAGGTGATGGCGGCCCAGGCGGAATGGCTCAAGGACTGGCACCTGCACGTGCTCGCCGGTCTCGATCCCGCACCGCGGCGCGCGCCGGGCGTCCCCGCCCCCGCGTTCGCCCTGTGGCGGCGGGGACCCGCGGAGTCCGTCCTCCGCCACGACCCGACGGTCGGCGACCTCCGCGACCGGCTGAAGCGCATGCGCCGCCTCGCCGATCGCGTCGCCGCCGCCGTCGACCGCACCCGGACCCTGCCGCCGGCGGACTACGGCCGCTTCATGACCAGCGTCCTCGCGTTCGGCGCCTCGCTCCGCCGGTTGCAGAACGACACCTGGAACCGGCTCGCCAACATCGATCCCCTGACCGGGCTCGGCAATCGCCAGGCGATGCTGCGCAAGCTGCGGGTCGAATGCGAGCGCCAGGCGCGCAATCGTCAGCCGTGCTGCGTCGCGCTGCTCGATCTCGACTTCTTCAAGGACGTCAACGACACCTTCGGCCATGCCGCCGGCGACACCGTTCTGCGCAGCATCGCCTCGCTGCTGGCCGCCAGCATCCGACCCTACGACCAGGTGTTCCGCTACGGCGGCGAGGAGTTCGTGCTGTGCCTGCCGAACGCCGATCCGCGCACCGCCTGGGCGATCGTCGAACGGCTGCGAACCAAGATCGGCGGCTGGACGGTGCCGATCAAGGACGACCAGCGGGTGAGGCTCACCGTCTCCGCCGGCGTGACGTCGCTCGATGCGGAGATCGGCGTCGACAAGGCGCTCGAGATCGCCGACGCCGCGCTCTACGCCGCCAAGCGCAACGGCCGCAACCGCGTCTACGTCCGGTGCGGGACGCTGCACTGACCGCGGCCGGCCGGCGGCACGCGGACGGGTGCCGATGACGGCGGCGCCGGACGACGCCGGTCCCGTCACCGTCGCCGAGATCCTCCGCGAGCTCGACCTGGCGCTCACCGATCACATGGTCTGGCTGAAGGCGTGGCATCGGTCGCTGCTCTGCGGCGAGGGCGAGGGCGGGGGCGGCGGCCGCGGCCGAAGCGGGCCGGCGAGCGATCTCGGCCGCTTCGGCGCCTGGTTCGTGCGCAACCAGCACACCGGCCTCGTCAACCAGCCGGCGTTCCGCGACCTGGCGGCGCTCTACCGCGACGTGCACGCGCGCGCCGACGCCCTGATCGGCGCGACACCGCCCGGCGGCCCGGTGGCGGCCGAGGCCTACGACGCCGTCATGGACGCCGCGATCGCGTTCGTCGCCCGCGCCCGGCGGCTGGAGAAGGCGTTCGCGCGGGCGTCTTCGGATCTCGACCCGCTGACCGGCGTCCACAACCGCCTGGTGATGGCGCGCGAACTGGACCGCGAGCGCGCCCGGGCGCTGCGCGCCGCCCGCCCGTGCTGCCTCGCGCTCGCCGACCTCGATCGCTTCAAGGCGATCAACGACACCTACGGTCATGCCGCCGGCGACCGGGTCCTCGCCGCCGCCGCCCAGTGCTTCCTCGCCACCCTGCGCCCCTACGACACCATCTACCGCTACGGCGGCGAGGAGTTCCTGTTCTGCCTGCCGGACGCGCCGGCGCCGATCGCCGCCCGGGTCCTGGACCGGGTGCTGGGCGCGCTGCGCGGCAAGGCGATCCCGATCCGCGACGGCTGCACCGTCACCGTCACCTGTTCGTTCGGCGTCGCCCAGATCGACGGCGAGGCCAGCGTCGAGGAGACCCTGAAGCGCGCCGATCAGGCGCTGTACCGGGCGAAGTCCGAGGGCCGCAACCGGGTCTGCGTGTGGGACCAGGGCGCCGCGGCAGAGCCGCCGCCGTCGCCACCGGCCTGACCGCCACCAGCCCGACCGCCACCAGCCCGACCGCTACAGGCCCAAACCACCACCGTCACGTGGTCGGCAGGGGGTGAAAGCCGGACCGTTCCGGAACCTCGGCGGGCCGCGGCGTCACCCGGCTCACCCGCGCCGCCGGCGGCCCCTGCCAACAGGCCTCCAGCATCGCGTCGACATCGGCCCGGGCGCCGGCGAACAACGCCTCGACGGTGCCGTCGGTGCGGTTGCGGACCCAGCCCCGCAACCCCCGCGCCGTCGCCTCGGAGACCGTCCAGCCCCGGTACCAGACGCCCTGGACCCGGCCCTCGATGCGCACCACCACCGCCTTGACCTGTTCGCCCTGCCCGCTCACCGGTCCTCCGTCGCCGTATCGGCGGGGCGGGGGCGGGCGACCGCGCCGGCGGCGTCATCGGCGAGGGTCAGGAACAGCGCCGCCGACCG
>JBHJOP010000114.1:0-10394 GCA_050329575.1 Rhodospirillales bacterium | reverse complement strand
CGCTTGACATCGTGGGGTTCGGGGGTGAACTGCGGGCGGTTGTGCCAGGCGACGCGGTCGCCCTGACGGAGGTCCTCGGCCATGATGGTCTCCTGACTGCGGGTGAAGCCGGACGGCGTTTTTTTCGCCGCCTTAGCCGTCTCGGCGAAAAATCGCAAGCTCGAATGAGCGCGGCGCGCTGGTTTCCGCTCCGGTGTGACCGAAAAACCAGCCCGCGCCCGCCGGATCGCCGACACCAGTCGATGAACCGTTCGGCAATCCGCGATATAAGACTTGATCCGGGTCAATGCACCGCGACCGCCAGACAGCGTTGGATGGCGGTCGGCGCCTTTTCCGGCCCGGCGGAGAACGGAGGAACCCGCGAGCATGACGTCGTCGCCCCGTCACAAGGACAACCCGAATTCCGCGGCCGCCCGGGATATCGCCTACGCCGTCCACCCCTACACCAACCTCAAGCGGCACCAGGACACCGGCCCGCTGGTGATCGCCCGCGGCCACGGGGTGCGGGTCTACGACGAGGACGGCAACGGCTATATCGAAGGGCTGGCCGGACTGTGGTGCACGGCGCTCGGGTTCAGCGAGGAGCGGCTGGTGGACGCCGCCACCCGGGCGCTGCGGCAGTTGCCGTTCTATCACAGCTTCGCCGGCAAGGCGGCACCGCCGACCATCGACCTCGCCGAGAAGCTGATCGCCATCGCACCGGTGCCGATGTCGAAGGTGTTCTTCGCCAACTCGGGATCGGAGGCCAACGACACCGCGATCAAGCTGATCTGGTACTACAACAACGCCCTCGGCCGGCCACAGAAGAAGAAGATCATCTCGCGGGTGCGCGCCTATCACGGGGTCACGATCGCATCCGCCAGCCTCACCGGCCTGCTGCCGAACCACCGCGACTTCGATCTGCCGATCGAGCGCATCCTCCATGCCGACTGCCCGCACCACTACCGCTTCGCGGCGGCCGGCGAGAGCGAGGAGGCGTTCGCCAGCCGCCTCGCCGAGAACCTCGAAAAGCTGATCGTCGCCGAGGGTCCGGAGACGATCGCCGCCATGTTCGCCGAACCGGTGATGGGGGCCGGCGGGGTGATCGTGCCGCCGGCGACGTACTTCGACAAGATCCAGCCGGTGCTGAAGCGCCACGACATCCTGCTGGTCGCCGACGAGGTGATCTGCGGCTTCGGGCGCACCGGCAACCTGTGGGGCTGCCAGACCTTCGACATCCGGCCCGACATGATCACCTGTGCCAAGGCGCTGTCGTCGGGCTACCTGCCGATCTCGGCCTTGATGATCTCGGAACCGATCTGGCAGGCGATGGTGAAGGAAAGCGAGAAGATCGGCGTGTTCGGCCATGGCTTCACCTACTCCGGGCATCCGGTGGCGGCGGCGGTGGCGCTGGAGGCGCTGGCGATCTACGAGGAGCGCGACATCGTCGAGCACGTGCGCGGCGTGGCGCCCTTGCTGCAGGGCGGATTGCGGCGGTTCGCCGACCATCCGCTGGTCGGCGAGGTGCGCGGCCTCGGCCTGGTGGCGGCGGTCGAACTGGTCGCCGACAAGGCGACCAAGCGGCCGTTCGAGCCGACCCTGGGCGTCGGCGCCCATCTCGGCAAACGGGCCGAGGCGCACGGCCTGATCATCCGGCCGATCGTCGACAACATCGCCTTCTCGCCGCCGCTGGTGATCGGCGCCGCGGAGATCGAGGAGATGCTGGAGAGCTTCGGCCACGCCCTCGACGAGACCTGGGCGTGGGTGGACAGAGAGGGACTGAACAGATCGTGACTGAGCGGGACCAGGACATGCCGGATCAGGCGGCGGACGACCTCGACACCGGACGGCTCGCCAGTGCGGAATCGGCTCCGGACGGGCGGTCGTCGGCGCCCGGACGGCGCCCGGCCGACGACGAAGGAGGCACAATGGATTACCAGCGATTCTTCGCCGATCGCATCGCCGCCCTCAAGAACGAGGGCCGCTACCGGGTGTTCGTCGAACTCGAGCGCCGGGCCGGTTGCTTCCCGCGCGCGATCCGCCACGCCGGCGGCGAACGGAAGGAAGTCACCGTCTGGTGCTCCAACGACTACCTCGGCATGGGCCAGCATCCGGACGTGCTCGCCGCCATGCACGCGGCGCTCGACCGCTGCGGCGCCGGCGCCGGCGGCACCCGCAACATCTCCGGGACCAACCACTACCACGTGCTGCTGGAGCGCGAGCTCGCGGATCTGCACCACACCGAGGCGGCGCTGCTGTTCGGCTCCGGCTGGATCGCCAACATGACCGCGCTCAGCACCCTCTGCCGGCTGCTGCCCGACTGCCTGGTGATCTCCGACGCCAAGAACCACAACTCGATGATCGAGGGGATCGTGCATTCGAAGGCCGAGAAGCGGATCTTCCGGCACAACGACGTCGACGATCTCGAGCGCCTGCTCGCCGCCGCCGACCCGGCACGGGCGAAGCTGGTGGCCTTCGAGTCGGTCTATTCGATGGACGGCGACATCGCGCCGATCGGCGCCATCTGCGACGTCGCCGAGCGCTACGGCGCGATGACCTTCCTCGACGAGGTCCACGCGGTCGGCATGTATGGACGCCGCGGCGCCGGCGTCGCCGAACGGGACGGCCAGATGCACCGCATCACCGTCATCCAGGGAACGCTCGCCAAGGCATTCGGCGTTGTCGGCGGCTACATCGCCGGATCGGCGGCGATCTGCGACGTCGTCCGCTCCTACGGCACCGGGTTCATCTTCTCGTCGGCGATGCCGCCGGCGGTGGCCGCCGGCGCGCTGGCCAGCGTCCGTCATCTCAAGGTCCACAACGAGATCCGCGACCGCCACCAGGAGCGGGCCGCCACCGTCAAGCGGCGCCTGCGCGAGGCCGGCATCCCGGTGATGCCCTCGGAGGCGCACATCGTTCCCGTCCTCGTCGGCGATCCGGTCCGCTGCAAACGGGCGAGCGACGAACTCCTGGTGCGGCATGGCGTCTACGTGCAGCCGATCAACTACCCGACGGTCGACCGCGGCACCGAGCGACTGCGGTTCACGCCGACGCCGCTGCACAGCGACGCCGACATCGACCATCTGGTCGCGGCGATGGCGGACGTGTGGCGGCGGCTGCGGCTCAAGGACGCCGCCTGAACGCGGCGTCGCGATGGACTTTTCGGCGGCGATCGGCCATCCTGGCGCAACCCTCGAGCCACGGAGCACGCCGATGTTCGCCGATCAGACGCTGACGCCGAAGGAGGCCACCCGCCTCTGTGCGCTGGGCAGCCTGGCGATGGCGCCGATGACCTACAGCGCGCTCGCCATCTCGATCCGCCACTTCATCGGCCGGGTGGTCGGCCCGACACCGGAGATCATGGGGCACTCGATCGAGCTGTTGAGGTACGAGGGCCTGGTCGAGGCCGCCGAGGGCGTCGGCGATCAGGCCCTGCTCCGCATCACCGCGGCCGGCCGCGCGGCGATGCGCGAGCTGCTGACGGCCAACCTGCGGGCGACCAGCACCGCCCTCGACAAGCTGATCGTGGCCCTCAAGCTGCGGTTCCTGCACCTGCTCGATCCCGACGAACAGTGCGCGCAGGCCGACCTGCTGGTCGATGCCTGCGAGCGCGAGCTCGCCCGTCTCGACGATCTCCGACGTCACCACGCCGACGAGCGAGGCTACCTGCGATCGTGGCTCGACCACGACATCGGCCTGCTGGAAGTGCGGCTGGCGTGGCTCGAGGCGTTCCGCGCCCGGCTCTGCGGCCGTTGCTGAAACCGCCGGCGCCGGATCCTAGGCCGGCCGCCGCCAGAGGCCGCGACGGCGCCGCGCGAGGGGCGGCAGCAGCCGGCCGGCGGCCTCGGCGATCCTCGCCCGCAGCTTCGGGATCGCCAGCGCCTCGTCGATCCGCCGGTCGAGGAAGGCCCAGGTATCGGCCTGGTCCTCGGAGCGGTCGTTCAGCCAGTAGAGCACCGTCGACGCATAGACCGGAACCAGCATCGCCCGCTTGGTGTAGAAGTCGAAGTCGGTCGAGCGGTCGCCGGCGGCATACCAGAGGGCGCTGACGGTCCGAAGCGTGTTGGCGACGGCGAGCGGCGCGTTCGGCGGCAGCGCCAGGAACGACAGGGTCCGCCGCACCGCCTCGCGGTGGGCGGCATCGATCCCGATTCGCAGCCTCACCCCGGCGGCGATCCGGTCACGGATCCGCATCCCCTCGAGGTCGAGCGCCGCCATCGCCTCGGTCATCGTCCGGTCGCCGAGGGCCGACCAGTGACCGATGGCCTCGGTGATCCCCTCGGGGAACGCCCTCGCCGCCACCTCCGGCGGGTAGCCGGCATCGGCGGCGCCGGCGGCGAGCGCCTTGCCGCTCCAACCGTCGAAGGCGACGTGCGGCAGGGTGGCGAGCACGATCGCGTCGCGAACCTCATCGATGTCCATCGGACGGCTCCTCGGAACGGGCAGCGGCGCGGACCGCGACGTCGGCCCGGTCATCGGTCCCGTCGGACGGCGGCCGGGCGGGATACGGCCGGTCGATCTCGGACACGAAGGCGAGTGAGGCGAGGTCGGTCATCCGCTGCGGATAGAGGATGCCGTCGAGGTGGTCGCATTCGTGCTGGACGACCCGGGCATGAAACCCCGCGGCCGTCCGCTCGACGGGATCGCCGCTCGGCGTCCATCCCCGGTAGCGGATGTGGCGGAAGCGGGGGACGATTCCGGCGAGACCCGGGACCGACAGGCAGGACTCCCGGTCGCTCGCGATCTCGGCGGTCAGCGGCTCGATCGCCGGATTGATCAGCACGGTCAGCGGCACCGGTCCGTCGGCGCTGCCCTCGGGCGCGGACGGATCGCCGGCCCGCGCCGCCGGCACGTTGAAGACGACGATCCGCAGCGGCACATGCACCTGCGGCGCGGCGAGGCCGATCCCCGGTGCGTCGACCATGGTTGCGATCATGTCGGCGACCAGCCGGGCGATCTCCGGCGCCGTCGGGTCGGTCACCGGTTCGGCCGCCCGGCGCAGGACCGGATGGCCCATGCGTGCGATCTTGAGAATGGCCATCCGCGCTGTTCCCCGGCCCGTTCGACGATTTCGTGGCGGCGGACGCGATCGACAAGCCTTCACAGCCGCCGCGGGTCTGTGCTACAAGGCGCGCTCCGCCGATCCTTACCTTAGCTGTTGGAGAGAAAGAGAGCAAACGCCCGTGCAAGTCATCGTCCGCGACAACAACGTCGACCAGGCCCTCAAGGCGCTGAAGAAGAAGATGCAGCGCGAGGGCATCTTCCGCGAAATGAAACTCAGGCGATCCTACGAGAAGCCCTCGGAACGCCGCGCGCGCGAAAAGGCGGAAGCGGTCCGCCGCGCCCGCAAGCTGGAACGCAAGCGCCTCGAACGGGAAGGCTTCTGAACCGCCACCCCCCGGCCGCTCCCCGATTCGCACCCGGTGACGACCGCCCCGTCCGCGGGCGGCGCGCTGTCGCCCCCGAACCGCGCCGTCAGCGCCCGTCCGCGCGCGGCCCCAGCCACACCGGCAGGTAGGCGGCGAAGAACAGGCCGAAGCCGGCCATCCATGCCGCCGCGGACATCACCAGCAACTCCATGAAGGCGGCGTCCCACAGCGGCGCCACCGTGCGCGTCAGCGCCGCGACGGTCACCAGTCCGTAGACCGCGGCCGTCGCCGGGCCGGCGACCAGCGCCCGCCCGGTGTGGCCGAGACTCGCCCGCGACATCACCGCGACCAGCATCGTGCCGATCGCCCCGACCGACAGCGCGTGCACCCCCGCGAGGCGCGGCACCCCGTCGGTCAGCGCCGAAACGCCAAGCACCAGGCTGCCGAGGCCGAGCCACAGATAGCCGAGGTGCAGGATCCAGACGATCGGCGCGGACCCCGTGCGGTGCCCCTGCCAGCGGCCGAGGCGAACGAGGTGGAGGATCCCCGCGACCGCCAACAGGACCCCGGCGGCCGCCGTTCCCGGCCCGACGACGTCGGCAGCGGCCGCCACGGCGGCGACCACGAGGACCGCCTGGTCGAACCGCCCGAACGGGGCGGGCGTGCCGGGCCGTCCGGTCTTGTCCAGCCAGTTGCCGGTGAACGCCGGCACGATGCGCCCGCCGATCAGCGCGATCAGCAACAGGATCACGTGCATGGCGAGGCGACGGCCGAACCCGCCCCAGTCGGGGTCGAGCCCGACCGCGTCGCCGTGGGACAGCGCACCGCCGACGATCAGCAGCGCGAGCAGGCCGAGGATCGGGAGATTGCGGCGATTGTCGGCGGCGATCACGCCGGCGGCGGCGATGGCGAGGATCGCCGTCAGGAACGCGAGATCGGCGACCGCGACCGCCGTCGGCGCGAGGCCGCCGCCGCAGCCGACGGCGATCCGCCCGACCAGCCACAACAGGGCGAGCGCGGCCAGCGACCGGCCGGCGAGCGGCGGGCGGCCGGTCCAGTTCGGCACGGCGGGGAGCAGGAAGCCGCCGATGCCGGCACCGGCGAAGCCGAACAGCATCTCGTGGGCGTGCCACGCCACCGGCGCCAGCGCCAGCGGCGGGCCGCTCCAGCCCAGCAGCAACGCGATCCACAGCGCCATGGCGACGACCGCATACCCGGCAGCGGCCAGGAACAGCGGCCGGAACCCATAGGAGAGCAGCGGCGGGGCCGCGCCGGCCGCCGCCGACGCGCGCGGGTCCTCGATCTGGATGCGCATCGTTCGATGTTCTAAGCCCCCGCGCCGGCGAGGGCAACCGCCGCCGGGTCCACGCCTCGACAAGCGGGAAAGAGAACGGGGCCACGCAAGGGCCCCGTTGTTCGCCGTCGGTGGCGTCCCGCGATGATCCCTAGCCGAGCGCCTGGACGATCTCCTCGGTCATCTTCTTGGCGTCGCCGAACAGCATCATCGTCTTGTCGGCGAAGAACAGCGGGTTGTCGACGCCGGCGTAGCCCGATGCCATCGACCGCTTGATGAACAGCGTCGTCCCCGCCTTGTCGGCATCGAAAATCGGCATGCCGTAGATGTCGCAGCCCGGGTCGGTACGGGCCAGCGGGTTGGTGATATCGTTGGCGCCGATGACGAAGGCGACGTCGGCGGTCGAGAACTCGTGGTTGATCTCCTCGAGCTCGAACACCTCCTCGTACGGCACGCTCGCTTCGGCCAGCAGCACGTTCATGTGCCCCGGCATCCGTCCGGCCACCGGGTGAATGGCATACTTGACGTCGACACCCTCCGCCTTCAGCTTGTCGGCCATCTCGCGGAGCGCGTGCTGGGCCTGGGCGACGGCCATGCCATAGCCCGGGATGATGATCACCTTCGAAGCGTTCTTCATGATGAAGGCGGCATCGTCGGCACTCCCGGTCTTGACCGAGCGGTCGCCGCCTGCGCCGCCGGCCGCCGGGGCGACGCCTTCGCCGCCGAAGCCGCCGAGCAGCACGTTGAAGATCGACCGGTTCATCCCTTTGCACATGATGTAGCTGAGGATCGCACCCGAGGAGCCGACCAGCGCGCCGACGATCACCAGCGCCGGATTCTGCAGCGTGAAGCCGATACCGGCCGCCGCCCACCCCGAGTACGAGTTGAGCATCGACACCACCACCGGCATGTCGGCGCCGCCGATCGGGATGATCAGCAGGAAGCCGATGGCGAACGCCAGCAACACCAGCAGCCAGTAGGCGGTATAGGACTCGCTGGCGCAGAACCAGATGATCAGCGCCAGGATCAACAGCCCGACCGCGGCGTTGAGCGGGTGCTGCATCGGGAAGGTGATCGGGTTGCCGCTCATCAGCCCTTGCAGCTTGAGGAAGGCGATCACCGAGCCCGAGAAGGTGATCGCGCCGATCGCGGTGCCGAGGGCCATCTCGATCAGGCTGCCGGCGTGGATGCTGCCGACGGTGCCGATGCCATAGGCCTCCGGATGATAGAGTGCCGCGGTGGCCACGAACACCGCCGCCATACCGACCAGGCTGTGGAAGGCGGCGACCAGCTGCGGCAGAGCGGTCATCTGGATGCGAAGCGCGATCGCGGTCCCGATCGAGCCGCCGATCAGGATGCCGAGGATGATCATCCAGTAGCTGACCACGTCGGGGCTGAGCAGCGTGGTGACCACCGCGATCGCCATCCCGGCGATGCCGAAGATGTTGCCCTGCCGCGCCGACACGGGCGAACTCAGGCCCCGCAGCGCCATGATGAACAGCACCGCGGCGATCAGGTAGGCGAAGCCGGTTATCGTTTGCGCCATCGTCCCGCCCTCCTACTTCTTCTTCTTCTTGAACATCGCCAGCATGCGCTGGGTGACGATGAAGCCGCCGAAGATGTTGACCGACGCCAGGACCACGGCGAAGAAGCCCATCACCTTCGAGAAATCGAAATGCGCCGGCCCGGCCGCGAGCAGGCCGCCGACGATGATCACCGAGGATATGGCGTTGGTGACGCTCATCAGCGGTGAGTGCAGCGCCGGGGTGACGCTCCACACCACGTAGAACCCGACGAACACCGCCAGCACGAAGATGGTGAAGAGGCTCAGAAACCCGCCTTCCGCGGCGGGTACCTGACTGACCAAGATCTGGGTCGCGTCGGCGGCGAGCCGCCCCGCCTGCTCGGCGAGTAGGGCCGCCTGGTCGGCGAGTCTCGCCGCCTGATCAACGATGGTTGCCGCTTCCATGGCTATTTGGTCTCCCCAGTGAGCATCGGGTTCACCACCTTGCCGTCACGGGTGAGCAGGGTTCCTTTGACGGTCTCGTCGTCCTCCTTGAACTTGAAGGTCTTGCTCTCCTTGTCGACGTGGGGGCTGAGGAAGTTGAACAGGTTCCTGGCGAACAGGGCGCTCGCGTCCTTGGCGAGGCGGCCGGGGACGTTGGTGTGGCCGACGATCCTGACGCCGTGCTTGACGACCACCTTGCCCGGCTCCGACAGCGGACAGTTGCCGCCGGCCTCGACCGCCAGATCGACGATCACCGAGCCCGGCTTCATGCTCTCCACCATCTCCTCGGTGACCAGCACCGGCGCCGGCCGGCCGGGGATCAGGGCGGTGGTGATGACGATGTCCTGTTTCTTGATGTGCTCGGCGATGACGGCGGCCTGCCGTTTCTTGAAGTCCTCCGACATCTCCTTCGCGTAGCCGCCGGAGGTCTCGGCGTCCTTCATCGCCGCCTCGTCGACCATCACGAACTTGCCGCCGAGGCTCTCCACCTGTTCCTTGGTCGCCGGACGCACGTCGGTGGCGGTGACCACCGCGCCCAGCCGCTTGGCGGTGGCGATCGCCTGCAGACCGGCGACCCCGACCCCCATGATGAACACCTTGGCCGGCGGCACCGTCCCGCCGGCGGTCATCATCATCGGCATCGCGCAACCGAACTCGTAGGCGCCGTCGATCACCGCCCGGTAGCCGGCGAGGTTGTTCTGGCTGGACAGCACGTCCATCGACTGCGCGCGAGAGATGCGCGGCATCAGCTGCATGTCGAACGCCATCACGCCGCCGGCCGCATAGGCCTCGACGTCGTCGCGATTGACCAGCGCGTTGATCTGGGCGACCAGGACGGCGCCCGGCTTGATCAGCGCCAGTTCGCCCGTCTTGCCATCCCGCAGCGGCTTCTGGACCTTGAGGACGACGTCGGCATCCTTCAGCGCCGCCGCCGCGTCCTTGGCGATGGTCGCACCCGCTTGTTCGAATTCGCCATCGGTGAACGAGGCGCCGTCGCCGGCCCCCTTCTCGACGACGACGTCGAAGCCGAAGCCGACGAACTTCTTCACCGTGTCGGGCGAGGCCGCGACCCGGGTCTCTCCGGGCGCGCGTTCTTTGGGTATCGCGATCCTCATCTGGGAGTCCCCCGCGCTTTGCCTGTCTGTTTATGGGAGGGGTTTATGCACGGTCCGGCGGCGGGACACAAGAGGGGGGGCCGGAAAAAAGCCCGGTGCCGCGAACCCGTTACCGAAGCTTCACGGCGGTGCCGTTGACGCAGACCATCAGCATCGACTTGCCGTCGCCGCCGAGATGCTCGTAGTCGAGATCGACGCCGACGACCGCGTCGGCGCCAAGCGACCGCGCCTCCTCGATCATCTCCTGCAGAGCGGTCGCCTTCGCCTTCTTCAGCTCTTTCTCGTAGGATGCCGAGCGACCGCCGACGATGTCGCGGATGCCGGCGAACAGATCCCGAAACACGTTGGTCCCCATCACCGCCTCGCCGGCGACGATGCCGAGATAGCCGGTGATGGCGCGGCCTTCGACGCCGTCGGTGGTGGTGACGATCATGATCGGTCTCTCCCCGGTGGCCGGTCCATTGCCGGATGCCGTTAGCACACCGGATGCGGCGAGGGAAGATGCGCGTACGCCCAGGGGAATCGCATTTGGCCTTGAGGGATGGCGAGACGGGGGTTGCGTGGGGGCGGCGAATCGATTCGAACCATGGGATTCTGTCCTGGAGGGATCCCATGCAGGAGTTCAAGGA
>JBHJOP010000085.1:0-8236 GCA_050329575.1 Rhodospirillales bacterium | reverse complement strand
GGGCGGGGCGGGGGGATCGGCGGCCCGGCGTCGAGGGCTGAAAGGAATATTATCCTTGACTGGGCGCGTCGCCCGCGCTAGGGTTGGTTTTTTTTCCCGGTCGCGGCGGGGCCGCGAGGGGTGGTCGGGGGGCCCGAGGATGACGTTTGCTGCCGGAAGAACGCCTGTCGGATCAAAGCGCTATCGGCAATCGATGATGACTTTTGTGTACTGCCCGGACACCGCGTTTGGTGGAAAATCAAAGACTTGACCCGAAAAAGTGATGACGTTTGTGTACTTTTGTGGACCGGACGTTTGGGCGCCGCCGGGTTTCCTGGCGAATCAACGGCTTGACCGCCACGGCGGCGCAACGAACGTGGACAAAACCGCCCGCGATGTACACAAATACGGGAGATTGACCGGTCGCCCGGCGGTGACGCGCGGCGGGTCAGGGCTCGCGGCGGCCGTAGCGGACGACGGTCGCCTTCTCCAGCGTGATCAGGCCGCTGCCGACCATCGGCTCGATCTCGTCGAGGAACGGCCGGATCCGGTCGGCGGTGTCGACGATCTCGATCACCACCGGCAGGTCCTCCGACAGCCGCAGGATCTTGGCTGTGTGCAGATGGGCGCCGTGGCCGAAGCCCATCGGGCCGCGCAGCACCGTCGCCCCGGCGAGGTGGCGTTCGCGCGCCGCGAGCACGATCGCCTCGTAGAGCGGCCGGTTGTGCCAGCGGTCGCCCTCGCCGACGAAGATCCGCAGCAGCACCGCGTCCTCGGAGATCTCCATCGCGGCCTCCTCCCGCTAGCGGGTGCAGAGCAGGCCGAGGGCGTAGCCGAGCCACACCCCGACCAGGCAGAGCACGACCGAGCCGACGACGTTGCCGGCGACGAACAGCCACTCGCCGTCCCGCATCAGATGGAGGGTCTGCAGGCTGAACGAGGAGAAGGTGGTGAAGCCGCCGAGCAGCCCGACGGTGAAGAACATCCGCACCTCGGGGGCGACCAGCAGCCGGCCGTCGGGGGCGGTCACGGCGGCGAAGATCCCGATCAGCGCCGAGCCGACGACGTTGACGATCAGCGTCCCCCACGGAAACGTCTCGCCGATGCGCGCGGCGATGAGGCCGGAGCACCAGTAGCGGAGCACGCCGCCGAGGGCGCTGCCGGCGGCGACTGCGAGCGGGGTCAACAGGGAAGCGCCCATCGGTGGCCCCGGCGCCCCGGGTCCCCGGTTCGACTGCGGCCGCCGGCGGTCACGTCGCGACCCGCACCGGCGCCCGCGCCGTGCCGGCGCCGTCCCGGCCGCCGCGGGTGAGGAACGCCCGCACCTTGGGGTCGCGGCTCTCGGCGAGCAGCCGCTTGGGATCGCCGGCGGCGATCATCGTCTTGGTCTCCGCATCGAGAAAGATCGAATCGTCGCCGATCGCGAAGATGCTCGGCAGTTCGTGGGTGACCATCACCATCGTCGCGCCGAGGCTGTCGCGGAGCTGCACGATCAGGTCGTCGAGCAGGCCCGAGGTCACCGGATCGAGGCCGGCCGACGGCTCGTCGAAGAACAGCATCTCCGGGTCGAGGGCGAGCGCCCGGGCGACGCCGGCGCGCTTGCGCATGCCGCCGCTGATCTCGGAGGGATAGTGGTCCTCGAAGCCGGCGAGCCCGACCAGCGCCAGTTTCAGCGCGGCGAGGTCGCGAATGTCGTCGGCGCCGAGGTCGGTGTACTCGCCGAGAGGCAGGGCGACGTTCTCGGCCAGGGTCATCGAGCTCCACAGCGCGCCCTGCTGATAGACGATGCCGAGCCGGCGCGCCATCCGCTCGCGCTCGGGGTCGGGGGCCTCCCAGAGGCTGACGCCGTCGAGCAGCACCCGGCCGCGGGACGGCTCCTTCAGTCCGGTCAGGGTGCGCATCACCGTCGACTTGCCGCAGCCGCTGCCGCCCATGATGATGAAGATCGAGCCGCGCCTGACGGTGAAGGCGAGGTCGCGCTGCACCACGAAGTCGCCGAAGGCGATCGTCAGGTCCTCGACGACGATCGCGGCGTCGGTCGCGCCGGGGGAGGACGCGGTGGGGGCGGGAGCGGTCATCGCCGGCATTATCGCGCGGGCGCCGCCCTGCGGCCAGCGCATTTCGTCGCCGCCCCGATCCGTCTCGTCGCGACCGCGGCGGCGGTTGACGCCCGGGCGGCGGGCTGGTTCTATGCGCCGGGCCCTGTTCCGAGACGCAGCCGTCGCGTCGGCCCGGTCGTCGACGGCGGGAGGTCGAGCCGGATGAGTGCCGTCGTCGCCGTCATCCCCGCCACCGGCGAGGACCTGCGCCCGTTCGCCGGCCGACCGCTGCTCGGCCATGCCGTCGAACAGGCCCGCCGGAGCGCGCGGATCGGCCGCACGGTCGTCGTCACCGGCGACGGGGAGGCCGCCCGCCTCGCCCGCGACTGGGGCGCGGAGGTGGTTGCCGTAGCGGTCGGCGCGGACTTGGGGGTCGGCGCGGACTTGGGGGGCGGCGCGTCGGGGCCGGCCGTGCTCGATGCCCTGGACCGGGGCGATCCGCCGGCCCTGATCGTGCACCTGCCTCCTGCCTGCCCGCTGCGCACGCCGGCGCTGATCGACGGCGCCGTCGCCCGCCTGTTCGACCGCGACGGCGACGCCCTGGTCTCCGTCCACCGGATCCCGGACGCCCTGTGGACCGAGGAGGACGACGGCGGCGCCCGGCGGATCGGCGCCGACCCGGCGGCCGGCCGCCGGCCGCGCTATGCCGAGAACGACGTCATCGCCGCGACCCGCACCGCCCGGCTGCGGCGACCCGGGGACCGGCTCGCCGGGCGGGTGGTGCTCTACGAGGTTCCGCCGGCCCACGCCATCCGCCTCGACGGCGAGGACGACCGGGTCGCGGCCGAGGCGCTGTACCGCCGGCTGTGGGCGGCGCGCGGGCTCGAACGGCTGCGGGGAGTGCGCCTGCTCGCCCTCGACTTCGACGGGGTGATGACCGACAACCGGGTGATCGTCCTCGAGGACGGCCGCGAGGCGGTGCTGTGCAGCCGCGGCGACGGCATGGGGATGGACATCCTGCGGGCGGCCGGCGTCCCCGTCGTCGTGATCTCGAAGGAGGGCAATCCGGTCGTCTCCGCCCGCTGCCGCAAGCTGAAGCTGCGCTGTGTCCAGGGGGTCGGCGAGAAGCTGCCGGTGCTGGATGGCATCGCGCGCGAGCTCGGGATCGGTCTCGATGCGGTGGCGTTCATGGGCAACGACGTCAACGACCTGACCTGCATCCGCGCCGCCGGGGTCGGCATCGCGCCGGTGGACGCCCATCCCGCGGTGCTCCGCGAGGTCGACATCGTCACCACGTTGCCGGGGGGCATGGGGGCGGTGCGCGAGATCGCCGATCTGCTGGCGGAAGCCGGGGCCCGAATCTAGCCGCGGCCGATCTTCGGTTCCTCGCCGCGGATCAGCCGGCGAATGTTGGCGTGGTGGCGGGCGACCCCGAGCAGCGCCAGCACGGCCGCGATCGCCGTTCGGCTGCCGTCGGCGAGCCAGGCCATCGCCAGTGGCGCGGCGGCGAGCGCGACCAGCGCCGCCAGCGACGAATAGCGCAAGGCCGCCGCGGTCAGCAGCCAGACCGCGCAGGCGATCAGCCCGACTGGCCAGGCGAGGGCGAGCAGCACGCCGAACGTCGTCGCCACCCCCTTGCCGCCGCGAAACCGCAGCCAGAGGGGGAAGTCGTGACCGATCACCGCGAACAGGCCGGCGAGCAGCGCGAAATCCGCTCCCCAGCGCCCCATCAGCAGCGCCGCCGCGGCGCCCTTGCCGCCGTCGAGCAGCAGCGTCAGCGCTGCCAGCCCCTTGCTGCCGGTCCGCAGCACGTTGGTGGCACCGATGTTGCCGGAGCCGATGGTGCGGATGTCGCCCCGGCCGGCGATGCGGGTCAGCAGCAGCCCGAACGGGATCGAGCCGAGCAGATACCCGACCACCGCCGAGAGCTGGTGGAGAACGGTGAGTCCTGCGCCGGCGTCGGGCATCGGTCAGTCGTCCAGGGCGAACACCCGGCGGCCGTCGACGACGGTCATCAGCACCCGTCCCTGGACCGGCCGGTAATCGAAGGGCGTGTTCTTGGACTTGCTGTGCAGTTCGTGCTCGCGCACCTGCCAGGCACGCTCGGGGTCGAACAGGGTGAGGTCGGCGGGCTCGCCTCTCGCGAGACGCCCGGCGCGGATCCCGACCAGCCGCGCCGGCTGGCAGGTGAGCAGCCGCAGCAGCTCCAGAAGCGACAGGTGGCCGTTGTGAACCAGTTCCAGCGACACCGACAGCAGCGTCTCCAGGCCGATGCCGCCGAACGCCGCCTGGGCGAACGGCAGGCGCTTGGCGTCCTCGTCCTCGGGGGCGTGATCGGAGGCGATGGCGTCGATGGTGCCGTCGAGAAGGCCCTCGATCACGGCCAGACGGTCGTCCTCGTCGCGCAGCGGCGGCGACAGCTTGGCGAACGTCCGGTAGTCGCCGACCGCGTTCTCGTTGAGAGCGAAATAGGGTGGTGCGGTATCGCAGGTGACGGCGAGGCCGCGCGCCTTGGCCCGCCGCACGGCATCGATCGCGGGGCCGGTCGACAGGTGGGCGAAATGAAGTCGGCCGCGGGTCAGCTCCACCAGCCGCAGGTCGCGTTCGACCAGAATCACCTCCGCCTCGCGCGGAATGCCGCTCAGGCCCAGCCGGGTCGCCATCTCGCCCGCGTTCATGTCGCCGCCCTCGGCCAAGGTCGGCTCCTCCGGATGTTCGACGATCATCAGTCCGAACGTGCCGGCATAGTCGAGCGCCTGGCGCATCACCCGCGCGTTGGCGACCGCCTTGACGCCGTCGGTGAACGCGACCGCGCCCGCCTCGGCGAGCATCGCCATCTCCGCCAGCTCCTTGCCGGCCAGCCCCTTGGTCACGGCGGCGTAGGGATAGACCTTGCTCAGGCCGACCAGACGGGCGCGCCGGGCGACGAACTCGACCACCGACATGTCGTCGATCACCGGGCGGGTGTTGGGCAGGCACACCAGCGAGGTGATTCCCCCCGCCGTCGCCGCCTCCCCCGTCGAGGCCAGCGTGCCCTTGTGCTCCTCGCCGGGTTCGCGCAGTTGTACCCGGATGTCGACCAGTCCCGGGCAGAGGCAGTGGCCGCGGCAGTCGACCGTCGTCGCGTCCTCGGGGAGTCCATCGGCGAAGATCGCGGGCCCGAGATCGGCGATGCACTCGCCCTCGGTCAACAGACCGCCGGGGATGTCGAGGTCGGTGGTGGGATCGAGCAACCGGGCGTTGATATAGGCGACGCGGCCGGGTCCCTCGCCATTGTGCAGAGCCATCAATCTGTCCTCCGGGCCCCGATCACAGGTTGCGCGCCTCCGCCGCCGGGCCGGTGACATCGCGGGTCAACAGCTCCAGGCACGCCATGCGGACCGCCACCCCCATCTCGACCTGTTCGCGGATCACGCTGCGGCCGTAGTCGTCGGCAACCACCGAGTCGATCTCGACGCCGCGGTTCATCGGTCCCGGGTGCATGATCAGCGCTTCCGGATTGGCCCGCGACAGCTTGTCGTAGTCGAGCCCGAAAAAGCGGAAGTACTCGCGGACGGACGGGAAAAAGTTGGCGTGCATCCGCTCCGTCTGCAACCGAAGCATCATCACGATGTCGCAGCCCTCGAGACCGGCGCGCATGTCGTGAAAGACCGTGACGCCGAGACGCTCGACGGCGGCGGGCAGCAACGTCCGCGGCGCGACCAGCCGGACGCTCGCCCCCATGATGTTGAGCAGGTGAATGTTGGAGCGAGCCACCCGCGAATGCATGATGTCGCCGCAGATCGCGACCCGCAGCCCCGACAGGCGGCCCTTGCGCCGACGGATGGTGAGCGCATCGAGCAGGGCCTGGGTCGGGTGTTCGTGGGAACCGTCGCCGGCGTTGACGACGGCGCAGTTCACCTGTTCCGACAACAGCTTGACCGCGCCCGAATCGGGATGGCGCACCACCAGCACGTCGGGGTGCATGGCGTTCAGCGTCATCGCCGTGTCGAGGACGGTCTCGCCCTTCTTGATCGAACTGGTGGAGAGCGACATGTTGATGACGTCGCCGCCGAGCCGCTTGCCCGCCAACTCGAACGAGGTCCGGGTGCGGGTCGAGGATTCGAAGAACAGATTGATGATCGTGCGGCCGCGCAGCAGCGACTTCTTCTTGTCGGCCTGGCGGTTCTGCTCGACGTAGCGTTCCGAACGATCGAGCAGCAGGGTGATCTCCGGCGGCGAGAGGCCTTCGATGCCGAGCAGGTGGCGGTGAGGAAACGTGGCGGAAGCGGCACCGTCGATCATGGGCCGGGACTATACGGTTGCGGTCGGGCCAGGCGCAAGCCGGGCGGCCGCTACCCGAACAGGGTCAGCATCAGCGGCACCGTGATCGCGGCGGCGAGGGTCGTGGCGGTGATCGATCCGGCCAGCATTTCGGCGTTTCCGCCCATCTGCCGGGCCATGACGTAGGCGGTCGCCGAGTTCGGCATCGAGGCGTAGAGCACCGCGACCGCCGTCGTCGTCTCGTGAACGCCGAGGCCGAGACAGAAGAGCCACGTCAGGACCGGCAGGGCGAGCAGCTTCAGGGTCGCCGCCGTCGCCACGGTGCGGCCGGCCGGGGCGATCGCGCGGAGATCGAGGCCGGCCCCGACCGCGAGAAGACCGATCGGCAACGCCGCCCGCCCGACGATGTCGAGCAGCGGGCCGACGAGGGGCGGCAGCCCGACCCCGGTGATGTTCAGCAGCAGACCGAGGGTGCAGGCGATGATCAGCGGGTTCTTGACCACCTGCGCCGACATCGACCGCCAGCCGATCGCCGTGCGTTCAGGCGAGGCGTAGCGAATCATCGCAACGACGCTGATGACGTTGACCAGCGGGACGCTGAAGGCGATGCAGAGGCTGATCGCCGTGAGACCCTCGGCGCCGAACAAGGCCGTGGCGGCGGCGATCGCCAGGTAGACGTTCGGTCGGATGCCGGCCTGGATCAGCGAGGTGAAGGAGGGGCCGTCGAGGCCGAGCCTGGGACGGAGGGCGAACGAGCCGGCCACCACCACGCCGATGGCAAGGAAGAGCGCCGCCACCATCGGCAGCACCTGAAGCCCGCCGAGGTCCGCCCGAGCGGTGTTGACGACCAGTAGCGCCGGGAAGAAGACGAAGAAGGTGATCTGTTCGGCGGGTTGCCAGAAGGTCGCCGGGATCGCGCCGGTGCGCTTGATGACGTGGCCGAGCACGATCACCGCGAACACCGGCAGCAGAGCCGAAAAGAGGTGCGCCACTAAGGAGGTCCGGGCGCAGTGTGAGCGTCGCCACGGGGTGCCGCCGCATCGAGGGCGCCCTGCAGGATGTAGGCGGCGGCGGCCTTGTCGACGACCTGACGGCGACGACGTCGGCTCATGTCGACCTCGTCGATCAGCATCCGCTCCACCGCAGCCGTCGACAGCCGCTCGTCCCAGAACGCCATCGGCAGGTCGAGGACGGCGGCGAGATCGCGGGCGAACTGGCGGACCGACTGGCACCGTGGCCCCTCGCGACCGTCCATGCTCACCGGCAGCCCGATCACCAGTCCGCCGACGTCATGGCCGAGCGCGATTCCCCGCAGCAGTCGGGCATCGCGCGCGAACCGGGTCCGGTGCACGGTCTGCAGCGGGCTCGCCACCGTCAGTGTCGGATCGGACAGTGCGAGGCCGATCGTCTTGCTGCCGACATCGAGACCGAGCAACCGCCGGCCCTTGTGCAGGCAGCGGCGCAGTTCACTCGGGCTCATCGCCTGCATGGGGGACCGGACGCGTCGGGGAGAAGCCGGACTGTGCGAACAGCGGGCCGGCAGCGGTTCCCGGCGACGTCGCACCCGGCGACGCGCGGAGCACAAACGGTCGGCAGAAGCGTGCACAACCGTCGGCCTTTCGCCCGGTTTTGCGGCAGCCCCGTCGTCGTCGCGACGGGCGCGGCACATCGGCATCGGTCATCGCGCGTTAACCCGTTCAAAATCCCTGATAACTTTTGCTCGCAGAGTGTTGCGGAGATGTTACACCGTTGGCCTCGCGATTGCTCCACAAACCTCCGACCGAGCGCGCTCGGGACCGGCGTTTCATCGACATCCAACCAACGCGAAGGAACAGGCGAATGTCAAACAACGCGCGGAGGCATCGGCCTCTCTTGTACGGGACGACGGCGCTGGCCACGGCCGGCGTGATGGCAGCGGCTGCGGGCAACGCTGCCGCCGCGGAACGCATCAAGGT
>JBHJOP010000011.1:0-19056 GCA_050329575.1 Rhodospirillales bacterium | reverse complement strand
CGTCGACGGTCTCAAGGGCAACCGCGACGTCGTGCTGCTGGAATGGTCGGCGCAGGAGCTGCCCGACCCCGTCCACACCCGACAAGCGACCGCGATCTTTCTGTTGACGATCCTCTCGGCGGCCACCGGCATCGTCCCGCTGGTTTTTGCCAGCCTGGCGGGCGCGACCGCCATGGTCGTCCTGCGCATCGTCACCCCGCGCCAGGTCACCCGCGTCACCGACACCCGGATCATCACCGCCATCGGTTCGGCGCTGGCGATGAGCATCGCCCTCCAGGAATCAGGCGGCGCCGCCCTGCTTGCGCACGCGCTCGTCGGCAGCTTCATGGATGTCGGACCGACCGTCGTCCTGTCGGTGCTGTTCCTGCTCGGAGCCGCGCTGACCAACGTCATCAGCAACAACGCGGTCGCCGTCCTCCTGACGCCGATCGCCGTCGATGCCGCGCTGCAACTGGGAGTATCGCCGCAGGCATTCGCGGTCGCGGTGATCTTTGCCGCCAACTGCCCGTTCGCGTCGCCGATCGGCTACCAGACCAACCTCCTGGTGCTCGGGCCGGGACACTACCGGTTTCTCGACTTCACCCGCGCCGGCCTGCCACTGATCGTCCTGATGTGGATCGTCTTCAGCCTGTTCGTTCCCTGGTGGTACGGGTTCTGAACGGTGGCGGCCGACCGTCAGTAAAGAAATCGGGCGCGGATCGTTCCCTCGATGGCCTCCAACTGGCGGCGGATGCCCATCCCGGCCTCCAGCCGGGCGCCGACGTCGGACACCACGTAGCCGACGTCGGCTTCGGTGCGCAGGTACTGGGCGACAATGTTGAGGCCGCGGGAGGAGAACACCTCGTTGATCCGCGCCAGGACGCCGGGCACGTTGCGATGGATGTGCAGGAACCGAGTGACGTCCCGCTGGTGCGGCAGCGAGACCTCGACGAAGTTGACCGCCCCGATCGTCGAGCCGTTGTCCGAATAGCGAACCAGCTTCTCGGCCACCTCGCTGCCGATGTTCGCCTGCGCCTCTTCGGTGCTGCCGCCGACGTGGGGCGTCAGGATGACGTTGGCGAGACCGCGGAGTGGGGTCTGCAGCGCCTCATCGGCGCCGGTCGGCTCGCTCGGGAAGACGTCGACCGCAGCGCCGGCCAAATGGCCGCTGCGCATTGCATCGGCCAGGGCCTCGACGTCGACCACGTCGCCGCGGGCGGCGTTGACGAGGTGGCTGCCGCACGGCATCGCCGCGAGTTCGGCGGCGCCGATCATGCGCCTCGTCTGAACCGTCCCCGGCACGTGCAGGCTGACGACGTCGGAAACTGCCAGCAGTTCGGGGAGCGAGGCGCACGGGACGGCGTTGCCGATCGCCAGTTTCTCGACGATGTCGTAGAATCGCACTCTCATTCCGAGCGCTTCGGCAAGGATCGACAACTGAGAGCCGATGTGGCCGTAGCCGACGATGCCGAGCACCTTGCCGCGGATCTCCCGGCAGCCCTCGGCGCTCTTGCTCCAGACGCCGCCGTGGGCCATGGCCGACTTCTCGGGCACCCGGCGCAGCAGCATGATGATCTCGCCGATCACCAGTTCGGCGACCGAGCGGGTGTTGGAGTAGGGGGCGTTGAAGACCGGGATGCCGCGCAGCTTCGCCGCCTCCGTCGCCACCTGGTTGGTGCCGATGCAGAAACAGCCGATGCAGAACAGCCGTTCGGCAGCCGCCAGTGCCGCCGCCGTCAGTCGGGTGCGCGAGCGGATCCCGACCATGTGAGCCTGCGCCAGCCGCCGCTGCAGGACCTCGCCCTCCGGGGCGTCGTCGTGACGTTCGATGTTGGTGTAACCGTGGGCATGGAGAACCTTGACGGCGTTTTCGTGGATGCCTTCGAACAGAACGACGCGGATCTTGTTCTTGGGAACGGACAGCCGACTCACGGAAGACCCCGCGGATGGAGGGTTCGACGGCCGCACCCTGTCCCCTCGCCACACGATCGTCAAGAGTGTGTCGAGAGCGATTGACTCGCCAGATATGACTACCTATAAGCGTGCCGGGCCACGGTCCCCCAACGGGCCGCGACCCATCTGAAAGGATGGGAGTGATCATGAATGCGTCTCTGAGGCCGAACGTCCGTCCGGCCGACCCCTGTTTCTCCTCCGGTCCCTGCGCCAAGCGCCCTGGCTGGTCGCTGGCCGCCCTCGCCGAGGCCTGCGTCGGCCGGTCGCACCGATCGAAACCGGGCAAGGCGAAGCTGCAGGAGGTCATCGACCGGTCGCGGGCGATCCTCGGCATCCCCAAGGACCATCGAATCGGCATTGTGCCGGCCTCTGATACCGGCGCCGTCGAGATGGCGATGTGGTCGCTGCTGGGAGCGCGGGGCGTCGACGTGCTGACGTGGGAGAGCTTCGGCAGCGGCTGGGCCACCGACGTCGTCAAGCAGCTGAAGCTGCCGGACGTGCGGGTGCTGGATGCCGAATACGGCAGGCTCCCCGACCTCGGCCGGGTCGATTTTTCGCGCGACGTCGTGTTCACCTGGAACGGCACCACGTCGGGGGTGTGCGTTCCGGACGGCGACTGGATCGCCGACGATCGCGCCGGCCTGACTCTCTGCGACGCCACCTCGGCGGCGTTCGCGTGGGATCTGCCATGGGACAAGCTCGACGTCACCACCTATTCCTGGCAGAAGGTTCTCGGTGGCGAGGGCCAGCACGGCATGCTCGTCCTCGGACCGCGCGCCGTCGAGCGGCTCCAGACCTTCACGCCGCCATGGCCGCTGCCGAAGATCTTCCGGCTGACCAAGGGCGGCAAGCTGATCGAAGGCATCTTCAAGGGCGAGACCATCAACACGCCCTCGATGCTGGCGGTCGAGGACGCCCTCGACTCCCTGCGGTGGGCCGACTCGATCGGCGGCCTCGCCGCGTTGACGGTCCGGACGCGGGCCAACTTCGCGGCGATTGCCGATTGGGTCGCCGCCAGCGACTGGGCGGCGTTCCTGGCCGAGGATCCGGCCACCCGGTCGCGCACCTCGGTGTGCCTGAAGATCGTCGATCCCTGGTTCGCCGCCCTCGACGGCGACCGCCGCTCGGCGGTGGCCAAGCGGATCGCGTCGCAGCTGGAAGCGGAGCGGGTCGCCTACGACATCGGCGCGTATCGCGACGCGCCGCCGGGATTGCGGATCTGGGCGGGCGCGACCGTCGAGACCGTCAATCTGGAAGCACTGTTCCCCTGGCTCGACTGGGCCTACGCGGGCGTCAAGGCCGACGTCCCCGCCATCTGAACGAAGGACCGGGCAATGCCGAAAGTGCTGATCTCCGACAAGATGAGTCCGCGCGCCGCCGAGATCTTCCGCCAACGCGGCATCGATGTCGACGTCAGGACCGGGATGACCGCAGACGAGCTGCAAGCCTGTATCGCCGGCTACGACGGGCTCGCCATCCGCTCCGCGACCAAGGTCACCGCCGACGTGATCGCCGTCGCCAACGGCCTCAAGGTCATCGGACGCGCCGGGATCGGCGTCGACAACGTCGATCTCGCCGCCGCCACCGCCCGGGGCATCGTGGTCATGAACACCCCGTTCGGCAATTCGATCACCACCGCCGAGCACGCGATCGCGCTGATGATGGCGCTGGCGCGCCAGCTGCCCCAGGCGAACGAGTCGACCCACCAGGGCAAGTGGGAGAAATCCAGATACATGGGTGTCGAACTGATGGGCAAGTCGCTCGGCATCGTCGGCTGCGGCAACATCGGCTCCATCGTCGCCGACCGCGCCCGAGGCCTCAAGATGAAGGTGATCGCCTACGACCCCTACCTGTCGCCGGAGCGGGCGGACGACCTCGGCGTCGAGAAGGTGGAACTCGACCAGCTGCTCGCCCGCGCCGACTTCATCAGCCTGCACGCCCCGGCCACCGACGCCACCCGCGGCATGATCAATGCCGACAACATCGCGAAGATGAAGCCGGGGGTGCGGATCGTCAACTGCGCCCGTGGCGCTCTGGTGGTCGAGGCCGACCTCAAGGCCGGCATCGAGAGCGGCCGCGTCGCCGGCGCGGCGCTCGACGTGTTTCCCCAGGAACCGGCGCGCGACAGCGTTCTGTTCGGGATGGAGCAGGTGATCGCGACCCCCCATCTCGGCGCCTCCACCACCGAGGCGCAGGAAAAGGTGGCGCTGCAGGTCGCCGAGCAGATGGCTGACTACCTCGTCGACGGATCGGTGGTGAACGCCCTCAACATGCCGTCGGTGAGCGCCGAGGAGATGCCGAGGCTCCGCCCCTACATGACCCTCGCGCACCAGATCGGCAGCTTTGCCGGTCAGATCACCGAGACGGCGCTGATCTCGGCCACCATTCACTACGAGGGACTCGCCAGCCGCCTCAACACCACGCCGCTGACGGCGCTGGTGCTACAGGGACTGCTGTCGCCGCAGATGGAGTCGGTGAACATGGTCAACGCGCCCAGCATCGCCAAGCAGCGCGACATCGACGTCACCGAGGTCAAGAACGAGCGCGCCGCCGGCTATCAGACCCTGATCCGGCTGACCGTGGTCACCGAGGCGCAGACCCGCACCCTCTCCGGCACCCTGTTCAACGGCGATCAGCCGCGGATCGTCGAGATCAAGGGCATCCCGATGGACGCCAAGCTGGGACCGAACATGCTGTTCATCACCAACAAGGACCGCCCGGGACTGATCGGCGGCCTCGGTACCACCCTCGGCGACGCCGGCATCAACATCGCCACGTTCAACCTCGGCCGCGACCGCGCGGGCGGCAACGCCATCTCGCTGATCGAGGTCGACGAGGCTCCGGACGAAACCCTGCTCGCCAAGGTGCGGGCCCTGCCCAACGTGGTTCGCGTCAAGGCGCTGAGGTTCTGACCGGCGCCGGTCAGGGCGCGAACGGGTTCCTGCCCTTGCGGGTGTACAGCCGCACCGGCGTGCCGGCCAACCCGAAGGTCTCGCGCAGGCCGTTGACGAGGTAGCGCAGGTACGCCTCCGGGAGTTCCTCGGGCCGGCTCGCGAACAGAACGAAGGTCGGCGGGCGCACCTTCGCCTGGGTGATGTAGCGAAGCCGGATCCGCCGGCCGGCGGCGAGCGGCGGTGGGTGGCGTTCGGTCATCTCCTGAAGCCAGCGGTTGAGCGGACCGGTCCCGACGTGGCGGTTCCAGACCTCGAAGGCGTCGAGGGCCGCCGGCAGCAGCCGGCCGACGCCGCGCCCGGTTAGCGCCGAACAGGTGACGGTGCGAATGCCGCGGCCCTGCGCCAGCGACGTCTCCAGCCGATCCGCCAGTTGGTCGAGCGCCGCGCCGCGGTCCCCCACCAGGTCCCACTTGTTGACGGCGATCACGGGCGCCCGCCCTTCCTCGAAGATCATCCGGGCGATAGTCAGGTCCTGCTTCTCGAGGCCGATGACCCCGTCGACGACGAGAACGACGATATGGGCGAACCGGACCGCTCGCAGGGTGTCGGCGCCGGCAAGCCCCTCCAGCTTGCCGGTCACCCGCGCCTTGCGCCGCAGCCCGGCGGTATCGATGAGCCGAATGGCGCGTCCGCGGAACGACCAGGAGACAGAGATCGCGTCGCGGGTGATCCCCGCCTCGGGGCCGGTAACCATCCGCTCGTCGCCGACCAGACGGTTGACCAGCGTCGACTTGCCGACGTTGGGGCGACCGACGATGGCCAGTTGCAGGGGGCCTTCCTCGTCTCCGCCTGCCCCCTCCGACACCGGCTCGGACGCCGCGCCGCTGCCGGCGTGGGCCGCCAGCGCCTCGTAGAGGAGCGCCATCCCCTCCCCATGTTCGGCCGACACCGGCAGCGGGTCGCCGAGACCGAGGGAATAGGCGTCCAGTCGTCCCGCCTCGCCGGCCCGCCCCTCGCACTTGTTGGCGACCAGGATCACCGGTGTCGATTCGCGGCGCAGGCTGTCGGCGACGCGGGCGTCGACCGGGGTCACGCCGACGCGGGCGTCGACCAGCAACAGCGCGACGTCGGCATCCGCCACCGCCCGCCGCGTCTGCTCCAGCATCCGTGCCTCGAGGGTGTCGGCGGCGCCCTCGTCGAAGCCGGCGGTGTCGATGACGGTGAACCGGAGATCGCCGATCCGGCCCTCGCCCTCACGGCGGTCGCGGGTCACGCCCGGCGTGTCGTCGACGATCGCCAGCCGTTTGCCGACGAGACGATTGAACAGCGTCGATTTGCCGACGTTGGGGCGGCCGACGATGGCCACCGTGAAGGTCATGACCTCTGCCCGATCGCCGCGCGGCGGCCCTACCTGAACGCCACCAGCTGGCCATTGTCGGCGAGGATGTACAACATGCCGTTGGCAACCACCGGCGGGACCGTGACCCCGGCCGGCATCCTCAGTTCGCCGAGCGGCCGGCCGTCGTAAGGCGACACCGACAGCACCCGGCCATGGGAACCGGCGGCGACCAGCCGGTCGCCGACCAGCACCGGGCCGCTCCACAGGATCGGGTCCCGCTTCTTGTCCGGATTTCCGTAGGCGTCGAGCGGGGCGACCCAGTGGACGCTGCCGGTGGCCCAGGACAGACAGACCAGTTCGGCCTGGTCGGTCACCATGTACACGAAGCGTCCGGCGACCCACGGGGTTTGCAGCCCGCCGATGTCCCGGTCCCAGTTCCGCTGTCCGGTGCGCAGGTCGATCGCCGCGGTGATCCCGCCATAGCCGACCGCGAACACCCGTCCGCGATCGATCACCGGCAGCCCGCGGATCTGCGCGATGGTCGCGAGTTCGTCGGTGCGCCGCCGCGAGGCAAGCGAGTCCGACCATAAGACCCGGCCGTTCTCGGCCTTGAGCGAAACCAGTTCACCCGACGAGAACGGTGCCACGACGACGTCGGCATCAACGGCGGAGCTGGCGTCGCCGAGCAGGCTGGCGGTCTCGGTGATGGCGCCGAACGTCCACAGCGTGCTGCCGTCGAACACGCTCAGCGCATGCAGCGTGTTGTCGACGGTGATCGCGAACACCCGGCCGCCGCGCACCGTCGGGGCCGAGTGGAACGGCAGCCCCACCTTCCGCCGCCACAATTCGTTGCCGGTGGCGGCGTCGAGCGCGATCGCCTGGGCGAAGCCGGTGGTCGCGATCAGCCGCCCCTGCTCGTAGCCGAGTCCGCCGACGATCGCATCGTCGTCCCGCTCGTCGGCAGCGAGGTCGGTGCGCCACACCCGCTGCCCCGACTGGGCGTCGAAGGCGGTGACGACGTGGCGGGTGTCCATGGTGTAGATGCGCCCGTCGGCGATCACCGGCGAGGACAGGCGCGGTCGCGACGACGACCGGCCGCTGCCGATGTCGGCGGTCCACGCCCGCTCGATGGTGTCGGCGAGTTGCAGGTGGTGCATGGCGTGATTGGCGTAGCCGCCCGCCTGCGGCCACTCGGGGTTGACCCTCGGCGGCGGCAGCTCGATCGGTTCCGTCTGGGCGCGGCCGTCGGGGGCCAGGGTCCGCTGATGCTCGAGCACCGAGATCCGCTTGCCCGGCAGCGGCGGCTTGTCGGTCTCACCGAACCAGCTCTCGCAACCGCCGAGGACCAGCACCATGGCAAAAAGCAATCCCAGTCTCAGCACCGCAGCCTCCAAACGCGCCTCGGTCGACAGGACATCAGCTACCGCGAGCGGCCGCCAGCAGCTCGGACGCGCGAGCCCGCATTCCCTCCGGCGCCTCGAGATCCGCCACCAGGGCGGCGAACATCTCCTCGGCCTTCCGGGCCTCGCCCGCCTGCAGCGCCAGGATGCCGACGATCTCGCGGGCGCTGTGACGCCACGGATTGCCGTCCGCCGCGATCGGCCCGAGCCGGCCCTCGATCTCCGCACGGTCGACGCCGGATCCGGCCTCATGGAGGCGATGCAGGGCGCCGAGCACGACCGCGAGGTCGCGAAACAGGGGATCTGCAGCCTCCGCCTCAAGGCGCCGATAGATCGACAATGCGCCCTCTCGATCCCCGCCGCGGGCGAGCAGCGCCGCCTCGCGGAACCGCGCCAGCGTCGCGAAGCCGCCACCGGCCTCGGCGACCGAGCGCAACGTCACCAGCGCCTGAACGGGATCGTCGGAGGCGAGGGTCGTCGCCTTCGCCAGCAGCGCCGCCGTCGCCTCCCGCCGATCGAGATCGTAGCTCCTCCAGCCCTGGTAGCCGGCAACGCCGACCACCAGCAAGACGGCCGCGGCGACGACATAGCCGCCGTACGTCTTCCACAGCTTGGCGTACCGCTCGCGGCGGAGATCCTCGTCGATCTCGCGGATCAGGCTGTCCTGGATGGGATCGGCCAAAGTGGAGACTCCCCAACCTCGTCAGACGGGCATCTGCGCCGGGGATCGATCCCGGGCGCCGGCGCCACCATATCCCGCCCGCTGCAGGGACGCAAACGGCGGCGACCGCCGCCGTCTCAAGTCTCGCGCCACTTGATCGAGCACCCCATGCTGGCGATCTGGTGTTCGGGTCCGCGCCCCGTTTGCGCCACCTGGCACATCGCTTCGTAGAGCTCGCGCTTGCCCCCTTCGACCGGCGATCGGCCGGAGGCGTCCAAGCGCCCCCGATACCGCAGCGCGAGATCGGCATCGAAGCCGAAGAAGTCGGGCGTACAGACGGCGCCAAAGCGGCGGGCGACGTCCTGGGTCCGATCGATCACGTAGGGGAAGGTGAACCCGTGCTCGGCGGCGAACGCCTTCATCTTCGCCGGCGCATCCTCCGGATAGCGCCGGTAGTCGTTGGGCATGACGGCGATCGCCCCGACGCCGTGCGCCTGCAGATCGCGGACGTCGCGGACGAGGCGGTCGACGACGGCGCGGACATAAGGACAGTGGTTGCAGATGAACATCACCAGCGTGCCCCGCACCCCGCGCACGTCGGCGAGTCGATGGCGCCGGCCGTCGGGATCCTCGAGGTCGAAGTCGACGGCCTTCCAGCCGACGTCGCAGATCGGCGTCTCAGTGGCGACCATGACCCGTGCCCCTCGCTGTTTTCGCCCGTCGTCGGCGAACGCCGTCGACCGATCCCTGTTAGCCGACATTCGCGCGGCCGATCAACGGTCTTGACAGGCGCGCCGACCGCCCCTCTCCGCGCACACCGCCGCTTTACCGCCCGTTAACCCGCCCGATCGATGATGGCGGCGCCCGCCGGTAGCCGCCACGGCCGGCGGGCGCCGCCCTGGGGAATCGATCGCCGGTGCGCATCCTGCTCGCAATGGCCTGCCTGTCCGCGCTCGTCGCCTGCAACGAGGTTTCGATGCTGGGGGCCGCCAGCGTCGTCACCACCGAGAAAACGCTCGTCGATCATGCCGTCTCCTACCTCAGCGGCAAGGACTGCTACACCGTCCGCAAGGACGCCGGCCGCAGCTACTGCCGGGAGGACGAGGCCAATCCGCCGCCCGCCGTCCACTGCTTTCGCGATCTCGGCGGCGTCAGCTGCTATGCCGAACGCGATCCGTTCGGCGACCGGCGACAGGCGGTCGGCATCGAGGCCTACGAACCGCAGCGGACCCGGTAGCCGCGGCGTTCACACCAGGCCGCTGGTCCGCACGCCGTCGAACAGGAACTGGACGGCGAGCGCGGCGAGCAGGATGCCGACGACGCGGGTGATCACGTTCTGTCCGGTGACGCCGAGGAACCGATGCAGGCGGGCGGCGATCAGCAACAGCGCCAAGGTGATCGCCATCACCGCCAGCATCGCGGCAATCACCACCACCTCGCGCATCCAGTGGGATTCCGCTTCCGCCCCGAGCAGGACGGCGGCCCCGAGCGCCCCCGGTCCCGCGATCAGCGGCGTCGCCAGCGGGAAGACCGAGATGTCCGGCTTGTGCTCGGCCTCGGTGGTCTCGGCGACGGTCGGGGCGGTCATTCCCGACGGCCGGGCGAACACCATGTCGACGGCCATCAGCAGCAGCAGGATGCCGCCCGCGGTGCGCAGCGCCGGCAACGTGATTCCCATCCACTTCAGCGTCTCGGTGCCCAAGACCAGGAAACTCAGCAACAGCACGGTCGCAATCGCCACGCCCTTCAGCGCCATCGACCGCCGCTGCCGGTCGCTCGCCGACGCCGACAGGACCGCGAACAGGGCGGCGACGTCGACCGGTCCGACGGTGGCGAAGAAGGTGGTGAAGGCGCGGATCGCGAGTTCGAGCATCGAACGACCGAGTGCCGGGCGCCGACGTCAGCGGTCCTGCCGCCCGGTGGCGGCGGCCGATGGGAGGGCGCGCGGGCGCCAGACGGCCAGCGCCGCACCAAGACGATCGAACTCGCCGTCGGAACCGGGGATGCCGAACCGCAGCCTGTCCGGCTGCTCGGCGAACCGGCGAGTGAGGATGCCGCTCCCGGCGAGATGCGCGAACAACTCGCCCGCGCGCCCGTGCTCGACGAGGCGGAACAGGGAGGTGCCGCCGACGATGCGCAGTCCGTTGCGCATCAGCAGCCCGTCGAGCCGGCCCGCCGCCGCGGTCAGGCGCACTCGGGCGGCGGCGATCCAGCCGCTGTCGGCGAGTGCCACCGCCCCGACCGCCGAGGCCGGCCCGCTCACCGCCCACGGTCCCATCGCCCCGCGCAGGCGCGCTGCGAGCCGCTCCGCGGTCAGGGCGAAGCCGAGCCGCATGCCGGCGAGACCGAAGAACTTGCCGACCGAACGCAGGATCACCAAGTCGGCACGCCCGGCGTGGGCGGCGACGCTGACATCCGGCATCACGTCGGCGAACGCCTCGTCGACGACCAGAAGGCGGTCTCGGGCGAGCGCGACCAACCGGTCACCGTCGATCACCCGCCCGTCGGGATTGTTGGGGTTGACGACGACGACGACGTCGGCGTCGGTCGGCAACCGATCGATGCCCGTCACCTCCGCCACCCGATGCCCGGCGGCCTGCCACGAGACCTGGTGCTCGCGGTAGGTCGGACCGACGATGGCGACGTGGGACGCGGGCACCAGTCTCGGCAGCCAACGGATCAGCGCCTGGGCACCCGGCGCCGGCACCACCAGTTGCGGATCGGCGACGCCGTAGTAGCGGGCCGCCACCTCGCACAGCCAGCCGTCGACACCGGCATCGGGCAGCCGGTACCAGTATTCGCCGGCGAGGTCGGGCAGCGGATACGGATGGGGGCTGATGCCGGTCGAGAGGTCGAGCCACCGTTCCCGCGGCACCCCGTAGCGGGCCGCCGCCGCGTCGACTTCGCCACCGTGGGTCGGCCACTCGTCCACCGTCTGCGTCCTTCCGTCGTCGTCCGAGGTGCCCGCGCCGAGCGGCTTCACGCCGCCGATCCGGGAGCGATCAGCCGAACCGGTAATGCTTGCGCACCGCCCGGCGGACATCCCAGACGCATTTCAAGCCCTTCGGAAACGTGACCAGGTCGCCGGCGCCAAACGCGACGACGCTGCCGTCCTCCGCAGTGACCTCGACCTCGCCCTCGAGAAGGTAGCAGGTCTCCTCGGCATCGTAAGCCCAGTCGAAGACACTCTCCTCCTTCGACCAGATCGGGCACCGTTTCATGGCGGCGATCTCGGCCGCCGTCGGCTTCTCGATCTTGATCGTCATTCCCCCCTCCCGCAGGTGGACCGCCGCGCCGCGGGACCGCCGAACGGGCCGCCGTGGTCCGCCCTGCGACCTCGCCACGAAATGGACATCAGCGTCGAATCGAGATAGGACGAGGCGGCCGGCCGGGCCTTGCGGACGCGAAGGCGGGTCGTGTATCACGCCGAGAGGCTTTTGAGAAGCAGCGACCGCTCACGGGACACTCATGCACGACAACACACCCTCCCTGTTTTCACGACGCCGGCTCATCGGATCGGCGGCCGCGGCCATGCTCGTCGGTTCCGCCGTCGGCGGTACCCGCCCGGCGGCGGCGACTCCGAGAACGATCATCCGCCCACTTCGCTTCGACATCCTGATCGACGACCGCGTCGTCGGCAACCACCGGGTCGACTTCGACGGTTTCGGCAGCGATCTCCTGGTCGAGACCCGCATCGAGATCGAGGTCAAACTCCTGTTCCTGACCCTGTTCGCTTACAGTCACCGCAGCGCCGAAACCTGGAAGGGCGATCGCCTCGACGCCTTCGCCAGCACCACCGAAGACAACGGTCGACGGGACACGGTGGTCGGGCGGGCGCGCGGCCCCGCCTTCGAGGTGACCGGCCGGCGGGGCACGGCCCTCGCGCCGGGCGACGTGATGGTCGGCAGCTTCTGGAACCCGGCGATCGTGTCCCACACCCTGCTGATCGATCCGCAGAAGGGAACGCTCAAGGAACAGGTCGTCCACGATCGCGACCGGACCGTGCTCTCCGTCGACGGCGCCCCGCGCCCGGTCACCCGCTACCGGCTGACCAGCGTTCTCGACGGCGACGTCTTCTACGACGACCAGGGCCGGTGGGTCGGCGCCACCTTCGACAAGAGGGGAACGCGCATTCACTACCGGCCCAGGGGATAGGCCGGCCGGCGGAGCACCCACGTCATGGTCATGGTTCGCGTCGTCGCGACGCTTTGCGCGATCCTGCTCCTCTCGCCACCACTCGCCGCCGCCGGCGACCCGGCGGCCGGTCGGGACTTGGCCGCGACGTGGTGCGGGGCCTGCCATCTGGTCGAAGGCCGCCTCACCACCATCGACGGCGCCCGCCCGCTCGCCGCGGTGGCCCGCGACCCGAAGACGACCGCCGATCGACTGCACGCCTTTCTGGTCCAACCCCACGGCGGCATGCCCGGCCTCAGCCTCAGCCGCCGGGAGATCGAAAACCTCATCGCCTACATCGAAAGCCTGCGCTGATGCCTCGGATCACAGCCAGTCGCGCAGCATCGCGACCAGCGGCGCGTCCGCCGGCGGCATCGGCAGCGACGCCATCGCCCGCGGCTGCACCCATCTGAGCGCCTGCCCCTCCAGCGGGGTCGGCGTCCCCTTCCATACCCGGCAGAGGTAGAGCGGCATCAGGAGCCGGAAGTCCTCGTAGGCGTGCGAGGCGAAAGCGAACGGTGCGAGGCAGCTTTCTGTGATGTCGACCGCCAGTTCCTCGCGCAGTTCTCGAACCAGCGCGGCTTCCGGGGATTCGCCGGCGCGGATCTTCCCGCCCGGAAACTCCCACAACCCCGCCAAGTGCTTGCCTTGCGGCCGTTGCGCCAGCAGCACCCGGCCGTCGACGTCGATCAGCGCCACCGCCGCCACCAGCACCAGCGGCAGCGGTCTGTCGGAGGTGCGCGTCTCCGCCTGCAGGCAACCGGGATCAGGACCGGTAATCGGCATTGATGGAGATGTAGTCGTGGGTCAGATCGCAGGTCCAGACGGTGGCGGATCCGTCGCCGACGCCGACGTCGACGGCGATGTCGATCTCCGATCCCTTCATGTGGCCGGCGACCGGCCCCTCCTCGTAGCCCGAGATCGCGGCCCCGTGCAGGGCGACCGGCAGGCCGCCGATGCGGATCGCGATCCGGTTCCGGTCCGTCTTCTCGCCCGACTTGCCGATCGCCATCACGATGCGGCCCCAGTTGGCATCCGCCCCCGCGATCGCCGTCTTGACCAGAGGCGAATTGGCGATCGCGAGGCCGATGCGCCGCGCAGCGGTGTCGCTCTCGGCGCCGGAAACGCCGATCGTCACGAACTTCGAGGCGCCCTCGCCGTCGCGCACGACCTGGTGGGCGAGGTCGACCATCACGTCGCCGAGCCTAGCCCGGAAGTCGGCCAGCCGCCGATCGCTCGCATCGACGATGACGTCGTGCCGGGCGGCGCCGGTGGCGAACAGCAGCAGGGTGTCGCTGGTCGAGGTGTCGCCGTCGACTGTGATGCAGTTGAACGACCGGTCGACCGCCGCGCCCAGCAGCACCTGCAGCACGCCGGGCGCGATCGCCGCGTCCGTGAACACGAACCCGAGCATGGTCGCCATGTCAGGCGCGATCATCCCGGAGCCCTTGGCGATGCCGCTGATGGTCACGGCCACGCCGTCGATGGTGGCGCGGGCCGTGCTGCCCTTGGGGTAGGTGTCGGTGGTGGCGATCGCCCGCGCCGCCGCCTCCCAGCCGTCAACAGTCAGGTTGCGGCGCAGTTCGGCCAGCGCGGCGACGATCTTCTCGGCCCGCAACGGCTCGCCGATCACCCCGGTGGAGGCGACGAACACCTGGCTCGGCGGGCACCTCAGCTCCGCGCAGACGGCCTCCACCGTTCGTCCGACCGCCTGTTCTCCGAGCGCACCCGTGAACGCGTTGGCGTTGCCGGCGTTGACCACCAGCGCCCGCGCCGCGCCGCCCATCAGCGCGTTGCGGCACCACAGCACCGGCGCCGACGCGGTGGTCGAGCGGGTGAGCACGCCCGCGACGGCAGTTCCCTCGGCGAGTTCGACGAGCAGCACGTCGTCGCGGTCGCGATAGCGCAACTGGCAGGCGTGCGTCGCCAAGCGCACGCCGGCGACCGGTGGCACAATCGGGAAACGGGCGGGAGCGAGGGGCGACGTCTTGGGCATGGCTGATCGTTTCGACTGGGGGTGACGGCGGGCCGTCCCGTTGCCGTCAGCGGGCCGGCTGAGCGGGCGCGGGCACCGGCTCGTCGAACCGTTCGATGGTGGCGTTGTCGCGCAGCCGTTCGAGGTAGGCGGTGCGCGCCTCGCGGGCCATCTCGCTGCGCAGCTGGTCGGAAACCTCATCCAGCGGCGGCGGCTGCCGGTCGCGGCGGTCTTCGACCTTGATCACGTGCCACCCGAACTGGGTCTCGACGGGCTGCTCGCTGTACGCGCCGACCGCCATCGCGAACGCCGCGTCGGCGAACGCCGGCACCATCTCGCCCTTGGCGAAGTAGCCGAGATCGCCACCCTTGGACCCCGACCGATCCGTCGACTCCCGGTCCGCGAGTTCGCCGAAATCGGCCCCCGTCCGCAACTCGACGATCAACGCCTTGGCCTTCTCTTCGGTCTCGACAAGAATGTGCCGGGCACGGACCTCCTCTTCGCCCTTGCCCTCGTCGACCAGCGTCCGATAGCGGTCCGCCACCGCGGCGTCGGTGAGGCCGCTCTCGATCGTGCGCTGGATCAGCACCTGTTCCAGGATCAGGTCCTCCAGCTTCGCCATCTGTGCGCGCACGTCCGGGTCGTCCTGGAGCCCCTGCCGGCGCGCCTCGTCGGCGACGATCCTGGTATCGATGACGATGTTGACCAGCACCGGCAGCAGCAGCTCGTCCGGCACCTGCTGCATCTGTGGCGGCAGCCGGCGGCGAACCTCGAGCGCCTGCGATCGGCGGATCTCGGTGCCGTCGACCCTGGCGACGACGGGATCATCCTCGGCGTCGGCCGCCCAGGTTGGCCATGCGAGGACGGCGGCGATGGCGACGGCGGCCGCGACGCCGGCGAAAACTCTGAACATCGGAGTGTTCTCCTCGGCACCGGACGGCGGCGAACGCCCTGCGCCGGACGGTGATCGAACCGGCGATAAAGCACATCGGCGACCCGGGAGCAAGGCCGCCGCAGCCGCCGGCGGGCCGGGCCCGGAACCGGGCGTTCGGATTGACAGGACCGGCCGCCGCGTCTATCTCTTCGCCCGGGGACGGCGGACGGGGGCCAGCAAGCGCGCCCCGAGGCCGCCTTTTTGTTTCGAGGACCGTGGATGTTCGGCGCACTCGCCCGGCGCGTGTTCGGCACCGCCAACGAACGTTTCCTGAAAAGCCTGCGCAGGCACGTCGAAGCGATCAACGCCCTCGAGCCGTCGTTGGCGGCGCTCGGCGACGATGCGTTGCGCGACCGCACCCCCTGGCTGCGCGACCGGCTGGCCGCGGGCGAGACGCTCGACGAGTTGTTGGCCGAGGCCTTCGCCACCGTGCGCGAGGCGGCCAAGCGCACCCTCGGCCAGCGCCATTTCGACGTCCAGCTTCTGGGCGGCATCGTCCTCCACCGCGGGATGATCGCGGAGATGAAGACCGGCGAGGGCAAGACGCTGGTCGCCACCCTGCCGGTCTACCTCAATGCGCTGACCGGCAAGGGCGTGCACGTGGTCACCGTCAACGACTACCTCGCCCGCCGCGACGCCGAATGGATGGGCGAGATCTACCGCTTCCTCGATCTCGGCGTCGGCTGTATCGTCCACGGGCTCAACGATGCCGAGCGCCGGGCGGCGTACGCCTGCGACGTCACCTACGGAACCAACAACGAGCTGGGCTTCGACTACCTCCGCGACAACATGAAGTTCCGCCGCGATGACATGGCACACCGGCCGTTTCATTACGCGATCGTCGACGAGGTCGATTCGATCCTGATCGACGAAGCGCGCACGCCGCTGATCATCTCCGGCCCGGCCGAGGACTCCTCCGAGCTCTACATGCGGATCAACACGCTGATCCCCCGCCTCGCCGACGAAGACTACGAGAAGGACGAGAAGGCGCGCGCGGTGTCGTTCACCGAGACCGGCATGGAGAAGATCGAGGCGATGCTGCGGGACGGCGGCCTCCTGGTCGAGGGCAATCTCTACGACGTCGTCAACATCTCGCTCGTCCACCACGCCAACCAGGCCCTGCGCGCCCACAAGCTGTTCAGCCGCGACACCGACTACATCGTCAAGGACGACAAGGTGGTGATCATCGACGAGTTCACCGGTCGGATGATGGAGGGCCGCCGCTATTCCGAGGGCCTGCACCAGGCGCTGGAGGCCAAGGAAGGGGTGCACATCCAGCAGGAGAACCAGACGCTGGCGTCGATCACCTTCCAGAACTACTTCCGGCTGTATCCGAAGCTGGCCGGGATGACCGGCACGGCGATGACGGAAGCCGGCGAGTTCGCCGAGATTTACGGGCTCGAGGTGATCGACATTCCGACCAACGTGCCGTGCGTCCGCACCGACAACGACGACGAGGTCTACCGCACCGCCGAGGAGAAGTACGAGGCCATCGTCGAACAGATCCTCGATTGCCGCGAACGCGGCCAGCCGGTCCTCGTCGGCACGGTCAGCATCGAGAAGTCCGAGCACCTGTCTTCGATGCTGAAAGAGAAGAAGATCCTGCACAACGTGCTGAACGCCCGCTATCACGAGCAGGAGGCGGCGATCATCACCCAGGCCGGGGTCTCTGGTGCGGTCACCATCGCCACCAACATGGCGGGCCGCGGCACCGACATCCAGCTCGGCGGCAACCCCGACATGCGCATCCGCCAGGAAATCAACGACCCCGCCGCCGACGGCGACGGCAGGGCCCGCATCCGCGCCGAGGTC
Source organism: Rhodospirillales bacterium (assembly GCA_050329575.1). Classification (GTDB taxonomy): domain Bacteria; phylum Pseudomonadota; class Alphaproteobacteria; order Rhodospirillales; family Defluviicoccaceae; genus JAUXFS01. The sequence continues at coordinate 1,936 of JBHJOP010000011.1, read as the reverse complement.
GCCGCCGACAAGGCCAAGGTGGTGGCGGCGGGCGGCCTGTTCATCCTCGGCACCGAGCGCCACGAGAGCCGCCGCATCGACAACCAGTTGCGGGGCCGCTCGGGACGGCAAGGCGATCCCGGCGCGTCCAAGTTCTTCCTGTCGCTGGAAGACGACCTGATGCGCATCTTCGGCTCCGAGCGCATCGACGGCATGCTGCAGAAGCTGGGCCTTGAGAAGGGCGAGGCGATCGTCCACTCGTGGGTCAACAGGGCGCTCGAGAAGGCGCAGCAGAAGGTCGAGGCGCGCAACTTCGAGATCCGCAAGAACCTGCTCAAGTTCGACAACGTGATGAACGACCAGCGCAAGGTGGTCTACGAGCAGCGCCGCGAGCTGATGACCGAGGACGACGTCTCGCACACGGTGGTCGACATGCGCCACCACGTCGTCGACGCCCTCGTCGCCCGGCACGTGCCCAAGGACGCCTATGCCGAGCAGTGGAACATGGCCGGCCTGCACGCCGACGTGCTGCGCATCTTCGGCCTCGGCCTGCCGTTCGCCGACTGGGCGGCCGAGGAGGGCATCGCCGACGCCGAGATCCGCGAGCGGCTGACCGCCGCCGTCGACCGCCGGATGGCGGAGAAGGCCGCCAACTTCGGCCCCGAGGTGATGCGGATGGTCGAGAAGAGCCTGCTGTTGCAGATCCTCGACCAGGTGTGGAAGGAGCACCTTCTCGGACTCGACCATCTGCGCCAGGGCATCGGGCTTCGCGCCTACGCCCAGAAGGACCCGCTCAACGAGTACAAGCGCGAGGCCTTCGATCTGTTCGAGGCGATGCTGGAGCGGCTGCGCGAACGGGTCACCCTGGTGCTCGCCCACGTCGAGTTGCAGATGACGCCGAAGGAGGACGCGCTCCTGCCGCGCGGCGAGCGGGAGACGCACGAGACCCGCGAGGACCCGGCGTTCGCCACCGCCGAGGCCGCTCCGCTGCGGCCGACCGCATCGGCGGCGGCTCCCGCTGCGGCGCCGCTCCGCTCCCGCCAAGGGTCGACGACCGTCGACCCCAAGGACCCCGCCACCTGGGGCCGCGTCGCCCGCAACGCCCCCTGCCCCTGCGGCTCCGGCAAGAAATACAAGCACTGCCACGGCCAGATGGGGTGAGTCCGAACGCCGCTACCGGGTGGGCGTGAAGACGGCCATCAGCGCCGGCAGCACCAGCAGGGTGCACAGCATCGACAGGCTGATCGAGATCGTCAGCAGCAACCCCATGCTCGCGGTGCCGGGATGGCCGGAGAGGCCGAGGCTGCCGAACGAGCCGATGGTGGTGAGCGCGCTGAACACCACGGCGCGCGGCGTGCTGGAGATCATCACCGAGGCGGTCCCCTGCTCGCGGATCTCGCGCATCACCAGCTGCAGGCTGCCGGCAACCCCGAGGCCGAACAGCAGCGGCAAGGCGATGACGTTGGCGAAGTTGAACGGCTGGTCGAGAACCACCGTCGCCGCCACCGTGAGCAGCGTCGCCAACCCCAGCGGGGCGAACACCAGCGCGATGTCGCGGACGTTGCGCAACAGCAGCGCGAGCAGGGCGGTGATCGCCGCCAGCGCCAGTCCAGCGGCCTGGAGGAAGGACCGTACCACCGCCCGTCCACCTTCCAGGATCACCACCGGCGGGCCGGTAACGTTGGGCGCGACGGTCCGCACCGCCTCCACGAATTCGCGAAGCGCCTGCGGATCGCGCTGAATGTCGGCGCGCGGTTCGATCACCAGTCGCGCTCGCCCGTCGGGAGCGACGAAGCGCTCGCGCAGGTCGGCCGGCAGGTCGTCGAAGCTCACCGATTCGGCCTCGAGGGACTCGCGCAGTGCGCTCAGGCGACCGCCGAGTCCCTGCAGCAGCCGACTTCGCAGCCCGGCCAACGCCGCCGCATCGGCACCGCCGGCCGGCAGCCCGGCCAGCGCC
>JBHJOP010000127.1:0-2046 GCA_050329575.1 Rhodospirillales bacterium | reverse complement strand
ACATCTTGTCGTTGCCGCCTTCGCCGAACATGTTGTCGGCGCCTTCCTCACCCCACATCACCTCGCCTTCGGCCGTCCCGACCATGTGGTCCGCGTTCGGGGTGCCGAAATACGGCGGTTCGAAAAATTGTGCCATCGAAACTCCTCCTTGTGATCGAGTTAACTCGTCCACTCCCCTCGTGGGAGCTGTTGCGGGGCCGTACCCGCAGTGCGCGGCCCGGCCCCTTACCGGCAGTTAGAGATCATACCCGGTTCAATCACAATTTGACAGCGAAATCTCATGAAACTTCACACGGGGACGCATTCCATACGAAATGCATTATGTCAGCACTTGAAGTGCCCCATTTGGATATTTTGCCAATGAAACTAGATATTTTCGATGTTGTCACGGCGTTGTCATCCAGTGCCCATCGCGACAAGCGGCGACGAAGCCCCTAAAAAAGCGTTTCGGAACCGTGATTTTCTATGGTTTTGTGCCGAGATGATGTGTCGGCAAACCCCGTCAGGATCACCGATTCCTCCCCTTCGGCGCTCGTTGTCTCCCGAGTGTTTCTACTGGTCACGCCCCTTCCCCGATCGCCTCGCTTGGTCCGTCGGCCGCCATCCCCAGAGGCGGATCGGTTCGTCGCGCCCGCGCACCGGCTGGGCCGGCAGTTCGACGAAGCCGGCCAGCGCCGCCCCGCCGCCCGCGGCCCGCGCCGCCGCGATCACCGACTCGGAGGCGACGATGGTGGCACCGTGGGTGCGGGTCAGCGCCTCCAGGCGGCTGGCGACGTTGACGGTATCGCCGGTGACGGTGAGCTGGACCTGCCGGTCGCCGCCGATCTCGCCGACCACCACCGGCCCGTAGTGGAGGCCGATGCCGATGGCGACATCCGGCAGCGGGCCGGTCTTCGAATCGCCCCGCCAGCCGGCGACGTCGGCGGCGAGGCGGCGGGCGCAGCACACCGCGTCCAGCGCGTCGGCGGGGCCCGGTTCGGGAATGCCGAACGACGCCGAGGCGCCGTCGCCGACGAACTTGTCGATGATGCCGCGATGGTCGCGCACCGCCCCTTCGACCAGCCGGTGGAACCCGCGCAGCAGCGCCAGCTGCTGATCGGGGCTCATCCGCTGTCCGAGGGTGGTGAAGCCGACGATGTCGACGAACATCACCGCCGCGTCCTGGCGACGGTCGGCGGTGTAGGGCGCGTCGCGGCCGGCGAGGGTGTCGGCGAGGTTGGTCGGCACGTAGCGCGCCAGGTTGCGCCGCTGGCGCTCGGCGCTGCGGCGGCGCCGGCGCTCGCCCATCGCCCGCTCGACCGACGACCAGGCGAACACGGCCAGCGTCGCCGCGACCGGCATGGTGACGGTCAGCCACACCCCCGCCGCGACGAACGCGGCCAGCGCGACGGCCCCCCAGGCGACGACGAGGACCAGCGTCGCCGCGCCGGCGATCAGCGGCGAGAACAGCGCGGTGAACGCCGCCGCCGCCAGACCGCCGGCGACGATCGCCAGCACGTCGGCCGCCAGCGTCCAGTCGCCGCGGACCAGGCCGTCGCCGCGCACGACGTTGTCGACGACGCTGGCGTAGTGCTCGACGCCGGGCAGCGCGCGGCCGAACGGGGAGGCGAAGGTGTCGCCGAGGCCGACCGCGGTCCCGCCGATCAGCACCACCCGGCCGCGGAAGGTGCCGGCCGGCACGCCGCCGTCGATCACCCGGGCGAGGCTCCAGCTCGGGAAGCTGCCCCGCGGACCGTGGTGGTTGACCGGCAGCCGCATCCGCGAATCGGTGGCGACCAGCCGGTCGCCGAGCGCGATCCCCTCGCCGAAGCGGACGGCGGCCCGGTCCTTGGCGACGCCGAGGGCGAGCCGCGCGACCTCGATCGGCAGCGACGGATAGAACGCGCCGCGGTAGCCGATCACCGGATGGTCGTGGCGGAGATGGCCGTCGTGATCGAGGACCACGGTGACATGCGCGGTCTCGGCCGCCGCCGCGATCGTCTCGACCGGCGCCACCAGCCCGGTCGGTCGCGGCGACCGATCGCCGCCGCCGCCGGCCGCCAGCCG
>JBHJOP010000034.1:0-21085 GCA_050329575.1 Rhodospirillales bacterium | reverse complement strand
GGCGGTGTCGACAGCCGGTCGAGCACCGGCGCTGCGGTGAAGCCGGCGGCGATGGCGACCAGGGCCAGCGCCAACGCCGAGACCTCCATGCCCCGGTGCGGCGGCCGCCGTGGTTGCGGCGCTTGCGGCGCCGAGGCGGGGGAAAAGGCGATGACCAGGACCCGGAACAGGTAGGCGGCGGCGAGCAGGCTGCCGGCCGCCAGCAACACGACCCAGCCCCATGCCCCGGCGTTCCAGGCGGCGCTGAGCAGTATCCACTTGGCGAGAAAGCCGCCACTCGGCGGCAGGCCCATCAGACTGACCGCGGCGAGCGCGAAGGCGAGCGTGCTGATCGGCAGATGGCGGTCAACGCCGGGGAGGTGGTCCAGGCGGTCGCTGCCCAGGACCCACACCATGTTGCCGGCGGCCAGAAACATCGCCGCCTTGGCGAGTCCGTGGCTGAGGAGGTGATAGACGGTGCCGCTCCAGGCCCCGGGCAAGGCGAACACCAGCATCAGGTAGCCGAGCTGGGCGACGGTCGAATAGGCGACCACGGACTTGAGCCGCTCCTGGCGCAGCGCCAAGATCGAGCCGTAGACGAGAGCACCGGCCCCGAGCGCCGCCAACAGCTGCCCGGCGGCGGCGAGGTCCAACGGCACCGGCATCCAGAACCAGGTCCTGTAGAGGAGGTAGAGGGAGGCCTTGACCAGCAATGCCGAAAGCACCGCACTGACGGGCGCCGGCGCGCTGCCGTTGGCGGGCGGCAGCCAGCCATGCAGGGGAAAGATCGCCGATTTGAGCAGCAGACCGCCGGTGATCAGCCCCAGCGCCGCGATCGTGGCGATCCCGCCGTCGAGACGGGCCCCGGCGATGGCGATATCGAGGGCCCCGGTCGCCCCATAGATCACCGCGACGCCGAGCAGGTAGAGGAGCGACGCCAGCAACGCCAGCAACAAGTAGCGCATCGCCGCCCGCAACGCCTCGGCCTTCATCTCGTAGCTGATCAGCGCGATGCCGCACAGGCTGGCAATCTCGAGGACGACATAGATGTTGAAGAGATCGGCCGACAGGAACAGCGCGTTCAGGGCGGCCTGCATCAACAGCCACACCGGCCAGAAGCGTCCCGCCGCGCGGCCGGCGCCGATGCTCGTCCGCGCATGGACGCCGGTCGCCGCGTAGACGATGCCGACCAGCCACAACATGAGAAGGCCGAGGTCGTCGAGGACGAGCCGGATACCGAGCGGCACCGCAACGTCCGCCAACGCGTACTCAAGCGGCCCGTTCGCGATCACGACGGTGAGCCGCGCCAGTGTCGCGAGCAGCGCAACGCTGGTCAGCAGGGTCAGCCAGCGGCCCGCCGCGGCACCGCAGATGGCCGCCAGCAGTGCGGCGACAAGCGGCAGAAACACCGGAGCCAGGAGCAGTTCAACGTTCATCCGCATCCGTGGCCGGGTGCGGCGCCCGCCCTTCGGCGTCGAGCGTGGTTTCGCCGGTGATCCGCTGCAGCGCCAGCATCAGCGCCAGCGCGAACCCGGTCGCCGACACCGCGACGACGATCCCGGTCAGCACCATCGCCTGAGACACCGCGTCCGGAACGCCGCCGCCGCGCCCGCCGAGGGTGATCAGCAGCAGGAAGATGGCGATTCCGGCGACGTTGAGCGCCAGGAGCTTGCGCAGCGGATGGACGGCGCTCGCGACGCCATAGATGCCGAGCCCGGTCAGCGCCGCCGCGGCACCGAGATAGATGGCCTGCGATGCGGTCATCGCCGACCCCGGCGGGTGGCGGCGGCTCCCAGGACCAGCAGCGTCAGCGTCAGCGCGATCGAAAGCGCCATGGCTCCCTCGATCAGGTAGACCGCCCACAATCCGGGCAACGCCAGCGCGCGCTGATCGAATGCGATCTGCCCCAGCCCGATCAGGCAGAAGGCGAGCAGGCCCAGCACCACCCCGATCCGCAGCAGTAACGCAGGATCGGCCTCCGGCCGCAGCCGGCCGGTCAGAACCAGAAGAACGCCGGCGGCGGCGAGAACGGCACCGGCCTGGAAGGCCCCTCCCGGCGCCTTGGAACCGATGTAGAGCAGGTAGCCGCCGACCAGGACCGCACTCGGGACCGCCGTCGCCTGCATCGCCTCCAGCATCGGGTTCAGGGGCGTCGGCCGCCTGTGCGGCTGGTCCGGCGGCGGCTGCACGATGCAGAGCCCCAGCCACGCGGCAAACAGCACCGCCATCTCGAGCAGGGTGTCATAGCCGCGAAACAGCAGCAGAACGCCGGTCACCGGGTTGTCGACGCCGGTGTCGGCGAGCAGCCTCCCCACCATGGCCCCGGCCGACACGCCATCCTCCGCGGTCGGCGACGGCAGGTCGAGAACCGCGACTCCGAGCCCCAGCACCAGGACCGCACTGAGCGTCGCGAGCGGTGCCGCCAAGACCGATGGCCGGCCGTAGGATCGGCTCGTCTTGTCGGGGTGCGCAGCGAGCAGTCGACGGTGGGCGAGAATGAACATCGCGCCGGTCACCCCGGCGCCGATCGCGGCCTCGGCGAGGGCCAGGTCGGGGGCGCGCAATCGCGCCCACGTCACCGCCATCACCAGCCCGAGCACCACGAACATGACGATGGAGCGGAACAGCGTGCGGCCCGAAACGACCTGCCAGGCGAGCCAAACGATGCCGAGCGCCAACAGCGCGTCGACCGCGCCGTCGAGACCTCCAGACGTCATGGCTGTTGGTCACCTTGTTGCTGGGCGTGGCGCGCGATCAGGTGGGCCGAGATGGCAGCGGCGACGAGTGCGAACAGCCAGACGATAACCAGCAGCAGGGCCACCCGAAGCGAGCCGCCATACACCGCCAGTGCGGCACAGACCAGCATCAAGCCGAGGTTGTCCGCCTTGGTGAGGGCATGCAGCCGGCAATGCACATCCGGAAAGCGCAGCAAGCCGACGATCGCCGCGAGGTAGAACCCACACCCGGCGGTCAGCAGAACCACGGCGACGGCGTCGACCACGCTCATCCCCTCCTCTCGCGCTCGTCGCGGCTCGGCAACGCGATGAAGGCGACGCTGATGATCGCCGCCAGCAGCACGAACAGCAGCGCAACGTCGCGGAGCGCCGGTTGCGCCATCCACTCGGCCAGCAGCAGCAGGATGGCGACCGTGGTGCTGCCGAACAACAGGGCCGCCAGCATGCGGTCCGCAGCCGTCGGACCGCGGGCGATCTGCCACAGGCCGGCGCCGAGACACAGCAGCAGGAACAGAACCGCAAGCGGAAGCGCCAGCTCCATCATGGCTGAGGCGGCAGCGGAGCCGCGAACAACCAGGCGATCCGCTCTTCCAGGACATCCAGTTGCGAGGCGGCATCGGGCGACAGCGCATGGACCAGCAGCAGATCCCGCTCCGGGTGGACCGCGACGCTCAGGGTGCCGGGGAGCAGACTGCAGATGCAGACGAACGCCGTCTGCGCCATGCCGGGAGCGAGCCGCAGCCGGTGCTCGACCAGAGCGGGCGCGATCGGCAGCGCCGGATCGAAGGCGCGCCGCGCCACATCGACGCCACCGTTCCACGACTCCCGCACGAAGTAGGCGGCAAAGCCCACCAGGCGAAGCGGCCGCCAGGCGTGCGGCTCGCCCGGCACCAGCCATGCTCCGGCCAACACCCCCAACGCCGCGAAACCGGCGCCGACCCACAGGCTTTCAGGCCCGGCGAGCGCGACCCACAGCACCATCAACAGCAGGGCCGCGCGCAGATGCCAGAACAGACGGAACCCAAGACCATCGCGATGAGAGGAGAAGGCAGGCATCGCCGCGAAATCTAGGGGGCAATCGGGAGCAAGGCCACGGTTTTTTGCCGCTCCGCGAACACGGCCGACGGCCTCCGTCCCCGCCCCGACGGCGGCAGACCCGGTCGCACAGAACCGGGCAGGCGCGGGCTCAGAGCAGGCCGGTCTTGCCCTCCGCACGACGGTCCAGTTCCGTCGACAACAGCTCCGCGTGCTCGTGTTCTTCCGCCGCCAGCTCGCGGTAGAGCTGGTGGGCGACGGAGCCTTCGGGCATCTGGCGGCTCTGCTCCTCGAAGAACTCGCGGGCACGGGTCTCGCAGGCGATCGCGATGCGCAGCAGGTCGGCCGCGTCCTCGGTCCGGCCGTCGATGCCGGCGAAGATGGCGGCGCGCGCGACGCCGGAGCGCTCCGGCAGCGCCGGCAGGGACGCATGGTAGCGGCGCGACAGGGTTTCGATGTGCTGGTCCTCCATTTCCGCGAGCTTCCCGAACAGCTCGCGCAGTCCTCTGTCCTTCGCCGTCGCCGCCGCCTGGCGGTAGAAGGCGCGGCCGCCGAGTTCGATCTCGAACGCGATCTGCACCGCGCCCAGCGCTTCGTCGTCGCCGATCTCGCGCGGCGCCAGCGGTTCGAGCGACCCGTCGCACAACGGACAGAGGCCATAGGGAAACGCGAACCCCTCGCTGACCTTGCCGCAGTCCCGGCACCGCCACTGCAGCACGTCGTTGCCGCAGCAGATGTACTCCTCCGGGCCGTCGAGCGGTTGATGGCATTTCGGGCAGAACACGGACAGGGCCTCCTCTCAGGCGGTCGCGGCCGTTTCCGGGCGCGGCGGGGTGTCGGTTTCGACGGCCTGCGGCGCCAGCGGCCAGCGCCGTTCGCCGTCGGCGAGATAGGTGGCGATCGCCTTGGCGGCGCGCCGGCCGGCGCCCATGGCGAGGATCACCGTGGCCCCGCCGCTGACGATGTCGCCGCCGGCGAACACACCCGGAAGGTTGGTCGCCTGGGTGGTCTGGTCGGCGACGATGTTGCCCCACTTGTTGCGCGCCAGGTCCGGGGTCGCCTGGCCGATGATCGGATTGGCCTGGGTGCCGAGGGCGTAGATGACGGTGTCGCAGGCGAGATCGACGAACTCGTCGAGCGGCACCGGGCGGCGGCGGCCGCGCTCGTCGGGCTCGCCGAGAGCCATCTTCTGCACCGTCATGCCGCGCACGTTGCCGTCGTCGTCGGTGCGGATTTCGACCGGCGCATGCAGGAAGAAGAATTCGATCCCCTCCTCCCTGGCGTGACGCAGTTCCTCGACGCGGGCCGGCGCTTCCGCCTCGGTCCGCCGGTAGACGCAGCGCACGGTCGCGACGCCGAGCCGCTTGGCGACCCGCAGGCAGTCCATGGCGGTGTTGCCGGCGCCGATCACCACGACGCTGTCGCCGATGCCGATCGGCGTGTCGAGATACGGGAACCGGTCGCCGCCCATCAGGTTGACCCGGGTCAGGAACTCGTTGGCGGAGTAGACCTGGCCCGCGAACTCGCCGGGAATGCCGAGGAACGAGGGCGCCCCGGCGCCGGCGCCGATGAACACCGCGTCGAAGCCCTTGCCGTTCATGAGCTGCGGGATCGAGAAGGTCTTGCCGACGACCTTGTTGGTCTCGAACCGGACCCCGAGGTCGCCGAGCCGCTCGACCTCGCGGGCGATGATGTCGCGGGGCAGCCGGAACGACGGGATGCCGTACCGCAGGACGCCGCCGACCACGTGCAGGGCCTCGAACACGGTGACGTCGGCGCCGAACCGCACGAGGTCGGCCGCGGCGGCGAGGCCGGCCGGTCCGGACCCGACGATCGCGACCCGGCCGAGCGCGCCGGCGGAGCGGGGTGGGGCCGCCTTCGGCGCGCGGGCATGATCGCCGACGAACCGCTCCAGGCGGCCGATCGCCACCGGCTCCATCTTGCGGCCGATCACGCACTGGCTCTCGCACTGGGTCTCCTGCGGGCAGACGCGGCCGCAGATCGACGGAAACAGATTGGACTCGTTGATCACCGCGAGGGCGCCGTCGAGATCGCGCACCAGCAGGTGGCGGATGAAGCGGGGGATGTCGATGGCGACCGGGCAGCCGGCGATGCAGGTCGGCTTCTTGCACTGGATGCAGCGCTCCGCCTCCTCGAGGGCGTCCTCGAGGCCGTAGCCGAGGTTGACCTCCTTGAAATTGCGGGCCCGCTCGGCGGCGTCGCGCTCCGGCATCGCGATCTGGGTCGGCCGCAGCGCCGTCAGCTTCTTGTAGCCGCGCTTCTCGTCCTCGAACAGGGTCTTCTCCAGGTTGCAGACGTGGGCGTAGTCGGCGTTCGCCTTCGCCTCCTGGCTCTTGAACCGCTTCTGACGGGCGATCAGCTCCCCGAAATCGACCCGGTGGCCATCGAAGTCGGGACCGTCGACGCAGGCGAACCGCACCTCGCCGTCGACGCTGACGCGGCAGGAGCCGCACATGCCGGTGCCGTCGACCATGATCGCGTTGAGCGACACCATGGTCCTGACGCCGAACGGGCGGGTGGTCTCGACGCAGGCCTGCATCATCGGCAGCGGCCCGATGGCGATCACCAGGTCGGGCGGATCGGCCTCCAGCACGCTCCGCAGCGCGCCGGTCACCAGACCGGGACGGCCGAAGCTGCCGTCGTCGGTGCAGACGACGAGGTCGTCGGCATGGCTCTGGAAGCGGTCGGCCCAGAACACCAGCGCCCGGCTGCGGAAGCCGATGATGCCGGTGGTGCGGTTGCCGGCCTCGTGGAAGGCGCGCAGCTGCGGGAACACCGGCGCGACACCGAGGCCACCGCCGACCAGTACCACGTGGCCGACCTTCTCCACGTGCTGCGGCAGGCCCAGCGGACCGACGAAGTCGAGAACCGTGTCCCCGGCCCGATAGCGATCCCGCATCTCGACGGTGGTCTTGCCGAGCGCCTGGATCACCAGCGTCACCGTGCCCCGCTCGCGGTCGAAATCGGCGACCGTCAGCGGGATCCGTTCGCTGCCTTCGTGCAGCCGCAGCATCACGAAATGACCCGGCTCGGCCGACCGCGCGACGTCCGGCGCCTCGACCTCCCACAGGAAGGTGGTTTCGGAAAAGGCTTCGCGACGGGTGATCGTGTACATCAGCACCTCTCCTCGTCCGTCCGGCGCCGTTCGCCCCGGAGCGGCGGCCACGTGCGGGTCACGGCTCGTCTCGGCGGGCGACGCCCAGCACCTCGGCGAGCGGGATCGTCGTCCGGCCGGAGCGATCTCCCTCTGCGCCCGCCCGGTGGAACACCTTGAACACCTTTTCGGTCCGCGCATCCGAGACGACGAAGTCCCGGTAAGCGCCGGCGAGAAACGTCGACATCGTCTCGTACAGGCGGCCTTCGTCCATCCGCTCCAGATCGGCCACGGCGAGACGGTCGTGCAGCCGTTGCAGGATGTGCAGCCGGTTGACGTCGACGACCCGCTGTTCGTAACGGATCCCGAAGTGGTCGAGGAAGTCCTCGGCCGTCTCCAGCGACTTCAGGGTTTCCAGCAGCCGGCTCATGGGCGCTCCTGTCGCGGCAGGCACGTCTCGTGGTAGATCGCCTTCAGGATCGCCGGTTCCGGCGCCCGCTTGGTCGCCACCGCGTGGTCGCGGACCCGATCGAGGACGATCTCGGCCTGATCCGGCCGCAGCGGCAGTCCCAGGGTCCCGAACACGTGGGCGACGGCGGTGGTGCCGGAATGCTTGCCGAGCTGGACGGCATGGGTTCGGCCGAGGGCCTCCGGGTCCAGCGCCTGATAGTTCCATCGATCGCGCAGCAGTCCGTGGACGTGGACGCCCGCCTCGTGGGTGAACACGGCGGCCCCGACGATGCTCTTGTTGGGCGGCACCGGCCGGCCGGAGGCCGCCGCGACCAGTTCGGAGATCGACGGCAACTGCCGGCGGTCGATGCCGGTCTCCAGCCCGTAGAGCTCGGACAGGGCGACGACCGCCTCTTCGAGCGGCGCGTTGCCGGCCCGTTCGCCGAGGCCGTTGACGGTGGTGTTGACGTGGGTGGCGCCGGCCCGCACCGCCGCCAGCGAGTTGGCGGTGGCGAGTCCGAGGTCGTCGTGGGCGTGGATCTCGAGCTCGATCGCGGTCCGCGCCCTCAGGCGTGCGATCGCCTCGAAGGTCGCGAAGGGGTCGAGCACGCCGAGGGTGTCGGCAAAGCGAAACCGGCGCGCCCCGAGCCCGGAGATGCGATCGACGACCCTCAGCACGTGGTCGAGATCGGCCCGCGAGGCGTCCTCGCCGCCGACCGCCACGGCCAGTCCGCGGTCGCGGGCGTGGGCGACCACTCGCGCCGTGCGATCGATCGCCCAGCGGCGATCGCGGCCGAACTTGCCGCGAAGCATCTGATCGGACACCGGCAGCGACACGTTGACCGCCCCGAGGCCGCAGGCGATCGCCGCCTCCACGTCCTCGACGGTCATCCGGCACCAGCCGACCAGCGTGCAGCCGAGGCCGGCGGCGACGACGGCACGGATGCAGTCCCGTTCCTGGGCCCCCATCGCCGGGATGCCCACTTCCAGCTCGCGGACGCCGGCGCGGTCGAGCGCCGCGGCGATCGCGACCTTCTCCTCGACGGTGAACGCGACCCCGGCGGTCTGCTCGCCGTCGCGAAGGGTCGTGTCGTGGATGATCGGCAGGTGGTCGGCAGGCCCGGTCATCGCAATCGCTCCCGGATCACGCGTAGTCCGGCTGGAACGCCGCCTTGGCCGGCGCGTCCACCGACCAATACGGCGACACCCGGCGCAGCCGGTCGACGATCGGTGGCAGCACGGCGAGCACCCGGTCGATCTCGTCCTCGGTGTTGTCCCGGGACAGCGAAAACCGGATCGAACCATGCGCCGCGGTGAACGGAATGTCCATGGCACGCATCACGTGCGACGGTTCCAGCGATCCCGAGGTGCAGGCCGAACCGGAGGAGGCGGCGATCCCGTCGCGGTTGAGGTGGAGGAGGATGGCTTCGCCTTCGATGTATTCGAACGCGATGTTGCTGGTGTTGGGCAACCGGTTGGCCGGATCGCCGGTGACGAAGCAGTTGCCGACCCGATCGAGGATGCCGCGCTCGAGCCTGTCGCGGAGCGCCCGCACCCGCAGGTTCTCGTCGGCGAGATGGATCATCGCCAGTTCGCAGGCCTTGCCGAGACCGATGATGCCGGCGGTGTTCTCGGTGCCGGCGCGCCGCTCGCGCTCCTGGTGGCCGCCGCGCAGCAAGGGGCGAAACCGGGTGCCGCGGCGAACGTACAGCACCCCCGTCCCCTTCGGCCCGTGCAGCTTGTGGCCGGACAGCGACACCATGTCGATCACCGAGTCCTTCAGCCTCATCGGCACCTTGCCGACCGCCTGCACCGCGTCCGAGTGGAACAGGATGCCGAACGCCTTGGCGAGCCGGGCCAGCTGCTCGACCGGAAACAGGGTGCCGGTCTCGTTGTTCGCCCACATGATCGAGGCCACCGCCACCCGCGGCGACAGCGCGGCGGCGAAGGCCTCGATGTCGAGACGTCCCTTGCGGTCGACCGGGATGACGTGCAGCCGGTAACCCTCCCGTCTCTCGAGGTGGCGGCAGACGGAAAGCACCGCCGGATGCTCGACCGCGCTGGTGATGATCTCGCGGCGCTCCGGCTGGGTTTCGACCGCCGACAGGATCGCGGCGTTGTCCGATTCGGTGCCGCACGAGGTGAAGACGATCTCATGGTCGAATTCGGCGCCGAGCAGGACCTGCACCTGGCCGCGGGCTTCGCGCACCCGCCGTCCGACCCCCTCGCCGAACACGTGCATCGACGACGGATTGCCGAACTGCTCGGTGAAATAGGGAAGCATCGCCTCGACGACCAGCGGATCGACGCGGGTGGTGGCGTTGTTGTCGAGATAGATGGCATCCATGTCCCGGGTCCTTTCCACGGACGGTCAGATCAGGGCGGCGACGGCGGTGTCGGGGACGACGCGCACCGAGCGGCCGAGAGTGGGCACCAGTTTCTGGCGCAGGCCCTGCAGGGTTGCCGCCGACATCTCGCAGCCCGCGCAGGTCCCGAACAGCTTCACGGTCACCAGATCGCCGGCAACGTCGACGAGCTTGATATCGCCGCCGTCGCCGACGAACGCCGGCCGAAGTTCGTCGATCGCCCGCTGGACGGCGAGGATGCGCTCGACGCCGCTCAAGGCGACGTCATCCGGGCTCGGCATCGACGGGGCCGCGGTGAACGCGGCGCGCGCCGGCAACACCCCTTCGGCGACCATCGCGCCATTCACGCGCACCAGGACGCCCTCGAGCTTCTCGTGGCAGGTGGCGCAGCTGCCGCCGGCCTTGGTGTACGCGGTGACCTGGGCGAGGGTGGTGAGGGCGTTGCCGCGGATCGTGCGCTCGAGCATGCCCTCGGCGATGCCGAAGCACTTGCAGATCAGCGCGCCGTCGTCGTCGTCGTCATCGACCCACGCCTCGCCGCGATAGTCGGCGATCGCCGCCCGCAGCGCCTCGGCGCCCATCACCGAGCAATGCATCTTCTCCATCGGCAGGCCGTCGAGGTAGTCGGCGATGTCCTGGTTGGTCACCGCCAACGCTTCGTCCGGCGTCTTGCCGATGATCAGTTCGGTGAGCGCCGACGACGAGGCGATCGCCGAGCCGCAGCCGAAGGTCTCGAACGTCGCCGCTTCGATGCGGCCCGTGTCGTCGTCGATGCGCACCATCAGGCGAAGGGCGTCGCCGCAGGCGATCGAGCCGACTTCGCCCACTCCGTTGGCCCCTTCGAGGACGCCGACATTGCGTGGATTGAAGAAGTGATCCTTGAGTTTTTCGGAATAGTCCCACATTGCTGTCGTCCGTTCAGCCGGAGAAGGATTTGCCGCAGCTGCACATGTCCCTGGCGTTCGGATTGTCGAACACGAAGCCCGACGCCTCGACGCCTTCGACGAAATCGACGTGCAGGCCGTCGACGATTGGCAGACTGCGGGCGTCGACGTAGACCTTGACGGGGCCGATCTCGTAGACGCGGTCGCCGTCGCAGGCCGCCTTTTCGAGCCCGAGGCGATATTGCAGTCCCGAGCAGCCCCCCGTTTCGACCATGATCCGCAGACCGTTGGTCCCGGGCTCGGCGTTGGCCACGAGACGCTGCAGGGTCTCTCGCGCCTTTTCGGTCAATGCCACCATCGATGTCGTTCCTTCCAGCTCTCGATCACTGCCCCTCCCTGGAGAGCAAAGCCTGTGCCAACTCTTAAGGGTTTGATAACAGGAGGAGTCGAGCGGCGACGGGCCGACAGGCGTCAGAACCGACGTCGGCTTTGTCGGACATCCAACACGTCCCGCTGCAACACCGACAGCGGTTCACCGGCCTCCGGACCGAAGCAGAGGCCGATATCGACGCAGGCATCGCACGTCGGCGCCCTGCAGACCGCGACGCCGTCGCGTTCGCAGAGCTGTCGATAGAAGAACTTCTTCCACTTCATGTCGCCGCTGTTGAGGCGCTTGAGACGGCGGAAGTGGCGGTCCATCAGCCGGTTCAGCTCGTCGCGGCCGAACAGGCCGAGGTCCTGCCAGAGATGGTTGGGGCCCAGCGATCGGCGGGCGACGATCGCCGCCAGCCATTCCTCCTCGCGGGCGCCGGAGGAGCGGTGGTCGAGGAGAAGCCGGCGAAGATCGGGCTCTTCGAGCTGATCCTCACCGGCCCCGTCTCCCCAGACGTCGACGGGAAGGTGACGCTCGGCTCCAGGAAAGTAGCGGTCGACGAGGTCCGAGACCGCCGTCGGAGCGAGACCCAGCCCGCGCGTCAGGGTCTCGGCCCACCCGGCGACGATCGCACACGCGAAGACGTGGCGGTCGAAGGGGTCGCCGCGGCCGCACTCCATCAGCCGCGCGTGCAGGCTCGTCATCGCGGCGGCCAGATTGATCGTCAGGCGGACAGGACCTTGGCGGACAGGACCTTGGCGGCCGGAATCAAGCCGATCGCCTTGGACGAGCAGACCAGGGCGCAGGCGGCGCAGCCGATGCAGCGGCCCCTGTCGGCGATCGTCATCACCATGCGCTCGGCCTCGTCGTCGTCGGCGGCGACGAGGTCGTCGTCCTCGGTCATCCCCATCATCGCCAGCACGCCATGGCCGCACACCTTGAAGCACCGGCCGCAGCCGATGCAGGTCTCGGCGTCGATCACCTCGATGAACATCGGATCCCAGGAGGTTCCGTCGCGCCTGAGCGCCAGCACTTCCGACATGGTGAGGTTCCTTTCGTGTCTGTCGTGATCTCGCCGCCCTTACGGTCGATCATTCGCTGTCGCGGGCGACGGCGGGATGACGCTCGATGGCGTCGAGACAGGCGTCGACCAGCGCTTCGCCGGCGGCAGCGAGGGCCTCCGTCGATTCGAAGCCGAAGCGATGGACGTCCCGCAGGCTGCGGGCGAGCACCACCAGCCGCCCGACGGTGATCAGCACGCGCCCGAATCCCTCGCTGGAGATCTTGACGAACGGGGTCGCGTCGAGCCGGGTGCGACGGGTGACCGTCAGGCTGACAGCGGTGTGGAACACCTCGATCCGCCACAGCACCTTCGGATCCGGATCGCCGATGACCGGAATCGCCCGCCGCTGCTGCCTGTCGAGCACGAAGCCCCGCAGGATCGCGTCGTCCGATTTCTTCTCCCACACGCCGAAGGTGTCGTGAGCCCGCATCAGCGTGACGAGGGATGAGCGGTAGGTCGGCGGGTCGGCGGCATCGGTCCGGGTGGCCGCCGCCGTTTCTGCGATCGCCGCCATCACTCGCGGTCCTCGATGCCGTCTTCGAGGAAGTCCGGGCGCTTGGCGCCGTGACCGCCCATCGCCTTGCGCAGCCATGGCGGCGGCGCCGTCTTCAGCATCGCCTGCACCCGCTCCAGCACCCGATCGATCGGCTCCGGCTGCGCGAGCTTCACCGGATGAATGCGGCGGTTGACCACCCTGGCCGCCGCCGGTCCGCCGATGGCGAGCACGAACAGCAGCGCGCACCCTTCGATGGCCTCGATGCGCGGCGTGATCCGGTCCTCTTCGGCATCGCCGTGCACGCCGTCTTCGCCGCTCGCCGCGTCGAAACGGATCGCTTCCAGGAAGCGATACTCCTCGGCGGTGACGTCGTAGATGGCGAGGTTGCGCGCTCCGGCGAAATGGGCGTTCATGCTCCGCAGGTCCTGGGTCGCGAACGCTACACGCATGGGTCCTCCCTCCGACGGGTCGCGCTTTTCGGTGTTCGGGCCGATCAGGCGCAGCCTACGCGCTGGCGACGCAGACATCGTGCGAGACCTCCCTGTCGTGCCGCAGATAGGGTTGATGTTCGACCGGGTGATCGAGAAAGACGTTCCCGATGTCGAACAGCAGCTCCCGGGTTCCGCGATAACCGACGCTGACCCGATGGCCGGCGCCGAGGCGATCGAACACCGGGAACCCCACCCGGTACAGGGGCGCCGCGACCGCGCGTGCGGTGTCTTCGGCATGGGAATTGGCAATGACCAGGTCGCAGCCCTCGGCAGCGGCGAGGCGCTCGAGATCGTCGAGATCGCCGACGACGACGGTCTCGCACGGAATGCCGGCGGCGGCCGGCGTGTTCATCGGGGTGACGGCGGTGACGATGCGGCAGCCCATCTCGCTCAGGAACCGGGTGACCGCGAGCAGCAGGTCCGGTTCGGCCGCCACCGCCACCCGGCGGCCGGTGAAGTAGAAGTGGCCGTCGAGCATGGCGTCGACCAGGCGGCTGCGATCGCGCCGCAACGCCTCGGGAGCGGGACGGCCGCTGAGCCCGATCAGCGCTTCGACGAAACGATCGAACGCTTCGAGACCGACCAGCCGGTCGAACAGCAGGAACGGCACGCCCGTTCGACGTTCCAGGGCCTCGGCGGCGCCCCGCATGTGCTCGCCGATCGCCAGCGTCACCTGCGAGGCGCCCATCCGGCTCACCTGTTCGACGGGGGTGCCGCCGAGCGTGGTCGGCACGTACTGGTCGGGGACATGGCCGTCGAGGGATCCGGACAGGTCGGGCAGCACGATCGCCGACAGACCGAAGCCGGCGATGATCTCGCGGATCGCCTCGACGTCGGCCGGTGTCATGTAACTCGCCGGCAGGACGTTGACCTGCCGCAGCACCCGCGGCCGTCGCTCGCCCTCCACCAGCGCGTCGATCATCGCCTGCACGGCGCTGGCCCAGCCGACCTCCAGGCTGCCGGCGAAATCGGGGGTCGGCGCGTAGACGACCGCGAGGTCGTTCCATTCGGGGTGCCGCATCATCAGCGCCCGCAGATCGCCGCGAACGTCCTCGTCGCGGGTCTCGGTGAGCGCGGTCGAGCAGAGGCCGATCAGCCGCGGCTTCGCCCGTTCGTAGATGTTGCCGATCGCCTGTTCGATGTTGTCGGCGCCGCCGAGGATGGTGCTGAGCTCGCTCATCGCCGTCGTCTGCAACGGGATCGCCTCGCGGAAATGGCGGACCAGCAGCACCAGGGCGAACGCCGTGCAGCCCTGGCTGCCGTGCAGCAACGGCAGGGTGCGGTCGACACCGAGAAAGGCGAGCGCGCCGCCGAGGGCGGGACTGATCTTCAGCGGATTGATGGCGCAGGCTTTCCTTCCGTTGACGACGACGCTCATTGTTCGGCTCCCGCATGATCCCACGGGGCCGGCACGCGAACCTGACGCCACACGGGGTGATGGATGGCTGCATCGATCTGATGAACGAGGGCGACCATGCCTTCGTATCCGGCGTAGGCGTGATGGCGCTCCTGGTTGATGTCGAGCCAGGGGGTCCTGGTCTTGAGGGCGACGAACTGGGTGCGACCGCCGGACATCAGGATGTCCGCTTCGCCGCCCGACAGCATGCGGTGGAGGTCCCGTGCCGGGATCTGGCCGAACAGGGTCGCTTCCTCGCCCATCAGCTCCCTGATCCGCCGTTTGTCGTCCTCGGTCGACTTGCGGACCGAGGTGCCGACGACGGTCATGCCGATCTCCTGCAGGGCGGAGACCACCGACCACGACTTGACCCCGCCGGTGTAGAGAAGCGCCCGTTTGCCCTCGAGGCGCGCGCGGTAGGGCGCGAGCCGCCGCCAGGCCGCGCGCTCCTCGGCGGCGATCAGGTCGTCGGTGGCGACGGAGAGATCGGCCGGGGCGCCCTGCGCGACGAGCAGTCGAGCGATCTCGCGCAGCGCCGCCGAAGTATCGGAAATGCCGTAGAACGATCCCTCGAAATAGGGGATGCCGTAGCGCTCCTGCATGCCGCGGGCGAACGAGACCATCGCCTGCGAACAGACGACCATGTTGACCCGGGCGCGATGGGCGCAGGCGACCTCGTGATAGCGGGCATCGCCGGTGATCGACGCGAGAACGCGGATCCCCAGTCGATCGAACAGCGGCAGCACCTGCCACATCTCGCCGGCGACGTTGTAGTCGCCGACGATGTTGACGTCGAACGGTGTCGTCCGGTCCGGTTCGCGGGTGCCGACGACCCGATCGAGCAGCACCTGGCCGGCGAGCTTATTGCCGAGGTTCTTGGAGCCGACGAAGCCGGGGGCGTCGACCGGGATTACCGGCAAGCCGAAGCGCTCGGCGGCGGCGGTGCACACGGCCTCGACGTCGTCGCCGATCAGCGCCGGGACGCAGGTGACGTAGACGAAGATCGCGGCGGGGCGATAGCGTTCGGCGATGGCGCGGATGGCCCTGAACAGGCGCCTCTCGCCGCCGTGGATGACATCGAGCTCCGACAGATCGGTGGTGAAGCCGGTCCGGTAGAGCCGTGGGCCGCTGGAGGCCGCGTGCCGGCTGTCCCAGCTGTTGCCCTCGCAGGCGATCGGTCCGTGCACCAGGTGCGCCGCGTCGGTGATCGGCTGCAGCGCGATCTTGGCGCCGTCGAAGGCGCAGCCGCCGGCGGCGGCGCCGGGAGCGAGGGCGCGCGACGAGCAGCCGCGTCTGCGATCGGTGTCGCTCTTCGCCCGGTTGGTGGCGCAACCGGGCTCGTCGAAGGCCTCCGCAATCCGCTGCTTCTGCATGGCGCCCTCGTCGCGCTCCCGGGCGGCGCCGTCCGCCGCCCGTCTTTTAGGTTACCGGGTGAGATCGAAGCTGATGTCGGTGACACCGGCTTCGTTGGTTTCGGAATCCAGCCGATCGAGGATGGCATCGAGGATCCGCACCAGAACCTGCAGGCCGCCCTGGTATCCCCAGGTCGGGAAGCGGTGGTGGTGATGACGATCGAAGATCGGGAACGTCAGGCGGATCAGCGGCGTGCCGGTGTCCCGCTCCAGGTACTTGCCGTAGCTGCTGCCGATCAGGAAGTCGACCGGGGCGGTGTTGAGCAGCGACCGCAGGTGCCACAGATCGCAGCCCGGCCACACCTCGCAGCCCTTGCCGTAGGGGGACGAGTCGAGCAGCGCCTTCATTTTCTTCGCCCACGGCTTGGTGCCGTTGGTGGCGAGCGCGTGGCGTGGCTCGGCGCCCATCTCCATCAGGAACCGGCACATGCCGTAGACGAAGTCCGGGTCGCCGAACACGGCGAACGACTTGCCGTGGGCGACCGACATCGAGTCCGCCAGGGCATCGACCAGCCGGCCGCGCTCGCGCAGGAGGGCGTCGGGGATCGGCCGTCCCGACAGTTCCGAGACGGCCATCAGCAGCTCGTCGGTCGCCTCGACGCCGATCGGGCAGTTGAGGCTGGCGGTTTCGTGTCCCTTGTCCGCGGCGAACGCCAGGGTTCTCTTGGTGCAGTATTCCTGCAACGACAGCGTCGCCTTGGCGTCGAGCGCCGCCTTGGTCGCGGCGATCGTGGTTCCGCCGTCGTACATGCGGAAGCTGCCGTCGCTGGGGGTGTCGAAGACGTCCGAAGAGTCGCCGAGGATCGTGTGCTCGATCCCCATCAGGTCGAGGATCCGCTTCAGCTCGCGGTTGTTGCCGACGCAGAACCCGTCGAAGCCGGGGATGACGTTGATGGCGGGACCGGGTGTCCGCTCGGCCTTGTCCCAGAAATGGGTCAGGATCCCGAGCATCATGTTGTCGTAGCCGTTGACATGGCTGCCCTGGAACGCGGGCGTATGGGCGAACGGCACGTCGAAGTCCTTCGGCACCGAGCCTTTCTCCTTGGCCGTGCCGATGAACGCGTGCAGATCGTCGCCGATCACCTCGGCCATGCACGTGGTCGACACCGCGATCATCTTCGGCTTGTAGAGGGCGTGCGCGTTGGCGAGGCCGTCGATCATGTTGTTGAGGCCGCCGAACACCGCCGCATCCTCGGTCATCGACGACGACACGGCCGACGCCGGTTCCTTGAAATGGCGCGACAGATGCGATCGGTAGTAGGCGACGCAGCCCTGCGAGCCGTGAACGAAGGACAGCGTCTCCTCGAATCCGCTGGCGCAGAACACCGCGCCCAGCGGCTGGCAGGCCTTGGCCGGATTGATGACCAGCGCCTTCCGGGCGAAGTTCTTCTCCCGATAGTCCTCGGTCCGGGTCCACGCGCTGATGTCGCGCACGGTCTCGTCGGGGTGCGGGCATTCGAAGTTGGCCCGCTTGTTGCGCAGCATCTCCTCGTATTCCGGCTCGCGGAACAGGCCGACATGGTCTTTGATCACTTCGGCGTTCTGGGGCATTCCCGTCTCTCCTCGTCTCGCAATGGTGGGGGGGCCGGAGGGCGACTCACGCCGCCTTCCACGGCGCCTTGAACTTGCCCCACACCGGATTGTTGATCGCCATGTCCATGTCGCGGGCGAACACCGCGAAGCCATCGTAGGCGTGGTAGGGTCCCGAGTAGTCCCAGGAATGAACCTGCCGGAAGGGAACACCCATCTTCTGGATCGGATACTTCTCCTTGATCCCGGACCCGACCAGATCGGGTCGGATCCGCTCGATGAACTTCTCCATCTCGTAGGCGGTGACGTCGTCGAAGATCAGGGTCCCTTCCTTCACGTGGGACGCGGTCCTCTGGTAGTCGTCCTTGTGGGCGAACTCGTAGCCGGCGCCGACGATCTGCATGCCGAGGTCCTCGTAGGCGCCGACCATGTGGCGCGGCCGCAGGCCGCCGACGTAGAGCATCACCTTCTTGCCTTCCAGCCGCGGCCGATACTTCCCGATGATCGCGTCGGCGAGCGGACGGTACTTGGCGATCACCTTTTCGGCGTTCTCCTTGATGGTATCGTCGAAGAATTCGGCGATCGCCCGCAGTGAGTTCTCGATCCGCGTCGGTCCGAAGAAGTTGAATTCGAACCACGGAGTGCCGTACTTCTCCTCCATGTGCCGGGAGATGTAGTTCATCGACCGGTAGCAGTGGATCAGGTTCAGCTTGGCCTTCGGTGCCCGTTCCAGTTCGGCGAGGCTGGTGTCGCCGGTCCACTGGCCGATCACCCGCAGCCCCACCTCCTCGAGCAGCTTCCGCGAGGCCCAGCAATCGCCGCCGATGTTGTAGTCGCCGATGATGACGACATCGTAGGGGCCGGGGGTGAACCCGGGGCCGGCCTCGTCGCGGTCCGAGGGCGTCTCGCGGTCGAAGATCCAGTCGCGGATGGTGTCGTTGGCGATGTGATGGCCGAGCGACTGGGAGACGCCCCGAAATCCCTCGCAGCGGACCGGGACCACCGGCTTGCCGAGGGCCTTGGCCTTCTCCTTGGCGACGGCTTCGATGTCGTCGCCGATCAGGCCGACCGGGCATTCGGACTGGATCGTGATGCCCTTGGCGAGCGGAAACAGCGTCTCGATCTCGTCGATCAGCTCGCGCAGCTTCTTGTCGCCGCCGAACACGATGTCCCGTTCCTGGAAGTCGGAGGTGACCTGCATCGTCCCGAAGGTGTCGACGCCGGTCTCGCCGACGTAGTAGTTGCGCCGCTGCGACCAGGAGTACTGGCCGCAGCCGACCGGTCCGTGGGAGATGTGGACCATGTCCTTGATGGGCCCCCAGACCACGCCCTTGGAGCCGGCATAGGCGCAGCCGCGCACGGTCATCACGCCGGGCATCGACTTGATGTTCGATTTCACGCCGCAATCGGAATCGCCGGCACCGACGACGTTGAGGTGCTTGCTCCGCTTCTTGCGGGACTTCTCCGGATAGGCCGCGAGCACCTCTTCGATGATCTGCTCGTGGAGCTCCCGGTCGTTGGTGTACTCGAGGCTCATGTTCTCCTCCTGGAATCGCAGGTGGCTGGTCGGTGAGGCGGCGGCCGGCGCGCTCAGGCGGCGGCCATCGCCGCCCGCTGCGCCGCCTCCTTGGCTTCGAGCTCGGCCAGCATCTGCTCGTCGGTCTTGAGGATGCCGAACTCCATCAGCATGTCCTCCAGCTCGTCCATGGTGATCGGGGTCGGGATCACGCCCCTGCCCTTGTTCTCGTGGATGTTCTTGGCCAGCGCCCGGTACTCGTCGGCCTGTTTGGAGTCCGGTGCGTACTCGATCACCGTCATCCGCCGCAGTTCGGCGTGCTGGACGATGTTGTCGCGGGGCACGAAGTGGATCAGCCGGGTGCCGAGCTTGGAGGCCATCGCTTCCGCCAACTCGAGCTCGAGATCGGTCTGGCGCGAATTGCAGATCAGGCCGCCGAGCCGCACGCCGCCGGTGTTGGCGTACTTGAGGATGCCGCGGGAGATGTTGTTGGCGGCGTACAGCGCCATCATCTCGCCGGACATCACGATGTAGATCTCCTGCGCCTTGTTCTCGCGGATCGGCATTGCGAAGCCGCCGCACACCACGTCGCCGAGGACGTCGTAGACGATGTAGTCCTGTCCCTCGTAGGCGCCGTTCTCCTCGAGGAAGTTGATCGAGGTGATGACGCCGCGGCCTGCACAGCCGACTCCCGGCTCGGGTCCGCCCGACTCGACGCAGGACACGCCGCCGAATCCGGTGCGCAGCACGTCTTCCAGTTCCAGGTCTTCGACCGAACCCGCCTCCGCGGCCAGGTGCAGGACCGTCTGCTGGGCTTTCGCGTGCAGGATCAGCCGCGTCGAGTCGGCCTTGGGGTCGCAGCCGATGATGAGGACCTTCTGCCCCATCTCGGCGAGCGCTGCGATCGTGTTCTGCGACGTCGTCGATTTTCCGATCCCGCCCTTGCCGTAGAAGGCGATCTGACGCAGGTCACTCATGGTGCACTCCTTTCGCACATTCCTTGGTCGAGCTTCCGCTCACTCTCGCTTCGACGGGCTGCAACGGCCGTGCCAAGCGTGGCGCGGCCCCGCGCACCGTCGCGTTGTCGTCTGTTATCAAGCCGTTTCCGTCGGCTGCCGCCGCCCGGCCGCGACCCCGACGCCGCTGTTTGAAAGCCGACAATCCCCGACACAGTGTCGCAACCCCCACCGACGGCGGACGGCCGAACCGCGG
Organism: Rhodospirillales bacterium; assembly: GCA_050329575.1. GTDB lineage: Bacteria > Pseudomonadota > Alphaproteobacteria > Rhodospirillales > Defluviicoccaceae > JAUXFS01. The sequence goes on along the minus strand of JBHJOP010000034.1, from coordinate 1,032 downwards.
CGCGCCGGCAAGGTTTCCGGCCGTTGTCGCGGTGGAACGCTTCTTGCTCCGGGTGATGGCGATGAGTCTGACCGAGCTAGAGCCACGAGACGCGCACGCGGTGCCCGAGATCGTCGCGAGGATCGGGCACAGCACCAACCTGGTGGGCCTTCCGACCGGGCTGATCGCCAGCGAAGCGTTCAACCGAGCCGGCCTGCCGTTGCGGTTGGCCGGCGTTCGGGAGGCCAATCACGGCCTGTTCGCGATGCTGGAGCAGGCCTCCTCGCCGGACCAGGCGGCGACCTTGTTCACCGCCTACCTGGAGGTCGTCTTCGGCCTGCACCCCGAACAGCGACGGTCGGCGGCCGGTCGCCACGACGGCCGACGCCGCTATCGGTCGAGCTACCTGCGCCTGCTGCGCGGCTGGGCCTACGACAGCAACGGTCCAGAGGGGGCCGTCCTCAAGGGCTGGGTGGAGAGCCGCTTCGGCCTGTTCCCGACCTTCCACAAGCAGCCGCTGCAGCGGTTCTCGTCACCGCCGTGGATCCGCTACGTCGAAGAGAAAATGGGCAGCCGCTTCCACAACAACAGCATCTACGGCCAACTCGATCTGCTCTACGAATTCGCCCAGTGGTCGCTGGCGCGCTTCTCGCCCGATCTCGTCGTCGTTCCCCTCTACCGCGGAGTCAACGAGTTCGACGAACATCCGATCGTCGAGCGCATCGATCGGCGCAACGTGATCGTCCGCGTCAACAATCTGGTCTCGTTCAGCGGCGAGCGCGACATCGCCGGCTGGTTCGGCTCGGTGATCCTCGAGGCGGCGGTGCCGGTCTGCAAGATCGCCTTCTTCAACGCCCTGTTGCCGCAGGCCCCGTTGAAGGGCGAGGGCGAGTACCTGGTGATCGGCGGCGACTATCGCGTGCGGACCGGCTACTTCTAGTGTCCCGACTCTGAAATGGCGACCAATAACTCACGGCGCGGTCTCGGCGCGGGTCAACGCGGCGCGGGCGCGCTGGATCTTTTCGAGGATGGCGGCGCCCTCGGCCTTCCAGG
>JBHJOP010000109.1:0-6971 GCA_050329575.1 Rhodospirillales bacterium | reverse complement strand
ACTCCTTGAACTCCTGCATGGGATCCCTCCAGGACAGAATCCCATGGTTCGAATCGATTCGCCGCCCCCACGCAACCCCCGTCTCGCCATCCCTCAAGGCCAAATGCGATTCCCCTGGATCACGGCGTCGCCTTTTTTTGCCGATCGGATGAAAAGAGATATAATGACCGTTCAAGGACTGGACAGCCCGGAGGGCGGAGGGTGCGGACACTTGCTTGTCTCCTCGCGGCGACGCTGCTGATCGCCGGCTGCGCGCGGTCGACGACGTCGACCTACGAACCCGTCGATGTCGGCCGGACCATCGAGACCGCGCAGGGGGCGGTCGTTTCGTCCCGAATCGTGCGAATCAAGGGGGAGACATCGGCCGCCGGGCCGATCGCCGGGGGTGCGGTCGGCGCCGCCGGAACCGGAATCGCCATGGGCGGCCGGTCGTCGGCCGGATGGGCGGCGGTGCTCGGCGCCGTCATCGGGGCCGGCGTCGGCTATGTCACCGAACAGCAACTGAACACCCGCGACGGGATCGAATACATCGTGCAGATGGACGACGGCCGGACGGTGACGATCGTCCAGAACCGCGAGGCCGGCGAGGCGCCGCTGGCCGACGGCACGCCGATTCTGGTCCAGTACAGCGGCAAGTACACCCGCATCCTGCCGGTCCCCGAAGGCGTCGCCAAGGGTTCCGGAAGCTGGGTCGATCCCGACTCCATGGGCTCTGGCGGTGCCGGCCAGTCGTCGGCGGCGGACACCCGGAAGGGGGCCGCGCCCGCCTCCCGCCAGTGGGGGCCGGTGCAGTAGCCGCCGCCGGGGCCGGCGGACGGTGCCCGATTTCAGCCTCGAACGGCAGGCTGGCGGCGAGGTCGCGGGGATCGACGAGGCCGGTCGCGGTCCGTGGGCCGGGCCGGTGGTCGCGGCGGCGGTGGTGCTCGACCCGCGGACGCTGCCCGAGGGCCTCTGCGGCGCGCTCGACGATTCGAAGAAGCTGAGCCGGCGCCGGCGGTTGGTGCTGATGGAGGCCTTGCCGCACCATGCCCGCATCGGCGTCGGTCGCGCCGAGGTCGCGGAGATCGACCGGATGAACATCCTCGCCGCCACCCTGCTGGCGATGGGTCGCGCGGTCGCCGCGCTCGGCGTCACGCCGTCGCTCGCCCTGATCGACGGCGACCGGGCGCCGGCGCTGTCCTGTCCGACCCGATGCGTGGTCGGCGGCGACGCCACCAGCCTGTCGATCGCCGCCGCCTCGATCGTCGCCAAGGTCACCCGCGACCGGATCATGGCCGATCTCGCCCGCCGCTGCCCCGGCTACGGCTGGGAACGCAACGCCGGCTACGGCACCGCCGAACATCGGGCGGCGCTGCGGCGGCTGGGCGTTTCCCCGCACCACCGCCGGAGCTTCAAACCGATCATCAACATCTTGTGGTCGAACGAGAATTCAGGCCGACATATTGACGGCCGATTCCCCCTAAGCCGTTGAATCCAGTTCGATGTTGACGGCGACTCCGGCGTGACTCATTGTCCCGCCATGGTTGAGCACCGTGCCGGCCTCGACGTCGATCGGATCATCCTCGGCGACTGCGTCGAGGTGATGGCCGGCTGGCCGGCGGGCACCGTCGACATGGTGTTCGCCGACCCGCCCTACAACCTGCAACTCGACGGCGAGCTGCTGCGCCCGAACAACAGCCGCGTCGACGGGGTCGACGAGGCGTGGGACCGGTTCGACGATTTCGCCGCCTACGACCGCTTCACCCGCGACTGGCTCGTCGCGGCCCGGCGGCTGTTGAAGCCGGACGGCACCCTGTGGGTGATCGGCAGCTACCACAACATCTTCCGGATCGGCACCGTGCTCCAGGACCTCGGTTTCTGGATCCTCAACGACGTCATCTGGCGCAAGGCCAACCCGATGCCGAACTTCCGCGGCCGCCGGTTCACCAACGCCCACGAGACGCTGATCTGGTGCGCGCGCGGCCGCGATGCCCGGCATCGGTTCAACTACCAGGCGATGAAGAACCTCAACGACGATCTGCAGATGCGGTCGGACTGGCTTCTGCCGCTGTGCACCGGCGCCGAGCGGCTGCGGGTCGACGGCCGCAAGGCGCACGCCACCCAGAAGCCGGAGGCGCTGCTGCACCGGGTCATCCTCGCCGCGACCGCGGTGGGTGAGCTGGTGCTCGATCCGTTCTTCGGCAGCGGCACCACCGGCGCCGTCGCCAAGAAGCTGGCCCGCCGCTACGTCGGCATCGAACGCGATCCCGGCTACGTGCAACTCGCGGAGCGGCGGCTCGCCGCGATCGCCGATCCCGGCGAGCCGGATCTGCTCGCCACCCCCGGCCGCCGCGACGCGCCGCGGATTCCGTTCGGCCGCGTGGTCGAGCAGGGGCTGCTGCGCCCCGGCACCGTTCTCTACGATCAGCGCCGCCGCTATGCCGCCCGGGTCGCCGCCGACGGTTCGATCGCCACCGCCGAGTTCCGCGGCTCGATCCACCAGGTCGGCGCCCACGTCCAGAACGCGCCGGCGTGCAACGGCTGGCAGTTCTGGTGCGCCGACGTCGGCGGGCGGCTGGTGCCGATCGACGTCTTTCGACAGAAGCTGCGCGCCGAGGTGCACTGAACCGGTCAGCGGACCGCGGCGGTGCGCCCCGGCCCCAACGCCCGGCCGTGGGCGGCGGCGACGCCGTCGGCGACGGCGGCGTGGCAGCGGCGGGCCAGCGACTTGCGGTCGACGTCCGACGCGACGGCGATCGGCGGGTGGAAACGAACGTCGACGACCGCCCCCGGCAGTCCGCAGACCCGCATCAGGTGGGGCGCCAGCGTCGCGCCGCCGTACCAGCAATAGAGCTCCGTCAACGGACCGACCAGCGGCGTGCCGTCGAGGGCGCGGACGTAGGCGACGGACACCGGTTGGACGACGAGCGGCGTTCCCGGCGGCAGGTCCTCGGCGATGTTGAACAGCGACGACTTGAACGGCGCGACGCCGCTGCCGTCGGTGCTGGTCCCCTCGGGGAACAGGATCAGGCTCTCGCCGCGCGCCAGCCGCGCCCGCAGCAGCGCGGTCTGCGCCCGTGCCTCCGCGGGGGACCGGTTGATGAACACCGTCCGTCCCCACTTGCAGATCAGGCCGAGCAGCGGCCAGTCGGCGACCTCGCTCTTGGCGACGAAGGTGCCGTCGTGGAGGCCGGCCAGCACCGGGATGTCGAGATACGAGACGTGGTTGGCCGCGAACAGCGCCGTTCCGCCGGGATGCGCCGTCCCCGACACCCGCACGCGCAGGCCGAGGAGCCGGCAGACGGTCCGCGACCACGCCGAGCGCGCCGCGTAGTGGGCGCGGGGCCATATCGAGAAGCACAGGATGTAGGGCGCGAGCAGGAGGATCGTCACGGCGACGATCAGGACGAGCCGGACGACCGCCCGAAGCCGCGACCGCTCAATGGTCACGCGCGCCCTTCTCCGGGGGCGATTGCCGGTAGCGGCGGTCGTACTTCTCCGTCAACTGATCGGTCTTGACGAGGACGCAGACATCGGTGGTGTTGAACTGCGGATCGACGACCGCTCCGTCGCCGACGAAGCCGCCGAGCCGCAGGTAGCCCTTGATCAGCGGCGGCAGCTCGTTGAGGATCGACTGCGGATCGAGGCCGGTCGGCGGCAGCATGTCCATATCGACGTAGTGCTGCGCCAGCGCCCGCGGCCGCAGCGTCCGCGGCGCCAGATGATAGTGGTAGAGATAGGACAACTGCGCTTCCATCTGCCGCGGCTCGGTGCCGGGGAAGCTGGCGCAGCCGAACAGGATGCTGAGGTCGTGATGATGCACGTAGGCGGCGAAGCCGCGCCACAGCATCTGCATCACGCCGCGCGCCCGATAGGCGGGATCGACGCACGAGCGACCGACTTCGACGATGCCGCCGGGAAAGGCGAGCAGGGCCGAGAGGTCGTACTCCTGCTCGGAGTAGAAGCCGCCGTGCCGCATGGCGACGTCGCGGCGGAGCAGGCGGTAGGTTCCGACCACCGCCGGCGCGCCGTTGCTTCCCTCCAGATCGACGACCAGCAGATGCTCGCAGATCGGGTCGAAGTCGTCGAAATCGAGGCGCTTCGCCCGCATCGCGGGGGACGGCTTCGCCGCCATCTCCTCGTAGAAGACGCGGTAGCGCAACCGCTGTGCGGCCTCGACTTCCGCCGATGTTTCGGCGAGCCGCACCTGAAGGCTCTTGAACAGCAGCGGCTCCACGATCCCTTCCCGCGTTGCGCCGCCGAGCGCGCGAAACGGGGACCAGAACACCCCCGCGGCGGCGATCGCAAGATATCGCAAACGGTTTCGGGCGCATCAAGCGGAATCGTGGCGCGGCGCAGCGCCGGCAGGGCCGCCCGCGGCGGCGATCAGCGGGTCGGGACCGGCCGTTCCCCGGAGTAGTCGTAGAAGCCGCGGCCGGCCTTGCGGCCGACCCAGCCGGCCTCGACGTACTTGACCAGCAACGGGCACGGTCGGTACTTGGAGTCGGCGAGCCCGTCGTGCAGCGCGTGCATGATCCCGAGGCAGGTATCGAGGCCGATGAAATCGGCGAGCTCGAGCGGCCCCATCGGGTGGCGGGTGCCGAGTCGCATCGCGATGTCGATGCTGTCGACCGAGCCGACGCCCTCGTAGAGGGTGTAGATCGCCTCGTTGATCATCGGCATCAGCAGACGATGGACGATGAACGCCGGGAAGTCCTCGGCGCTCACCGGCGTCTTGCCCAGCCGCACCGCGAAGTCGTGGACGGTGTGGAAGGTATCCTCGTCGGTGGCGATGCCGCGGATCAGTTCCACCAGTTCGATCTTGGTCACCGGGTTCATGAAATGGGTGCCGAGGAACCGGCCGGGCCTGCGGGTCTGGGCGGCGAGCCGGGTGATCGAGACGGTCGAGGTGTTGGTGGTGATGATCGTGTCGGGCGCCACCACGTCGTTCAGCTTGTGGAGGATCTGCTTCTTCGTCTGCTCGTCTTCGAGGGCGGCCTCGATCACCAGCTGGCAGGAGCCGAACCCGGCGTAATCGAGCCCGGTGGCGAGCCGCGCCAGCGCCGCTTCGGCGTCGGCGGCGGAAACCCGGCCGCGGCCGACGAGATGGCGGACGTTTTCGCCGATCGCCCGGGCGGCGGCATCGAGGACGGGCTGGGTGAGGTCGGTCAGATAGACGTCGTAGCCGGCGAGGATGCAGACCTCGGCGATGCCGGTCCCCATCTGCCCGGCACCGACGACGCCCACCTTGGTGATATCCATGCCTCGGTCCCCCTTTCGCCGCCGGCGGGGCGGGCGCTATCCGTCCAGAGCCTCCGCCAGTTCCGGCAGCGCCTTGAACAGGTCGGCGACCAGGCCGTAGTCGGCGATCTGGAAGATCGGCGCCTCCTCGTCCTTGTTGATGGCGACGATCACCTTGCTGTCCTTCATGCCGGCCAGATGCTGAATGGCGCCGGAGATGCCGACGGCGATGTAGAGTTCGGGAGCGACCACCTTGCCGGTCTGTCCGACTTGGTAGTCGTTGGGGACGAAGCCGGCGTCGACCGCGGCGCGCGACGCCCCGACCGCCGCCCCGAGCTTGTCGGCGACCTTCTCGATCAGCGCGAAGTTCTCGCCGCTGCCCATCCCGCGCCCGCCGGAGACGATGATGCGGGCACTGGTGAGTTCCGGCCGCTCGCTCTTGGTCAGTTCCTGGCCGACGAAGCTGGACAGCGGGGAGTCGGCGGCGGCGGCGATGGTCTCGACGCCGGCGCTGCCGCCCTGGGCCGGGGCGGCATCGAACGCGGTGCCGCGCACCGTGGCGACCTTGATCGGGTCGCTGCTCACCACCGTCGCCATCGCGTTGCCGGCATAGATCGGCCGCACGAACGTGTTCGCATCCTCGATGCCGCAGACGTCCGACAGCATCGCCACGTCGAGCAGCGCGGCCACCCGCGGCATCAGGTTCTTGCCGTTGGTCGTCGCCGGCGCGAGGATGTGGCCGTAACCGGGGGCGAGGCCGACGACCAGCGGCGCCAGGCTCTCGGCCAACGGATGGGCGTAGGCCGGTGCGTCGGCGACCAGCACCTTGGCGACGCCCGCGACCCTGGCGGCGGCCTCGGCGACCGCCGCGCAGCCGCTGCCGGCGACCAGCACGGTGACCGCGCCGAGGCCGGTGGCGGCGGTGACGGCGTTGAGGGTGGCCGGCTTGAGGGAGTGGTTGTCGTGTTCGGCAATGACCAGGACGCTCATCAGATGACCTTCGCCTCGTTCCGGAGTTTGTCCACCAGCTGTGCGACGCTCTCGACCTTGACGCCGGCCTGGCGCTTCGGCGGCTCGACCACCTTCAGGGTCTTCAGCCGCGGTGCGACATCGACGCCGAGATCGGCGACCTTCAGCATCTCGATCGGCTTCTTCTTCGCCTTCATGATGTTGGGCAGCGACGCGTAGCGCGGGGTGTTGAGCCGCAGATCGACGGTGACCACCGCCGGCATCGTCAGCGCGACGGTCTCCAGCCCGCCGTCCACCTCGCGGACGACGGTGGCCTTGCCGTCGGCGAGGGTGAGCTTGGAGGCGAAGGTGCCCTGCGCCCAGCCGAGCAGCGCCGCCAGCATCTGGCCGACCTGGTTGGAATCGTCGTCGATCGCCTGCTTGCCGAGCAGGACGATGTCTGGTTTCTCCTTGTCGACCAGCGCCTGGAGCAGCTTGGCGACGGCCAGCGGCTGCAGCTCCTGGTCGCTCTCGACCAGGATGCCGCGGTCGGCGCCCATGGCGAGCGCGGTGCGGATGGTTTCCTGGCACTGCGGGACCCCGATCGACACCGCGACGATCTCGGTCGCGGTTCCGGCCTCCTTCAGCCGCACCGCCTCCTCGACGGCGATCTCGTCGAAGGGGTTCATGGACATCTTGACGTTGGCGGTCTCGACCCCGCTGTGGTCCGCCTTGACGCGGATTTTGACGTTGTAGTCGATGACCCGTTTAACGGCGACGAGGAGTTTCATGGATGACCCGCG
>JBHJOP010000041.1:0-87709 GCA_050329575.1 Rhodospirillales bacterium | reverse complement strand
TGACGCTGGGCAAGATCGCCGACGTCCTGCAGGCGCGCGGGGAGCTGGACGAGGCGCTGCGCATTCGCCGCGAGGAGGAACTGCCGGTCTACGAGCGGCTCGGCGACGTGCGGGAGCGGGCGGTGACGCTGGGCCGGATCGCCGACGTCCTGCAGGCGCGCGGGGAGCTGGACGAGGCGCTGCGCATTCGCGAGCAGGAGGAACTGCCGGTGTACGAGCGGCTGGGCGACGTGCGAGAGCTTCTTGTCGCGCGTTCCAAACTCGCCACGACCCTGCTTCGTCGCGATGCCGAGGCGAATCGGCAGGAGGCGGGGCGGCTGCTGGCGCTCGCCCTCGCCGAGGCGCGGCGGCTGCGGCTCCCGGAGGCGGGGCGGATCGAGGCGATGATGATAGCGGCGGGGGTGGCGCAAGAGGAAAATAGTCCTTGACTGCGGCCGGCGTCCGGTGTAGGGAACGGGCGGAGGGTTCGCTCGCCGGCCGGCGAGGGCGCGCGTGGCCGGCGCCTTCGCCCGTGGTTCGGTATATTCATCAATGATATCAACGGTTTGGTTCTGGTTTTGACGATCGGGATGACGATCTTTGACGATTTTTGACGATTTTTGACGATCGCACCGATCCGGCGGCGGCCGGCCGCCGGCGCCGGAATCGTGATTGATCAACGGCTTGCGGGGGGCCGCGGCGGCGGCCCGGTGGCGGCAAGAAGATACAATGATATCAGTTGGTTGGGAGCGGTTCTGACGACTTTTGACGATTTTTGACGATGCGCCGGGCGTTGTTCCATAAGCGTTTGGACTCAACGGCTTGGCCGCGGTTTGCGGCAGCCGGATCGTCAGGCCCGCGATCGTCGGCGTCCCGCCCGCGCCCCCGCCTCAGCCGCCGCGACCGGCCCCGAGCGGGCGGGCGGCCCCGAGCAGACGGGCGGCATCGACGGCGGCGTAGGTGAGGATGGCGTCGGCGCCGGCGCGCTTGAAGGCGATCAGCGTCTCGATCAGCGCCCGGTCGTAGTCGAGCCAGCCGCGCTCGGCGGCGGCGCGCAGCATCGCGTACTCGCCGGAGACGTGGTAGGCGAAGGTCGGCATCCCGAACGCGTCCTTGACCCGGCGCAGCACGTCGAGGTAGGCGAGCCCCGGCTTGACCATCACCATGTCGGCGCCCTCCTCGATGTCGAGGGCGACCTCGCGCAGCGCCTCGAGGGCGTTGGCCGGCTGCATCTGGTAGCCGGCCTTGTCGCCCTTGAGGGCCGCCGCCGAGCCGACCGCGTCGCGGAACGGCCCGTAGAACGCCGAGGCGTACTTGGCGGCGTAGCTGAGGATCTGGGTGTCGGTCGCGCCGGCGGCGTCGAGGGCGTCGCGGATGGCGCCGATGCGCCCGTCCATCATGTCGGAGGGCGCGATCACGTCGCAGCCGGCGCCGGCCTGCACCACCGCCTGGCGGCACAGCACCTCGACGGTCTCGTCGTTGAGCACCCGGCCGTCCCGGACCAGGCCGTCGTGGCCGTCGCTGTTGAACGGGTCGAGGGCGACGTCGCAGACCACGCCGACGTCGGGGTGGGCGGCCTTGAGCGCCCGCACCGCCCGGCAGACCAGGTTGTCCGGGTTGACCGCCTCGCGGGCGTCGGCGGTCTTGAGGGCGGCGGTGACGGACGGGAACACCGCCACCGCCGGAATGCCGAGCGCCGCCGCCGCGCCGACGGCGTCGACGCAGACGTCGATCGACAGCCGCTCGACGCCCGGCATCGACGCCACCGGCTGGCGCACGCCTTCGCCCTCGACCACGAACAGCGGCCAGATCAGGTCGGCGGCGTCGAGCCGGTGCTCGGCCACCAGCCGCCGCGACCACGGGGTGCGGCGGTTGCGCCGCATCCGGGTGCGCGGGAAGCGGCCGGCCGCGGACGGACCCCGGAACGCCACCGCCCCGGTCGCCTAGGCCGTCTCGAGCGCTTGGTCGAGGTCGGCGACGATGTCGTCGATGTGCTCGATGCCGACCGACAGGCGCACGTAGCCCTCCGAGACCCCGGTCGCCAGCCGGTCCTCCGGCGACAGCTGCGAATGGGTGGTGGAGGCGGGGTGGATGGCCAGCGTCCGCGCATCGCCGATGTTGGCGACGTGGTAGACCATCTTCAGCGAATCGATGAACCGCCGCCCGGCCTCGCGACCGGCCTTCAGCTCGAACCCGACCAGCGCGCCGTGGCCGCCCTCGAGGTAGGCGTCGGCCCGCCGTCGCACCTCGCCCGACTGGAAGCCCGGCCAGATGACGCGGGCGACCTTGGGGTGGCCGTTCAGGAACTCGGCCACCTTGGCGGCGTTGTCGCAGTGGGCGCGCATCCGGAGCGGCAGCGTCTCCAGCCCCTGGACGAACAGGAAGGCGTTGAACGGGCTCATCGCCGCGCCGATGTCGCGCAGCAGCACCACCCGGGCGCGGATGATGTAGGCGATCGGCCCCAGCGGCTTGACCGCCTCGGTCCACACCGCGCCGTGGTAGCTGGGGTCCGGCCGGGTGAGGGTCGGGAAGCGCTCGCCGTGGGCCTCCCAGTCGAAGGTGCCGCCGTCGACGATGACGCCGCCGATCGAGGTGCCGTGGCCGCCGATGTACTTGGTGGTCGAGTACATGACGATCGCGGCGCCGTGGTCGAGCGGCCGGCAGATCACCGGGGCGGCGGTGTTGTCGACGATCAGCGGCACCCCGAGCGAGCGGCCGATGTCGGCGACCTCGCGGATCGGAAACACGTGCAGCTTCGGGTTCGGCAGCGTCTCGGCGTAGTAGCAGCGGGTGCGGGCGTCGGTCGCCCGGCGGAAGTTCTCCGGGTCGGCGGGATCGACGAACCGGACCTCGACGCCGAGCGCCTTGAGGGTGTTGGCGAACAGGTTCCAGGTGCCGCCGTAGAGGTCGGTCGAGCTGACGAAGTTGTCGCCGGCCTCGCAGAGGTTGAGCACCGCGAAGGTGGAGGCCGCCTGGCCCGAGCCGAGCGCGAGCGCCGCGGCGCCGCCCTCGAGGGCGGTGAGGCGCTGCTCCAGCACGTCGCAGGTCGGGTTCATGATGCGGGTGTAGATGTTGCCGAGCTCCTTCAGCGCGAACAGGTTCTCGGCGTGCTGGGTGTGGCGGAACTGGTAGGACGTGGTCTGGTAGATCGGCGCCGCGACGGCACCGGTCTCGGGATCGTTGCGATAGCCGGCGTGCAGGACGACGGTTTCCGGGTGGGGTCTCTGTCGGGTCACCGGTTTCCTCCTTGTGCTCCGCCGATGGCTTGCGCTTCCCCGATGGGCGCATGCGCGCGGGCGGGAGACGGCGGAAGATACACGCTCTCCTCTGCCGTCCCCAAGCTTTTTGCGGCCGCCCGCGGCGATGCGCGCGACGTCTTTACCTCGGCGGCGGGACCGTTTACGTTTACGTCAACGGAAGGCGGCGGCGCTCCCGCGAACCGCCGGGCACCCTGGCGGCCGCCGTCGCCTCGCATCGGTCCGTCAGACGTGGAGCGCATCGTGCCCGACGAAGCAGCCGCCCCCGCCAACACCGCCGCCGTCCGACCCCCCCGCAAGGTCCGGTTCCGCAACCCGATCCGCTTCGTCACCGCGGCCAGCCTGTTCGACGGCCACGACGCCTCGATCAACATCATCCGCCGCATCCTGCAGGCGAGCGGCGCGGAGGTGATCCACCTCGGCCACAACCGATCGGTGGAGGAGATCGTCACCGCCGCCCTGCAGGAGGACGTGCAGGGGATCGCCGTCAGCTCCTACCAGGGCGGCCACCTCGAGTTCTTCAAGTACATGCTCGACCTGCTCCGCGCCCGCGGGGGATCGGAGATCAAGGTGTTCGCCGGCGGCGGCGGGGTCATCGTCGTTGACGAGATCGCCGAGCTGCAGGCCTACGGCGTCGCCCGCATCTACTCGCCGGAGGATGGTCGCCTGATGGGCCTGCAGGGCATGATCGACGACATGATGCGCCAGGCCGACTTCGATCCGACCGCCGCGCTGCCGGCCGATTTCGCCGCGCTCGCGGAGGGCGATCCGCGGGCCTTGGCGCGCATCGTCACCGCCCTTCAGAACGGCGTCCTCGCCGAGGCGCGGCGGGACGAGCTGCGCGCCCTGGCCGGACGCCGCGACGGCGTACCGGTGCTCGGCATCACCGGCACCGGCGGCGCCGGCAAGTCGTCGCTCACCGACGAGATCATCCGCCGCTTCCGCCTCTACGGCGCAGAGCCGCGGATCGCGGTGATCGCCGTCGATCCGTCGCGGCGCAAGACCGGCGGCGCCCTGCTCGGCGACCGCATCCGCATGAACGCCATCGCCGCGCCCAGCGTCTACATGCGCTCGCTCGCCACCCGCGCCGGCGGGCGCGACGTGCCGGAGGCGCTGCCCGACATCGTCGCCGCGGTCAAGTCCGCCGGCTTCGACCTGATCGTCGTCGAGACGCCGGGAATCGGCCAGGGCGACGCCGGCATCGTCCCCCACGTCGACGTCTCGATCTACGTGATGACGCCGGAATTCGGTGCCGCCAGCCAGCTCGAGAAGATCGACATGCTGGATTTCGCCGATTTCGTGGTCATCAACAAGTTCGACCGCAAGGGCGCCCGCGACGCGCTTCGCGACGTCGCCAAGCAGATGCAGCGCAACCGGGAGGCGTTCGCGGTGCCGGCAGACGAGATGCCGGTGTTCGGCACCATCGCCGCCCGCTTCAACGATTCCGGCGTCACCGCCCTCTACCGGTCGCTGATCGGCGAGTTCGAGCGGCGCGGCCTCGGGCGGTGGCGGTGCGAGGCGCCGGCGGTCGAAGGCAAGTGGTCGGAGCCCGGCGGCGGCATCGTTCCCGCCGCCCGCCAGCGCTATCTCGCCGAGGTCGCCGCCACGGTGCGCGGCTACCACGCCGAGGTCGCGAAGCAGGTGACGATCGCCCGCGAGCGCCAGCATCTGCGCGAGACCCGGCGGATGCTCGAACAGGCCGGCGGCGACGACATGCGGGCGGTCGACGCGCTGCTCGCCGACCGCGACGCGGCACTCGATCCGCGCTGCCGCAAGCTGTTGGAGATGTGGCCGACGGTGTGCGACGCCTATGGGGGCGAGGAATACGTGGTCCGCATGCGCGACCGCGAGGTGCGGACGGCGCTGACCCACGTCACCCTGTCCGGCACCCGCGTTGCCAAGGTGGCGTTGCCCCGCTATCAGGACGAGGGCGAGATCCTGCGCTGGCTGCTGCGCGAGAACGTGCCCGGCAGCTTCCCCTACACCGCCGGCGTCTTCGCCTTCAAGCGCGAGGGCGAGGACCCGACACGGATGTTCGCCGGCGAGGGCGATCCGTTCCGCACCAACCAGCGCTTCAGGTTCCTGTCCAAGGACTCGGAGGCGAAACGGCTGTCTACCGCCTTCGACTCGGTGACCCTCTACGGCTTCGATCCCGACGAGCGGCCGGACATCTACGGCAAGATCGGCAACTCGGGCGTGTCGATCGCCACCCTCGACGACATCAAGGTGCTCTACGACGGGTTCGACCTCTGCCATCCGTCGACATCGGTGTCGATGACCATCAACGGCCCGGCGCCGGCGATCCTGGCGATGTTCTTCAACGCCGCCATCGACCAGCAGCTCGCCCGCTTCGAGGCCGACAACGGCCGCCGACCGACCGAGGAGGAGGCGGAGAAGATCGCCGAATGGGTGCTGGAGAACGTCCGCGGCACCGTTCAGGCGGACATCCTCAAGGAGGACCAGGGACAGAACACCTGCATCTTCTCCACCGAGTTCGCCCTCCGGATGATGGCGGACATCCAGGAGTATTTCGTCCACCACCGGGTGCGCAACTTCTACTCGGTGTCGATCTCCGGCTACCACATCGCCGAGGCGGGGGCGAACCCGATCTCGCAGCTCGCGTTCACGCTCGCCAACGGCTTCACCTACGTCGAGGCTTACCTCGCGCGCGGCATGCACATCGACGATTTCGCGCCCAACCTGTCGTTCTTCTTCTCCGCCGGCATGGAGCCGGAATACACGGTGATGGGGCGGGTGGCGCGGCGGATCTGGTCGACCGCGATGCGCTTCAGGTACGGCGCCAACGAGCGGTCGCAGAAGCTCAAGTACCACACCCAGACTTCGGGCCGGTCGCTGCACGCCCAGGAGTACAGCTTCAACGACATCCGCACCACCCTGCAGGCGCTGCTCGCCGTCTACGACAACACCAACAGCCTCCACACCAACGCCTACGACGAGGCGATTACCACCCCGACCGAGGAGAGCGTGCGCCGGGCGATGGCGATCCAGCTGATCATCAACCGCGAATGGGGCCTCGCCAGGAACGAGAACCCCAACCAGGGCGCATTCATCATCGACGAGCTGACCGATCTGGTGGAGGAGGCGGTGCTCGAGGAGTTCGAGCGGATCAGCGAACGGGGGGGCGTGCTGGGCGCGATGGAGACCGGCTATCAGCGCGGCAAGATCCAGGACGAGTCGCTCTACTACGAGCGCCGCAAGCACGACGGCAGCTATCCGATCGTCGGCGTCAACACTTTCCTCAACCCGCAGGGGTCGATGCCGCCGACCCCCGACCTCGTCCGCTCGACCGAGGCCGAGAAGCGCGGCCAGATCGCACGCCTGCGGGCGTTCCAGGATCGCAACGCCGCCGCCGCGCCGGCGATGGTCAAGCGGTTGCAGCGGGCCGCGACCGGCGGGGAGAACGTCTTCGCGGTGCTGATGGAGGCGGTGCGGGTGCTGTCGCTGGGTCAGATCGCCTCCGCCCTGTTCGACGTCGGCGGCCAGTATCGCCGCAGCATGTAGCGTCGGCGCCGGCGTCGCGAGGGGAGCCATGGGCGGTGTCGACGGCAAGGCGCCGGGCGGCGGCGGGGCGGGGGAGGTGCTGTTCGAGTTCCATTGGATCGGCGGCGGGGTGCGGGTCTCCGCCATCGACCCGCGCACCAACGTCGAGGTGACCATCGTCGGCGCTCCCGGTGTCGGCGAGGAGGCCCTCAAGCGATTGGCGGCGCGCAAGCTCGCCTATGTCCTCGCCAAGAAGCGATCCGACTGACCCGGTCGCGCCTCGCGGGCCCCGCCGCCGGCGGGATGCGGGGCCTGAGCGGGCGTTTTTCGCTTGACTTTACAGCCGCCTGCGAAGACACCATGCCGATCCCGGCACGGTAACCGGGTCGTGAGAGCGGGCCGAGGGCCCTTCGGTCGGGCGTTCCCGCACAAGACGGGACGGAACAGAGGCGAGGCCAGTTGAGGGAAGCGGCGCCATCTTCCGCGGTCACGACGGGCCGGACGCCACCGTTCCGGCCTTCGTTTGTTGGTGTCTCGGCGTCGGGCGTTGCCATCGCGGGGCGGCGTCGACGGCCGACCGCGTGAGGATGGACGAGGGCCGATGGAATACTTCGCACAGCAGCTGATCAACGGCGTGACCCTCGGGGCGATCTACGGTCTGATCGCCATCGGCTACACGATGGTCTACGGCATCATCGGCATGATCAACTTCGCCCATGGCGAGATCTTCATGATCAGCGCCTTCGTCTCTCTCGTCGCGCTGATGATTCTCGGCCTGTTCGGGATCACCTGGGTGCCGCTGGCGTTGCTGATCACCCTCGTTGCGGCGATGCTGCTGACCTCGATGTACGGCTGGACCCTGGAGCGGATCGCCTACCGGCCGCTCCGCGGTTCGCCCCGGCTGGCGGCGCTGATCACCGCCATCGGCATGTCGATCTTCCTGCAGAACTACGTCCAGCTCCTGCAGGGGGCGCGGGTCAAGCCGATGCAGCCGGTGTTCGCCGGCGGCGTCGAGATCATGCGCCGCGGCGATTTCATCGTCTCGATCAGCTATCTGCAGATGTTCATCTGGTTCCTGACCGTCGCGCTGATGGCGGCGTTCACCTTCGTCATCACCCGCACCGCCCTCGGCCGCGCCCAGCGCGCCTGCGAGCAGGACCGGGGCATGGCGGCGCTGATCGGCATCAACGTCGACCGGACGATTTCGCTGACCTTCGTGATGGGCGCCGCGCTGGCGTCCGTCGCCGGCCTGATCTTCCTGCTCAACTACGGCGTGATCGACTTCTACATCGGCTTCCTCGCCGGCATCAAGGCGTTCACCGCCGCCGTCCTGGGCGGGATCGGCTCGCTCCCCGGCGCCATGCTCGGCGGTCTCCTGATCGGTCTGATCGAGGCGTTCTGGTCCGGTTACTTCACCGTCGAATACAAGGACGTGGCGGCGTTCTCCATCCTCGTCCTGGTCCTCATCTTCCGACCGACCGGCCTGCTCGGCAAACCGGATATCGAGAAGGTGTGAGCCGATGACGGTCGCCGGCGACGTCGCGACGAAACGGGCGCAGGCGGCGCCGCTGAACTGGCCGGCCATCCTCAAGGAGTGCGGCCTGACGGCGCTGGTGGTGTTCGGGCTCGCCGTCGGCATGGTGGCGTTCCACACCCGCGACGTCCCCGGCGGCCTGGAGATCGCGACGCGGTTCCCCTCGGTGGTTGCCGCCACCGTCACGGCGTTCTTCGGCCGCCTCGGCATCGTCCTGACGCGCGAGGGGCGACCGCTGCCGGTGTTGATGGTCGGCCTGCCGATCGGCGTGGCGATGGTGATCGCTCTGGTTTCTCGCCAGGTGTTCGAACCGGCGACCGCCGCTTCACTCCGATCCTACCTGCCGTTCGGCGACCTGATCGTCAACTGGATCGTCGCGCTGTTCGCCCTGATCCTCGCCGGGCGGGGCGGATGGGCGCTGCGCCACACGGGGGCGTCGAGGCGAACGATCACCGAACGTGAAGAGGCGATGGACCGTTTCGCGGCCAAGGTTCAACGCGCGGCGCGCTTCATCGGTCCGGTTCTGCTGGTCGGCGCGATCGCCTTTCCGCTGATGGCGTTCGCACCCGACAGTCCGTTTCTGCCCAAGGTCGACCGTCGCCTGCTCGACATCGGCATTCTCGTGGTGACCTACGTCATGCTCGGCTGGGGGCTCAACATCGTCGTCGGGCTGGCCGGCCTTCTGGACCTCGGCTACGTCGCGTTCTACGCCGTCGGTGCCTACAGCTTCGCGCTGCTGGCGACCCACTTCGACCTCGGCTTCTGGGTGTGCCTGCCGTTCGCCGGCCTGATGGCGGCGACCGCCGGGGTGATTCTCGGCTTTCCGGTGCTCCGCCTGAGGGGCGACTACCTCGCCATCGTCACCCTCGGGTTCGGCGAGATCATCCGCGTCGTCCTGCTCAATTGGTACGAGTTCACCAATGGACCGGACGGAATCTCCGGTATTCCGCGCCCGACCTTCTTCGGCCTCGATTTCGCCCGCACCGCCCCCGACGGCGGCGAGACGTTCCACAGCTTCTTCGGCCTCACCTACTCGCCCCTGGATCGGATCGTCTTCCTCTACTATCTCATCCTCGCGCTGGCGCTGGCGACCAACGTGTTCACGCTTCGCATCCGCCGCTTGCCGATCGGCCGCGCCTGGGAAGCGTTGCGCGAGGACGAGGTCGCCTGCCGCTCGCTCGGCATCAATCCGCGCAACACTAAGCTGACGGCGTTCTCGATCGGCGCGATGTTCGCCGGGTTCGCCGGCTCGTTCTTCGCCACCCGCCAGGGGTTCATCAGCCCCGAGAGCTTCACCTTCATCGAGTCCGCGGTGATCCTCGCGATCGTCGTGCTGGGCGGGTTCGGCAGCCAGATCGGCGTCGTTCTGGCGGCGATCATCCTGATTGGTCTGCCCGAGTTCTTCCGCGAGTTGCAACAGTACCGGATGCTGGCGTTCGGTGCGGCGATGGTGCTGATCATGATCTGGCGGCCGACCGGGCTTCTCGCCCATCGCGAACCGACCATCCGCCTGCCCAGCGGCGAGGCGGGCGACGACGGCGCCCGGTCGGCGCCGGCGGAGGTCGCGCGATGAGTGCCGCCCGCGGGCCGGCCGCCGCGGCTCGGCCGCTGCTCGATGTCGAACACCTGACCATGAGGTTCGGCGGGCTGGTCGCCGTCGACGATGTCTCTTTCGAAGCCGCCGAGCGGCAGATCACCGCCATCATCGGCCCCAACGGAGCCGGCAAGACCACCGTCTTCAACTGCCTCACCGGGTTCTACAAGCCGACCATCGGTCGTTTGACCCTCAACAACCCCGCCAAGGGGGCGTTTCTGCTCGAACGGATGGAAGGCTATCGCATCCCGTGGGAAGCGCGGGTCGCCCGGACATTCCAGAACATCCGCCTGTTCGGGGCGATGACGGTGTTGGAGAACCTGGTCGTCGCCCAGCACAATGAACTGATGCGCGCCTCCGCGTTCACCTTCGCGGGACTGTTGGGCCTGCCGCGCTACCGGCACGCGGAGGCCGCGGCGGTGGAGCTGGCGCGCTACTGGCTCGACCGCGTCCGGCTGACGGACTATGCGGACTGGGCGGCGGCCAGTCTGCCCTACGGCGCCCAGCGGCGGCTGGAGATCGCCCGCGCGATGTGCACGAAGCCGGTTCTGCTGTGCCTCGACGAACCGGCGGCGGGCTTGAACCCGCGCGAGTCGGCCGATCTCAACGAGTTGCTGCTCTACATCCGGGACGAGCACCGGATCGGCCTGCTGCTGATCGAGCACGACATGAGCGTGGTGATGGGCATCTCCGACCACATCGTCGTTCTCGATTACGGCCGCAAGATCTCCGACGGTTCGCCGGCGGAGGTGAGAAGCGACCCGGCGGTGATCCGCGCCTACCTCGGCGAGGAGGAGGACGACGAACTGCCGCCCGAGGTGGCGCAGGATCTCGGCATCGGCGACGGCCGCGGCGCAGGGTGACCGCGATGCTGACGATCTCCGGCGTCCATACCTTCTACGGCAACATCGAAGCGTTGCGGGGGGTCGACCTGCAGGTCGACAGCGGCGAGGTCGTGACCCTGATCGGGGCCAACGGTGCCGGGAAGTCGACGCTGCTGATGACCATCTGCGGAAGCCCGCGCGCGGCGCGGGGCAGCGTGGTCTTCGAGGGCGAGGACATCACGACGAAGCGCACCCACGAGATCATCGGGTCCGGCATCGCCCAGGCGCCGGAGGGGCGGCGGATCTTCCCCCGGATGACGGTGATGGAAAACCTGCAGATGGGGGCGACCACGGCGCAGCCGGAGCATTTCGAAGAGGACCTGACGCGGGTGTTCGCCCTGTTCCCGATCCTCCGGGAACGCCAGGGCCAGCGCGGCGGCACCCTGTCGGGCGGCGAGCAACAGATGCTGGCGATCGCCCGGGCGCTGATGAGCCGGCCACGGCTGCTGTTGCTCGACGAGCCGTCCCTCGGCCTCGCGCCGATGGTCGTCAAGCAGATCTTTCGGGTGATCAAGGACATCAACGAGAAGGAAAACGTCACCGTGTTCCTGGTCGAGCAGAACGCCTTTCACGCTCTGAGGCTCGCCGATCGCGGCTACGTCATGGTCAACGGCCGGATCACCCTGTCGGGGACGGGGCGGTCGCTGCTGGCCAATCCCGAGGTCCGGGCCGCCTACCTCGAGGGCGGGCATTGAACGAGAGCAAACGGTGATGGAATCGTTGCTGGGTGCATCCGTCGGGTCGTTCGTCATCGTGACCGTCGTCATCCTGGGCTTCGCCGCCTACATGACCGGCCAGGCGCTGGCCGCCACCTGGCGCCCGCTCTGGCAGCTGTTCGTCTACTGCGCTTTGCTGGCGGGGGCGTCCCGGTTCCTGATCTTCTCGTTGTTCGACGGCGAGCTGTTGTCCGGTAGCGGTTACGTGATCGACGCTGCCGTCCTGATGGGCATGGCAGGGTTCGCGTTTCGGCTCACGCGTGCTCGAAAGATGGTGACCCAGTATCCCTGGTTGTACGAACGGACCGGCATCTTCGGATGGAGGAGCAGGCATTAACGATCTTTAACTGTCGAGCGATACGGCGAAAACATAGTATCGCCGACCGGCGAAGACATGCTAACTTGCACGGGTATAAGAACAATAGGCAGGCATGCCGGGTATGGCCCGCAGACGGGCGGTGACTACGGATCCCTCAGTTTCGATGTCAGGGAAGGAAGAATCGGAATGATGTATGCTAAGACGGCTCTCGCCGCCGTTGCCACGTTGGCTTTGGCGAGCTTCGGAGCGGCCAAAGCGGAGATCACCATCGCCACCGCTGGGCCGATGACCGGACAGTATGCGACGTTCGGTGAGCAGATGAAGAACGGCGCGGAGATGGCGGTGGCGGATATCAACGCCGCGGGTGGCGTGCTCGGCCAGAAACTGAAGCTTCTCATCGAGGACGACGCCTGCGATCCCAAGCAGGCGGTGGCGGTCGCCAACAAGGCTGCCAGCGAAGGGGTGGTGTTCATGGCCGGGCATTTCTGCTCCGGCTCGTCGATTCCGGCGTCCAAGGTCTACGAGGAGGAGAACATCCTTCAAATCTCTCCGGCATCGACCAACCCGAAGCTGACCGAGGAAGGCGGCCCGAACGTCTTTCGCACCTGCGGCCGCGACGATCAGCAGGGCTCCGTCGCCGGCAATTATCTGGCCGACAAGTTCGGCGGCAAGAAGATCGCCGTCCTCCACGACAAGACCGCCTACGGCAAGGGCTTGGCGGACGAGACCAAGAAGACGCTCAACGCCCGGGGCGTGAAGGAGGCCATGTACGAGGCCTACACGGCCGGCGAGAAGGACTACACCGCGCTGGTCAGCAAGCTGAAGGGAGCCGGCGTCGACGTCATCTACGTCGGCGGCTACCACACCGAGGCGGGGCTGATGATCCGCCAGGCTCACGAACAGGGCTACAAGCCGCAACTGGTGTCCGGTGACGCCCTGGTGACGGACGAGTACTGGAAGATCACCGGTCCGACCGGCGAGGGCACGTTGATGACGTTCAGCCCCGACCCGCGCAAGAACCCCGTCGCCGCACCGGTCGTGCAGCGGTTCCGCGACAAGGGGATCGAGCCCGAGGGCTACAACCTCTACACCTACGGGGCCATCCAGGCTTGGGTGCAGGCGGTCGAGAAGGCGGGCACGACCGACACCGAAGCGGTTGCCAAGGCACTGAAGTCCAACACCTTCGATACGGTGCTGGGCGAGATCGGCTTCGACGAGAAGGGTGACGTCACCGCCCCCGGCTACGTCTTCTACGTCTGGAACGACGGCAAGTACGACTACGTGCAGTAGTCGTCGGCCCCGCTTCGCGACAGGGCCCGGCAGACGACGTCTGCCGGGCCTTCTCGTTCTCATGCAGCGTTCCGGCTCCCGCCGGACCGCGTCGGGGTGGGCGGTCGCGCTAAGCCCGGGCCCCGCCGTTGCCGACGTCCTTGCGACCGAGGCCGATCTGCTTCGCGAACTGGGAGCGTTGCTTCGCGTAGTTGGGGCAGACCATCGGATAGTCGGCCGGCAGATTCCATTTCGCCCGGTACTCGTCCGGCGTCATGTTGTAGGTCGTGCGCAGGTGCCGCTTGAGCATCTTCAGCTTCTTGCCGTCTTCCAGGCAGACGATGTAGTCCGGCATGACGGATCTGCGGACCGGAATCGCCGGTTGCGGGATCTCCGCCTTCGACGGCGCCGCAGGGCCGTCGAGGGCCGTCATCGATTCGAAAACACGATTAATGATGTCCGGGATCTGCCCCGCCGCGACCTGGTTGTTGC
Source organism: Rhodospirillales bacterium (assembly GCA_050329575.1). GTDB lineage: Bacteria > Pseudomonadota > Alphaproteobacteria > Rhodospirillales > Defluviicoccaceae > JAUXFS01. Next base: position 74,164 of record JBHJOP010000041.1, on the reverse strand, counting down.
TGACATAGGCGGCGACGATGTCAACTGCCATGCGCAGAAGGTCGTCTTTCGATATTGCGTCGGTGGTCTCTTGGTTCATGGGATTCGGACTCGATTGCTTTGGGATTGAGAGAACCAGTTAGGGCACTCCATCGCGGTTTTGTCAATCGCCAACGGAGGTGCAAGCAATGTTTATTGCATCTCCGAATGAAGGATCGTCGCCAGCCGCGGCTGTGGATCGTCTTGACACGGCTTCGCGGGCCTGTTGTCGCGAGGGAGGGCGGATCCCGGTAGCGCTGTTTGCCGGGGCCGATCCGAAGTCTTGACTGCCGGTGCGCGGAAACGGTGCCGATCTCCGTCGCAGGCCCCGGCCGCGGGTGGCCGCCCGCGGCGGCGGCGTAGAGAGAGGCGTGGAGAGAGGATTGTGGTGCGGCGCCGATGAATTGTGGCGCACTGCACGGGCGCTGCGATATATGGTATAGGATCAGCGCCGTTCGAGGGACAGGCCCGGGGCCAAGGACGCAAGCACGCCCGCACATGAAAGCAGACGCCGTTGCGATAGCCAGCGATCATGCCGGCTACGAGTTGAAGACCTTCCTCAAGCAGGAGCTCGAATCGATGGGATACGCCGTCGTCGATCTCGGCACCGACGGCAGCGGATCGGTCGACTATCCCGACTTCGGCTATGCCATGGCGCATGCCCTGCGGGCGGGACGGGCCCGGCGCGGGGTTTTGATCTGCGGCAGCGGCATCGGCATCAGCATCGCCGCCAACCGCTACCCGGAGGTGCGGGCGGCGCTGGTCCACGACGGCCTCGGGGCCCGACTGGCCCGCCAGCACAACGACGCCAACGTCGTCTGCTTCGGCGGGCGCATGATCGGGATGGAGGTCGCGCGCGACTGTCTCAAGGTGTTTCTGGAAACAGCGTTCGATGGCGGTCGCCATCGCCACCGGGTTGAGAAACTCTCGCGGCCCCTGTGAGCGGATGCCGCCGAGCCACGCAGGAAACCGTACCATGTCCGTTGCCAAGCCCCACGCCTCCGAAGACCTCTCCGACCGGTTTTTCGGCGCCACGCTCGCCGAAGCCGATCCCGAGATCGCCGCCGCCGTTCGCGGCGAACTCAGGCGGGAGCAAGAGCACATCGAACTGATCGCTTCCGAGAACATCGTCTCGCGTGCGGTGCTGGAGGCCCAGGGGTCGGTGCTGACCAACAAATACGCGGAGGGCTATCCGGGGCGCCGCTACTACGGCGGCTGCGAATTCGTCGATGTCGCCGAGCAGCTGGCGATCGACCGGGCGCGAAAGCTGTTCGGCTGTGGGTTCGCCAACGTCCAGCCGCACTCCGGGGCGCAGGCCAACGGCGCCGTCTATCTGGCGTTGATGCGGCCGGGGGACACGCTGCTCGGTATGTCCCTCGCCGCCGGCGGCCATCTGACTCACGGCGCGCCGCCTTCGATTTCGGGGAAGTGGCTGAACGCCGTCCAGTACGGCGTCCGCCGCCAGGACGCCTTGATCGACTTCGACGAGGTCGAACGCCTGGCGGAGGCGGCGCGACCGAAGGTGATCGTCGCCGGCGGATCGGCCTATCCGCGGATCATCGACTTCGCCCGCTTCCGCCACATCGCCGACCGCGTCGGCGCGGTTCTGGTCGTGGACATGGCGCACTTCAGCGGCCTCGTCGCCGCCGGCGTCCACCCGAGCCCGTTCCCCCATGCCCACGTCGTGACGACGACGACCCACAAGACCTTGCGCGGGCCGCGTGGCGGGATGATTCTCACCCAGGACGGCGAACTCGCCAAGAAGATCAACGCCGCGATCTTCCCCGGCCTGCAGGGCGGCCCGCTGATGCACGTGATCGCCGCCAAGGCGGTGGCCTTCGGCGAGGCGCTGTGTCCCGAGTTCAAGCTCTACGCCGGCCGGATCCTGGAGAATGCCAAGGCGCTGGCGGCGGTGCTGGCGGAGCGCGGTCTCGACATCGTGTCCGGCGGCACGGACACGCACCTGCTGCTGGTCGATCTGAGGCCGAAGCGGCTGACCGGCAAGGCGGCGGAGGAAAGCCTCGGTCGGGCGCACCTCACCTGCAACAAGAACGGCATTCCGTTCGACCCAGAGAAGCCGACCATCACGTCGGGCATTCGGCTGGGCACGCCGGCCGGCACCACGCGCGGCTTCGGTCCGTCGGAGTTCCGCGCCGTCGGGCAGTTGATCGCCGACGTGCTCGACGGGCTGGCCGTCCACGGCGACGACAACCGCGCGGCCGAGGCCGCCGCCCGCGACGGCGTCGCCCAGCTGTGTCGCCGGTTCCCGATCTACCCGACGGCGTGAGCCGGCCAGCCGTCGGTCAGGGGCAATCGAGAACGAAGGATCCATGCCATGCGCTGCCCGTTCTGCGGTCACGAGGACACCCAGGTCAAGGATTCGCGACCGACCGAGGACCATGCCGCGATCCGGCGACGCCGATACTGTCCTGCCTGCGGTGCCCGCTGGACCACCTTCGAACGGGTGCATCTGCGCGAGCTCGTGGTGGTCAAGAAGAGCGGCGAGAAGATGCCGTTCGATCGCGAAAAACTGCTGCGCTCGCTGCGGATCGCGCTGCGCAAACGGCCCGTCGACGACGAGCGCATCGAGCGCATCGTCAACAGCATCCAGCGCCGGCTGGAGACCTTGGGCGAAGCCGAGATTCCGTCGAAGGTGATCGGTGAGATGGCCATGGACCAGCTCTCCCAGTTGGACCAGGTGGCCTACGTCCGCTTCGCCTCCGTCTACCGGAATTTCCGCGAGGCCAAGGACTTCGAGGAATTCGTGGAAACCCTCGGTGAGCAGGAACGCTGAGGCGAACCCGTCGCGCGAGGACATCGCCCACATGCGGGCCGCCTTGCGCCTGGCGCGGCGAGGCCTCGGCAGCACCTGGCCCAATCCGGCCGTCGGCTGTGTGCTGGTGAACGAGCGGCGCATCGTCGGTCGCGGCTGGACTCAGCCGGGCGGCCGGCCGCACGCGGAAACCGAGGCGATCCGGCGGGCGGGCGCGGCCGCGAGGGGGGCCACCGCCTACGTGACCTTGGAGCCTTGCAGCCATCACGGTCGGACGGCGCCGTGTGCCGATGCCCTGATCGCCGCCGGGGTCGCCCGGACGGTGATCGCCGTCGGCGACCCGGATCCGCGGGTCGCCGGGCGGGGCGAGGCGAAGCTGCGGCAGGGCGGGATCGACGTCACCACCGGGGTGCTCGGTGACGAGGCGACGGCGATCAATGCCGGCTTCTTCTCGAGGATCGGCCGCGGTCGACCGCTGATCACCCTGAAGACGGCGAGCACGCTCGACGGCCGGATCGCGACCGCCGGGGGCGACAGCCGGTGGATCACCGGGGAGGATGCCCGCCGTCTCGTCCATCGCCTGCGCGCCGACCACGATGCGGTGATCGTCGGGTCGGGCACCGCGATCGCCGACGATCCGGACCTGTCCTGCCGGCTTCCGGGACTGGAGGCTCGCTCGCCGCTGCGGATCGTCCTCGACGGGCGGCTGCGGTTGCCCGCGACCGCGACGCTCTCGACGACCGCTGGACGCCGCCCGACATGGGTCATGACGGCGGCGGCTGCCGGCGGCACCCACCGCGATGCTTTGACGGCCGCGGGGGTAACGATTATTGATGTCGACGCCGACGGCGCCGGTCATCCGGAACCGGGAGCGGTGGTCGCCGAACTCGGCCGACGCGGGCTGACGCGGGTGCTGCTCGAAGGGGGCGGGCGGGTCGCGGCCTCCTATCTCGCCGCCGGCCTCGTCGATCGCCTGGTCTGGTTCCACGCCCCGAGGATCATCGGTGGCGACGGCGTTCCGGCGGTGACGTCGATCGGGGTGACCGAGCTCGAACGGGCGCCCTCGTTCGCGCGCACGCGCCTCGAGGCCGTGGCGACCGATGTCGTGGCGATTTACGAACGGATGGGCTGAACCGAACGATGTTCACCGGACTCGTGACCGATCTCGGGACCGTCCGCGCCGTCTTGCCCGGAGGCGATACCCGGCTGGAGATTGCAACCGGTTTCGATACCGCCGACGTTCCCCTCGGCGCCTCGATCGCCTGCTCGGGGGTCTGCCTGACGGTGATCGATCGCGGCGAGCGCTGGTTCGCGGTCTCGGTCTCCGCGGAAACCCTGAGCCGAACCACCATCGGCGGGTGGCGGCGCGGGACCCCGGTCAACCTCGAACGGGCGTTGAGGGTCGGCGACGAACTGGGCGGCCACATCGTCTCCGGCCATGTCGACTGTGTCGGCACCGTGCTCTCGATCGCCGACGAGGGCCAGTCCCGGCGGTTCGTCGTCGAAGCCCGGGACGGCTATCATCGCTTCGTCGCGGAGAAGGGCTCGATCGCGATCGACGGGGTGTCGTTGACCGTCAACGAGGTCGAGGGGAGCCGCTTCGGCGTCAATCTGATTCCCCACACGCTGGCGGTCACCACCTTCGGCCGGATGAACGTCGGGGATCGCGTCAATCTGGAAGTCGATATGCTGGCGAGGTATGTTGCGCGCCTTCTCGAGAAGGAATGACGGCGTGCCCCGACCCGAGCAGCTCTCCTCCGTCGAGGACATCATCGAGGATGCCCGCAACGGCCGGATGTTCATCCTGGTCGACGACGAGGATCGCGAGAACGAGGGCGATCTCGTCGTGCCCGCCCAGATGGCGACGCCGCGGGCGATCAATTTCATGGCCACCCATGGCCGCGGCCTGATCTGTCTCGCGCTCGGCCGGCAACGGATCAAGGATCTCAAACTCCCGGCGATGGCGCGCCGCAACACCTCCCGCCACGAAACCGCGTTCACGGTATCGATCGAGGCGCGCGAGGGTGTCACGACGGGCATATCCGCCTCCGACCGGGCGCGAACGATCGCCGTCGCCATCGATCCGACCAAGGGCAGCGACGATATCGTCTCGCCCGGCCACGTGTTTCCGCTCGAGGCCCGCGACGGCGGCGTCCTGGTCCGCGCCGGACACACCGAAGCGGCCGTCGACATCGCGCGCCTGGCGGGGCTGAACCCGTCGGGAGTCATCTGCGAGATCATGAACGACGACGGCACCATGGCGCGGATGCCCGACCTGATCCGCTTCGCCCAGTTCCACGGGTTGCGGATCGGAACCATCGCCGATCTGATCTCCTACCGCCTGCGCCACGACCGGACCGTGGAACGGGTCCTGGAGTCCTCCCTCGACAGCGTCTACGGGGGCGCGTTCACGCTGTTCGTCTACGTCAACCGGGTCGCCTATGCCGAGCATGTCGCGCTGGTCAAAGGGGATCTCGCCGCCGACGGGCCGGTTCTCGTGCGCATGCATGCCTTCAACGTGCTGGAGGACGTGCTCGGCGACATCCGCTCGGGCAAGGCCGAGGAGCTGCATCAGGCGATGCGGATGATCGGTCGCGAGGGCCGGGGGGTCGTCGTGCTGATCCGCGAGCCCCACAAGACCAGCCTCTCCGATCGCGTGAGGGCCCGTCTCGCCGGTTCGGAAGAGAAGACGCCGCAGCTTCGCGACTACGGTGTCGGGGCGCAGATCCTGCTCGATCTCGGCGTTCAGGCGATGACCCTGCTTTCCAACACGCAACGCACCGTGATCGGGCTGGAAGGCTACGGATTGGCGATCGTCGGCCAGCGGCGGATCACCGACGGAGGCTCGGTGCGATGACCCCGGATCGGCACGTGCTCGTCGTCGAAGCGCGCTACTACGAGGACATCGCCGACCAGCTGGCGGCGGGCGCCATAGCCGTGTTCGACCGCGGTGGCATCGGTTTCACCCGTCTGGCGGTGCCCGGCGCCTTCGAGCTTCCGGCGGCCATCGCCTATGCCCTCGCCGCCGCCGAAGCGGGATCCGGGCGGGCGTTCGACGGTTTTCTCGCACTCGGCTGTGTCATCCTCGGCGAGACCGATCACTACGACCACATCTGCCGGGAAACCAGCCGCGGTCTGATGAGCCTGACGATCGATCGTCGTCTCGCCTTGGGCTTCGGGCTGCTGACCTGCCGGACCTATGAGCAGGCCCGCGTTCGCGCCGCCGTCGACGGCAAGAACAAGGGTGCGGAGGCCGCCCGGGCGTGCGTCGGGATGATGGAGCTGAGGGAGCGCCTCGGTCTCTCGCCGCGATGAGCGCCGCCGGACGATCGGCGAACCATCGTGGCCGCCGTGCCGCCCGGCTGGCCGCCGTGCAGGCCGTCTACGAGATGGATATCGGCGGCGCGTCGGCCGAAGCGGTGCTGGGAGAATTTCTGGCCAAGCGCTGGACGGATGCGCACGGCGGCGGCGAGCTTCCGGCCCCCGACGGCGATTTCCTCGCCCGGCTGGTCCGCGGGGTGGCCGAGCGCCGGTCGGAACTGGACGCGGCGATCGAATCCGCGCTGACCGGCACCTGGACCGTCGACCGACTGGAGGTTCTGCTGCGCGCGATCCTGCGGGCGGGCGCCTACGAACTCGTGGCCGTTCCCGAGGTGCCGACCAACGCCGCGATCAGCGAGTACGTGGATGTCGCCCACGCCTTCTTCCCGGGTCGGGAGCCGGGACTCGTCAACGCCGTGCTCGACCGGCTGGCCCAAACCCTGCGGGCGGACGGCGACGGCGATGCGGCCGATCCCGACGGGGGACGCCCGCCGCGTGAATGAGTTCGAGCTGATCGCCCGCTACTTCGCGCCGCTGGCGGCCGGGACTCCGGGGGCGCTGGGACTCACCGACGACGCCGCGGTGCTAAAGGTGGCGGGTGGTTGCGGGCTGGTCGTGACCACCGATACCCTGGTGTCCGGGGTGCATTTCCTGCCCGACGACCCGCCGGAGACGATCGCGGCCAAGCTGCTCGGGGTCAATCTGTCCGATCTCGCCGCGATGGGCGCCCGACCGCTGGCCTACACCATGTCGATGGCCCTGCCGACCGCACAGCGGGACGACGAGCGGTGTCGCTGGCTGGACGGGTTCGTCCGGGGTCTTTCAGCGCGGCAGGCGGAGGCGGAGCTCTACCTGATCGGCGGCGATACGGTCGCCACACCGGGACCGCTGTGCCTGACGATAACGGCGTTGGGAACGGTGGTGCCGGGGACGGAACTGCGCCGGTCGGGGGCGCGGGCCGGGGACGCGATCTACGTCTCCGGGACCATCGGCGACGCGACGCTCGGTCTGAGGGCGCTGGCGGGAACGCTGCCTCCCCTCTCCGAGGCGCTGCGTGCCACGCTGATCACCCGCTACCGGGTGCCGGAACCGCGGCTCGCGCTCGGACAGCGGCTGGTCGGCGTCGCCCATGCGGCCGCCGACGTCTCGGATGGACTGGTCGCCGACCTCGGGCACATCTGTGACGCGTCCGGGCTGTCGGCGACGCTGTGGGTGACCCGAACACCGCTGTCCGCGGCCGCCGCCGAAGCCGTGCGCGCCGAGCCCGAGCTTCTGCGGTCGGTGCTGACCGGCGGCGACGACTACGAACTCGTGTTCACGGCGTCGGCGGACGCGGCCCCGTCGATCGCGGCCATCGCCGGCGAACTGGGGGTCCGGTTGACGGAGATCGGCCGCATGGATCCGGCACCCGCCGCCGACCGGACGGCGCGGGTGCGCATCGTCGATCCCGGGGGGGCTCCCGTCGATCTCGGGCCGGGAGGTTTTCGACACTTCTGAGGGCCGATGGCATGCGGCGTCCGTCTCTGCGCGCGGGATCGTCCGCGGCTTTGTTGCAATGCAACGACGCTTGTTGCGTTGTCCCGTCGCATCTGGCATTTTCCGCAAGTTTATGGGGTCGAAAGACGATTTCGTCGCACCGCGGGAGGGGAGGGAAGCTCCACAGTCGCCGGCGGTGCGAACCTGCCAAAAAAGGGGCCAATCATCATGGTAAGTATGCATATTCTGGTCATCGTCTGCGGACTGCTGGCCTTGGGGTACGGCGTCTACGCGAGCCAGTCGGTGCTCGGCGCGAGCGCCGGCAACGCCCGCATGCAGGAGATCTCGGGCGCGGTGCAGGAAGGCGCCGCCGCCTACTTGAACCGGCAGTACATGACGATCGGCGTCGTCGGGATCGTCATCGCGATCATCCTCTGGATCCTCATGGGGTGGACCGTGGCCCTTGGATATGCCATCGGCTGCGTCCTCTCGGGGGCCGCCGGGTATATCGGCATGAACGTGTCGGTGCGTGCCAACGTGCGCGTCGCCGAGGCCGCCCGGCAGGGACTGGCCCAGGGGCTGGCGTTGGCGTTCAAGTCCGGCGCGGTGACCGGGATGCTGGTGGCTGGTCTGGCGCTGCTGGCGGTCGCCCTCTATTACGGCCTTCTGTTGCTGATGGGGGCGGAGGGTCGAGGGATCATCGATCCGCTGGTCGGTCTCGGGTTCGGCGCCTCGCTGATCTCGATCTTCGCGCGTCTCGGCGGCGGCATCTTCACCAAGGGGGCCGACGTCGGCGCGGATCTGGTCGGCAAGGTCGAAGCCGGCATTCCCGAGGACGATCCACGCAATCCTGCGGTGATCGCCGACAACGTCGGCGACAACGTCGGCGACTGCGCCGGGATGGCGGCGGACCTGTTCGAGACCTACGTCGTCACGGTGGTCGCGACGATGGTTCTCGCATCGATCTTCTTCTTCGGCCAGTCGGAGCTGATGGCCAGCATGATGATGTACCCGCTGGCGATCGGTGGCGCCTGCATCATCGCGTCGGTGGCCTCGACGTTCTTCGTCAAGCTGCCGGCCAACAACAGCATCATGGGCGCGCTCTACCGCGGCTTCATCGCCTGCGCGGTGATGTCGGCGGTGATCCTGTTGCCGATCACCTGGTGGGTCGTCGGGTTCAGCACCGAGTTCACGGTCGGTGGGGCCACCTTCACGGGCTGGTCGCTGTTCCTCTGCGGCATCACCGGGCTGGTGCTGACCGGGCTGATCATCTGGGTCACCGAGTACTACACGAGCACCCACTACCGGCCCGTCCGCTCCATTGCCAAGGCATCGGAAACCGGACACGCCACCAACATCATTCAGGGGCTCGCGATCTCCATGGAGGCGACCGCGGTTCCGGCCTTGCTGATCTGCGCCGCGATCATCATCACGTATCTGCTCGCCGGGCTGTTCGGGATCGCCATCGCGGTCACCGCCATGCTGGCGCTCGCCGGCATGGTGGTGGCGCTCGACGCCTACGGGCCGGTCACCGACAACGCCGGCGGTATCGCCGAAATGGCCAATCTCGAAGAGGACGTCAGGAAGACGACCGACGCCCTCGATGCCGTCGGCAATACCACCAAGGCGGTGACCAAGGGCTATGCCATCGGTTCCGCGGGGCTCGGTGCCCTGGTCCTGTTCGCCGCCTATACCCAGGACCTCAACTTCTTCCGGACCGATCCGGCGGCGTTTCCCTACTTCCGCGGCGTCACCGTCGACTTCTCGCTGTCCAATCCGTACGTGGTGGTCGGCCTGTTCGTCGGCGGCCTGCTGCCGTACCTGTTCGGGGCGCTGGGGATGACCGCGGTCGGCCGAGCGGCCGGCGCGGTGGTCGTCGAGGTGCGACGCCAGTTCAAGGAAATCAAGGGCATCATGGAGGGGACGGCGAAACCGGAGTACGGCCGCTGCGTCGACATGCTGACCAAGGCGGCGATCCGGGAGATGATCGTGCCCTCGATGCTGCCGGTGCTCGCCCCGATCGTGCTGTTTGTGGTGATCCTGGCGATCGGCGGCAAGTCGGCGGCCTTCGCCGCGGTCGGCGCGATGTTGCTCGGCGTCATCGTCACCGGCCTGTTCGTGGCGATCTCGATGACGGCCGGCGGGGGGGCCTGGGACAACGCCAAGAAGTTCATCGAGGACGGACAACACGGCGGCAAGGGCTCGGATGCCCACAAGGCGGCAGTGACCGGCGACACCGTCGGCGATCCCTACAAGGATACGGCGGGGCCGGCCGTCAACCCGATGATCAAGATCACCAACATCGTCGCGCTGCTGTTGCTGGCGATGCTGGCTCACTGAACCTCGTCGACGACCGTGTCGGAGACCCCCGCCGCAGGCCGTCGGCGGGGGTTTCTCTTTGCACGCGACGCCGACGCCGGCCACCGCCAGCCGACGCGATCGGGAGGGTGACACGCCGATGACCGCGACCATGATCTACATCACCGCATCCTCGCCGGCCGAGGCACTGACGATCGGGCGCACCGTGGTCGGCGAGCGTCTCGCCGCCTGCGCCAACGTGCTGCCCGGGGTGACGTCCGTCTACTGGTGGCAGGGGGAGGTTCAGGAAGAGGCGGAGGCGTCGCTGATCCTGAAGACCCGCAGCGACCTCGTCGAGCGCCTCACCGCGCGCGTAAAGCAACTTCATTCCTACGGCTGTCCGTGTATCGTCGCGCTGCCGATCGCCGCCGGCAATCCCGATTTCCTGCGCTGGATCGCCGAGGAGACGCGCTGAACCGTCGCGGTCAGCCGGCGACTGGGACGCGGACCGTGGCGATCGCCTGTGCGGCGATCCCCTCTCCGCGGCCGGTGAAGCCGAGTCGCTCGGTGGTGGTGCCCTTGACGCTGACCCGCTCGGGGGAGAGCGCGAGGATGGCGGCGATGCGCTCGCGCATCGCCTGGCGGTGGGGGGCGACCCGCGGTCGTTCGCAGACGATGGTGACGTCCAGGTTGCAGATCCGTCCCCCCGCCGCGGCGACCAGTTCGCCGGCCCGACGCAGGAAGATCTCCGACGGCGCGCCGCGCCACCGGGGATCGCTCGGCGGGAAGTGGCTGCCGATGTCACCGGCCCCGATCGCGCCGAGCAGCGCGTCGGTCAACGCATGGAGGCCGACGTCCGCATCCGAATGGCCCTCGAGGCCACCGTCGTGGGGGATGTCGACGCCGCAGAGGACGACGTGATCACCGTCGCCGAACCGATGAACGTCGAAGCCGATGCCGGTGCGGACCTCGAGATCGGCGGCCGCGACCCGTTCGGCGCGCCGGAAGTCGTCCGCGGTGGTGAGCTTGACGTTGTCGGCGTCGCCGGCGACCAGCGCCACCGCCAGCCCCGCCCGTTCGGCGACGGCGGCATCGTCGGTGAGATCGGCGCCGGCGAAGCGGCGGTGGGCGGCCATGATCTCGGCGAAGCGGAAGCCCTGCGGCGTCTGCGCCTGCCACAACCCGCGGCGGTCGACCGTGACGGCGATCCGGCCGCCCTCGTCGTCGTCGCTCCGTTTCAACGTGTCGCGAACCGGCAGCGCCGGGATCGCTCCCGGCTGCGTATCGAGGGCGGCGAGAACGCGCGAGACGAGATCGCGGGGGACGAACGGCCGCGCGGCATCGTGGATGAGCACCGTTCGCGGCGGCCGGTCGGCGAGGCTCTGAAGACCGCGGTACGCCGACTCCTGGCGGCTGTCGCCTCCCGCAACCGGCTCCATCAGGGCGAGGCCGCTGGTCGCCGCCCTGTAGAGGTCGCGGTCGTCGGGATGGATGACGACCCGCACCGCGCCCACCTCCGGATGGCCGACGAAGGCGCGAGCGGTATGCCACAACAGGGCCCGACCGGCCAGCGCCCGATACTGCTTGGGCAGCCCTTCCCCCATCCGGGTTCCTCGACCGCCGGCGACGATCAGCGCCACGCATTCCGTCATCACCCGTCGACCCGCTGCCGGTTCACGCCCCAACGCCTGCTACGGGAAGCTAGAAAACGCGAGCCATCTTGCCAAGAGGATTGTCCCGCGCGATTTTGGTGGCGGTCGGCGCGCCCGAAGCCCCCTGACCGCCGGCGGCAGACGCGATGATGGATGGACACCTCTTGAGCCTGACCGCCCTGGCGGCGCTGTTTCCCGCGTCGCTGCGGGCCTTCAGGTCGGTCGCCGGCCGGGACGCGACGTTCTGGGGTCTGCTCGCCGTTGCCATGATCGGACCTTCGGCGTGGGCTCTCGCCCAGACCTGGGGAACGTGGCGGACCGGCCTCGCGCCGACGCTGTGGGTCACGGTGGCGGCGACCATGGTCCTTTACGCCGTCACCGCGGCGACCACCCGTCAGGCGTGGCGGTTGATGCCGCTGCTCGGCCCCTACATGATCGTCCTGGGGGGGATCGCCACCGTCTGGCAGAAGGCGCCGGGGCAACCGCTGGTCGCCGCAGGGACCGAGGGGGCCTGGGTCGGCGTCCACATCGCGACCACGGTCGCCACCTACGCCCTGGTCACCATTGCCGCCATCGCGGCCCTCGCGGGCTTTCTCCAGGATCGGGCGTTGAAGCGCAAGCAACCGACCCGGCTGACCCGGCTGCTGCCGTCGGTGGCCGACTGCGATCGGCTGCTCGTGGGCCTGCTGCTGCTGGGCGAACTCGTTCTCGCCCTCGGACTTCTCACCGGCATGGCGTTGCAGTATCGCGAGACCGGCCAGCTGATCGTCGTCAACCACAAGACGATCCTGACGATCGCGGCGTTCGTGACCATCGGCGGCCTGCTGGTCTGCCACTACGGCAGCGGCGTCCGCGGCAAGACGGCGGCCCGGATCGTGCTGCTCGCCTATCTGTTGCTGACCCTCGGCTATCCGGGAGTCAAGTTCGTCACCAACGTCCTGATGGCTTGACCGGCGGTCGACGCATGGCAACATCTGCTCTCGTCGAAGGCAGATGCTTGACTTGATCCATTTCTGCCTTCTTATACGGCATGCTGGCAGGAGCGATGGTGACGCCTCTTCATATCGGTGATGTCCGTCTCGACTCGCGGGTCGTCCTCGCCCCGATGTCCGGGATCACCGACCAGCCGTTCCGCCGGCTGGTCAAGCGGTTCGGCGCCGGTCTGGTGGTCTCCGAGATGATCGCCAGCCGGGCGATGGTCCGGGCCTCGCGCAGGACGTTGCGGATGTCGAAGCGGTCCTCCGACGAGCATCCGGTCGCCATCCAGCTGGCTGGGTGCGAGCCGCCGGTGCTGGACGAGGCCGCCCGCCTCGCCGTCGATCTCGGGGCGGTCCTGATCGACATCAACATGGGGTGCCCGGTCAAGAAGGTCGTGCGCGGCGACGCGGGTGCGGCGCTGATGCGCGATGAGCGCCTCGCCGGCGGAATCGTCTCGGCCGTCGTCGACGCGGTCGCCGTGCCGGTGACCGTGAAGATGCGGACCGGCTGGGACCAGGACTCGCGGAACGCGCCCCGGCTGGCACGGATCGCCGAGCAGAGCGGCGCAAAAGCGGTGACCGTCCACGGGCGGACCCGCAACCAGTTCTATCACGGCCGGGCCGACTGGCCGTTCATCGCCAGCGTGAAGGCCGAGGTCCGAATCCCGGTCATCGGCAATGGCGACGTCTGCGATCACGAGGATGCCCTCGCCATGCTGGCGGCGTCCGGTGCCGACGGCGTGATGATCGGCCGCGCGGCGTGCGGCCGACCCTGGCTCCCGGGGCACGTCGGTCGCTTCCTGGAAACCGGCGACCGCCTTCCGGAGCCGTCGATCGGCGATCAGTTGGCGATCTTGGAGGAGCACTACGAGGCGATGCTGAACCACTACGGACGGGAGACGGGCATGCGCGCGGCGCGCAAGCACATCGGCTGGTATTCGAAGGGGCTTCCCGGGTCCGCCGAATTCCGCGCGCGGATCATGCACAGCGCCGATCCCGCGGCGGTGAGGACCATGATCCGGGACTTCTATCTGCCGCTGATCGATCGCCGCGCAGCGTAAGAGGATGGACGTGGGCTGGGAGATCCTGTCGCTGAAGAAGGTTAAGCCTGCGGATCGGGCGGTGATCGACGCGGATGCGGTCCTGAACGCCCTGTCGACGGTGGTCCTCGTGGTCGACGAGGCATCGACGATCCTGCGCGTCAACAACGCCGGCGAGCAGCTGTTGCAGAGCAGCGCGTCCCACCTCGAAGGCCAGAGGCTGGATCAGCTGATTCCCGCCGACAGTCCGCTGTTCACGCTGATCGCCCAGGCCCGCGACCGCGGGCATCCGGTCGCCGAGTATCATGTCGAGCTTGCGAGTCCTCGCATCGGCCGTCATGTCGCCAACATCCAGGTGGCTCCCTTGTCCGACTCGGAGGGACATGTCGTTGTTTCCATGCAGGAGCGAACCGTCGCCACCAAGATCGACCGGCAATTGACCCACCGCGGTGCCGCGCGCTCGGTGACGGCGATGGCGGCGATGCTTGCTCACGAGGTCAAGAATCCGCTGTCCGGGATCCGCGGTGCGGCGCAGCTGCTGGAGGAAAACCTCGAGGCCGAAGATCGCGCGCTGACCCGCCTGATCCGTGACGAAGCGGACCGGATCTGTGCGCTCGTCGATCGCATGGAAGGGTTCTCGACGAACGAGACGCTGCACCGGGAGGCCGTCAACGTCCACGAGGTGCTGGGGCGGGTGCAGGCCCTGGCCCAGAACGGCTTCGGCCGCCACCTCCGGTTCGTCGACCAGTATGATCCCTCGTTGCCGCCGGCCTACGGCAACCGCGACCAGCTCATCCAGGTCTTCCTCAATCTGATCAAGAATGCCGCAGAGGCGGCTCCCGCCGAGGGGGGCGAGGTGGTGATCGCGACGGCGTACTGGCACGGTGTCCGCTTCGCGGTCTCCAAGCAGAGGTCGCGGGTTCATCTGCCGCTGATGATCTCGATCCAGGACAACGGCGAGGGGATTCCCGAGGACATCAAGCCGCACTTGTTCGAACCGTTCGTCACCTCGAAACCGAAGGGCTCGGGACTGGGGCTTGCGCTGGTCGCCAAGACGATCGAGGATCACGGCGGCGTCATCGAGTTTGAGAGCCAGCCGCGAAACACCGTGTTTCGCGTCATGCTGCCGATGTACCAGGCTTCGCAGGAGGCGTCGTGACACTCGCCACCGTTCTCGTCGCTGACGACGATGCGGGAATCCGGACCGTTATCTGTCATGCGCTGGAGCGCGCCGGCTACGAGGTCCGCGTCACCGGCAACGCCGCCACCCTTTGGCGCTGGGTGAGCGACGGCCAGGGCGACGTGGTGATCACCGACGTGCTGATGCCGGACGAGAACGGCCTCGACCTGGTGCCGAGAATCCGCAAGATCCGCCCCGAACTGCGGATCATCGTCATGAGCGCGCAGAGTACGCTGTTGACCGCGGTCAAGGCCACCGAGCGGGGCGCCTTCGAGTATCTGCCGAAACCCTTCGATCTCAACGAACTGGTGGCGGTGGTCCGGCGCGCCCTGGAGACGCCTCAACCGCGTGCGTCCGCGGAGCGCGAGGCGGAGGATCCCGACGAACGGAAGCTGCCGCTGATCGGGCGCTCGCCGGCGATGCAGGAGATCTATCGCACGGTCGCCCGGCTGATGGGCACCGACCTCACGGTGCTGATCACCGGCGAGTCGGGAACCGGCAAGGAGCTGGTCGCCCGTGCCCTGCACGACTACGGCAGGCGCCGCGGCGGTCCCTTCGTCGCGATCAACATGGCGGCCATTCCGCGCGATCTGATCGAGAGCGAGCTGTTCGGTCACGAGAAGGGCGCGTTCACCGGCGCCACCCATCGCAGCACCGGCCGGTTCGAGCAGGCCGAGGGCGGTACCCTGTTCCTCGACGAGATCGGCGACATGCCGCCCGAGGCCCAGACCCGTCTGCTCCGGGTGCTCCAGGAAGGCGAGTACACCACCGTCGGCGGCCGTACGCCCATCCGTGCCGACCTGCGCATCGTCGCCGCCACCCATCACGACCTTCGGCAGCTGATCCGTCAGGGGCTGTTCCGGGAGGACCTCTACTTTCGCCTCAACGTGGTGCCGATCCGGCTGCCGCCGCTTCGCGAACGGACCTCCGATATTCCGGAACTGGTCCGGTTCTTCCTCGCCAGGGCGGCGGCCGAAGGGTTGCCGGCGAAGGTCATTGACGGCGCCGCCATGGAGCGGCTGAAGGGCTATCGCTGGGCCGGCAACGTCCGCGAACTGGAAAACCTGATGCGGCGCCTGTCGGCGCTGTACTCCGACGAGGTGATTGGGGTCGACATCATCGAGGCGGAGTTGGCGGACGCCTCGCCGGTGGTCGCCGAGCCGGACGGCGACGGCCTCGGGCATTCGGTGGAGCGGCACCTGCGGGTGTACTTCAACGCCCACGGCGACACGCTTCCGACCCCTGGCCTGTTCGACCGGGTGATGCGCGAAGTCGAGAAACCGCTGATCACCCTCACTCTGGAGGCGACCCGCGGCAATCAGATCCGGGCCGCGGAGGTCCTGGGGGTCAACCGCAACACGCTGCGCAAGAAGATCCGCGAGCTCAACATTCCCGTCGTGCGTGGAGGCCCGCGATGACCGTGGCGGCCACTCTGCCGACCATGCAGCTGATGCTCGATCGCTTCCGGGCGTGGTCGCGGCGGGTGGATCTCGAGCGGAAACTCGCGTTGGCGCTGGTGATCGCGGCGGTCGCCTCCGGCGTCGCCACACTCCTCTATGCGACCGGTCACACCGACTTCCGTCCCAACCCGGTCGTCGTCGTTCTCCTTCTCGTCCTCGACGGGGTTCTGCTGCTGCTGCTCGGGCTGATGGTCGTCCTGCACCTCGTCAAGGTGTGGGCGGAGCGGCGGCGGGGACTGGCCGGATCGGGCTTGCACATGCGGCTGGTGCTGCTGTTCGGCCTGGTCGCGGTGACGCCTGCCATTCTGGTCGCGGTGTTCTCGGCCCTGTTCCTGAACTTCGGCATCCAGTACTGGTTCAGCGAGCGGGTGCGGACCGCGATCGAGGCCTCCAACGCGGTGGCCCATGCCTACCTTGAGGAGCATCGGCAGAGCATCCGCGCCGATGCCTTCGCGATGGCCAACGACATCAACCGCGAGGCTCCCGTGCTGATGCTCGATCCGACCGTGTTCAGCCAGCGGCTTTCGGCGCAGGCCAGCCTGCGGTCGTTGTCCGAGGCGGTCGTCGTCGACGGCAGCGGGCGGGTGATGGCGCGATCGCCGTTCAGCTTCACCCTCGGGTTCGATCTCGTCCCGCTGCGGGCGATCGAGCAGGCCGCCCAGGGGGAGATCGTGATCCTAACCGGGGAGCGGGAGGACCGGGTGCGGGCCGTCGTGCGCCTGAACCGCTTCGTCGACGCCTACCTGGTGGTCGGGCGTTTCATCCATCCCGAGGTTCTCGAGCACCTGACGCAGACCGAATGGGCGGTGGCGCAGTATCAACAACTGGAGGAACGGCGCGGGGGGATCCTCGTCACCTTCATGATGATCTTCGTCGTCGTCGCCGTGCTGCTCCTGCTCGCCGCGGTGTGGATCGGACTGACCCTGGCGACCCAGATCTCCAGGCCGGTGAGCGCCCTGGTGGCGGCGGCCGAGCGGGTCCGGCGGGGTGATCTCTCGGTGCGGGTCAATCCCTCGACATCCGTCGACGAGGTCGGCATGCTGGGTCGCGCCTTCAATCGCATGACCAACCAGCTGCAGAGCCAGCGCGAGGGGCTGATCCTAGCCAATCGGGATCTCGACCAACGCCGCCGTTTCACCGAGACGGTGCTCAGCGGCGTATCCGCCGGCGTGATCGGCCTCGACAGTAATGCGCTGATCAACCTCCCCAATCGCTCGGCCTCGGAACTGCTCGATTGCGATCTCGAACAGGCTGTCGGCATGCCGCTGGTGGAGGTGGTTCCCGAGATGGCCGCGCTGCTGGCTGACGCCACGGCACGGCCCGATCGGCAGTTCGAGGCCGAGGTCAGACTGATGCGCGACGGTCGACCGCGAACGCTGATGGTGCGCACCGTCGCCGAACGACTGGACGAAGACGTGATCGGCTACGTCGTCACCTTCGACGACGTGACGGCGCTGGTCTCCGCGCAGCGCACCGCGGCGTGGGCCGACGTCGCACGACGGATCGCCCATGAGATCAAGAACCCGCTCACCCCCATCCAACTCGCGTCGGAGCGCCTCAAGAGGAAGTATCTCAAGGAGATCAAATCAGATCCGGAGACCTTCGCCGCGTGCACGGACACGATCGTCCGTCAGGTCGAGGACATCGGGCGGATGGTCGACGAGTTCTCGTCGTTCGCGCGCATGCCGCGGCCGGATCTGAAGACGGAGAACCTCTCCGGCCTCGTTCAAGAAGCCGTGTTCCTCGAACGCAACCGGGTTGCAGATATCGACTTCCAGGTTATTCTCCCCGCGGAGCCTGTGAGTCTTCGTTGTGACAGCCGGCAGATCTCGCAGGCCATGACCAATGTCCTCAAGAACGCCGCCGAGGCGATCGCCGGACGGGTCGCCGAGGGCGAGGGGGGTGTGCCACCGGGCCGGATCGGCGTCGAGTTGCGGCAGGAGGACGACGACGGCGGGCTGAAACGCATCCGCATCGTCATCGAAGACAACGGGAAGGGATTACCCGACGAGGACCGCGATCGCCTGACCGAGCCTTATGTGACCACGCGCAGCAAGGGAACCGGTCTCGGCTTGGCGATCGTGAAGAAGATCATGGAGGACCACAACGGAGATCTCGTCCTGGAGGACCGAGAGGGCGGCGGGGCGCGCATTTCCCTGGTGTTCTATTCGACCGTCGAGGTCGCCGACACCGGCCGGACGCCGGTCGAGGGCGAGAGGGGGCGGGCGCGCGACTACTCGAGGGAGCGCGTAACCGACATGCGAACCCATGGCTAACGTGGCCCCGTCCCCCGGGCTCGACATCCTGATCGTCGACGACGAAGCCGACATCTGTACCCTGGTGTCCGGCATTCTCAGCGACGAAGGCTACCAGTGCCGCGACGCCCGCGACAGCGATGCGGCGCTGACGGCGATCGGTGTGCGCCGTCCGAAACTGGTGCTGCTCGATATCTGGTTGCAGGGCAGCCGCCTCGACGGCCTGGCGCTGCTCGAACAGCTCAAGAAGGACGATCCGTCGCTGCCGGTGGTGATCATGAGCGGCCACGGCACGATCGAGGTCGCGGTGCAGGCGATCAAGCTCGGCGCCTACGACTTCATCGAAAAGCCGTTCAAGGCCGATCGGCTGATCTTGATCGTCGCGCGGGCGATCGAGGCGGCGCGGTTGAAGCAGGAGAACGAGGAACTTCGCCTGCGAGCCGGAAGCGTCACCGAACTGATCGGCCAGTCGCCGGCCATCAACCAGTTGCGCCAGGTCATCGAGCGGGTGGCCCCGACCAACAGTCGGGTGCTGATTACCGGCCCGCCGGGTTCGGGCAAGGAAGTCGTCGCGCGCATGCTCCACCTGCACTCCCGCCGGGCCTCCGGTCCGTTCGTCGTGCTCAACTGCGCGTCGATGGCGCCGGAGCGGATGGAGATGGAGCTGTTCGGCGTCGAAGGTCCCTCCGACGGCGATTTGCCGGCGCGCCGGATCGGGACCTTCGAGGCCGCCCACAACGGCACGCTGCTCCTCGACGGGGTGGCGGACATGCCGCACGAGACGCAGGGCAAGATCGTCCGCGTGCTTCAGGACCAGCAGTTCGAGCGCGTCGGCGGCAGCACCCGGGTCGAGGTCAGCGTGCGGGTCATCGCCGCCAACACCCGTGACCTCGGTGAGGAGATCCGCGCCGGGCGGTTTCGCGAGGACCTGTTCTATCGGCTCAACGTGGTCCCGATCCGGGTACCGTCGCTGCGCGAGCGGCGGGAGGACGTACCGCTGCTCGCCCGTTACTTCATGGAGCGGGCCGCCGCCGCCGCCGGCCAGCGGCCGCGCTCCTTTAGCGAGGATGCGATGGCGGCGTTGCAGGCCGGCGACTGGCCCGGTAATGTTCGCGAGCTACGCAACATCGTCGAGTGGGTGATGATCATGGCTCCCGGCGGCCCCGACGATCCCATTCGCGCCGACATGCTGCCGGCCGACTTCGACGCCAAACTCACGGCCACCCGCCCCGCCGACCGAAACATGGAGATCATGGGCCTGCCGTTACGGGACGCTCGGGAGATCTTCGAGCGCGAATACCTGCTCGCGCAGGTCACGCGCTTCGGCGGCAACATTTCGCGGACGGCGGCGTTCGTCGGCATGGAGCGGTCGGCCCTCCACCGCAAGCTGAAGTCGCTCGGTATCCAGGCCGACGAGAAGCAGCGGATGCCGGGAGACTAGGTTCTAACACGCCCCTTCACGACCGAACCCGGACGCTCGCCCACCATCATGAAGATCATCATCTGCGGTGCCGGTCAGGTCGGATTCAACATCGCGCGCCATCTCTCCTTGGAGAACAACGACGTCACCGTCGTCGACACCTCGCCGGACCTGATTCGCCGGGTCAACGACAGTCTCGACGCCCAGGGGATCGTCGGCCATGCCTCCAGGCCGGACGTGCTGGAGCGGGCCGGCACCGCCGACGCCGACATGATCATCGCCGTCACCCCCATGGACGAGGTCAACATGGTGGCCTGCCAGGTCGCCCACTCGCTGTTCGACGTGCCGATCAAGATCGCCCGGGTGCGCCATCAGAGCTACCTGGATCCCGCGTGGTCGAGCCTGTTCTCCCGCGAGCACATGCCGATCGACGTCATCATCTCGCCGGAAGTGGAGGTTGCCAAGGCGATCTCCCGCCGGTTGCGGGTCCCCGGGGCCTTCGAGATGATCCCGCTCGCCGACGACAAGGTGCGGCTGCTCGGCGTGCGCTGCGACGCCAATTGCCCGCTGATCAACACCCCGATCAAGCAGCTGACCCAGCTGTTTCCGGAGCTCAACATCGTCATCGTCGGCCTGCTGCGCGAAAACCGGCCGATCAAGCTGACCAGCAACGAACAGATGATGGTCGGCGACGACGTCTACTTCGTCATCGAGAGCGACCAGTTGTCCCGCGCCATGACCGCCTTCGGCCACGAGGAGCCGGAGGCGAAACGGCTGCTGATCTGCGGTGGCGGCAACATCGCGGTGTTGCTGGCACAGGAGATCGAGCGCGACCATCCTTACATCAGCGTCAAGATCGTCGAAGCCAATGCCGAGCGCGCGGCGGTCGTCGCCAGCATTCTGAGTGGGACCGTGGTTCTGAACGGCGACGTGCTCGACCCGGATATCCTCGAGGAGGCCAACGTCTCGGCGACCGATACCGTGGTGGTGATCACCGACGACGACGAGACCAACATCCTCGCCTCGCTGTTGGCGAAGAGGCACGGCGCGAAGCGGGCGATTACCCTGCTCAACAAGTCCACCTACGAGCCGCTGATCACCACCCTCGGCATCGACGTGATCGTCAGTCCGCGCAGCATTACCGCGTCGACCATCCTGCAGCACGTGCGACGCGGCCATATCTATTCGGTCCACACCCTGCGGGAGGGGTTCGGCGAGCTGATCGAGGCCGAGGCGCTCGAAACCTCCGGTCTCGTCGGCGCGCCGCTGAAGGAGGTGAAGCTGCCTGCCGGGGTCATGATCGGCGCCATCGTGCGGGCCGGCAAGGTGATCAGTCCGCGCGGAACGACGATCGTCCAGGACAAGGACCGCGTCGTCCTGTTCGCGACGGCGGACGCGGTGCGCAAGGTCGAGAAGCTGTTCTCGGTGCGGCTCGAATACTTCTAGGGACGCGGGTCACCATGGGCCGGATCGCTTACGTCAACGGACGCTACCTCGGGCATGGCGATGCCGCCGTCTCGATCGACGACCGCGGCTACCAGTTCGCCGACGGCGTCTACGAGGTGATTGCCGTGCAGGGCGGCCGGCCGGTGGACGTCGAGCCGCACTTCGCCCGTCTCCAGCGGTCGCTGGCCGCACTGGGGATCGATTGGCCGGTCGGTCGGCGGGCGCTGGCAATGATCGTCGCCGAGGTGATCCGCCGCAACCGGATCGCCGGCAGTGGCATGGCCTACATCCAGATCACCCGCGGCGTCGCGCCGCGCGGCCATGCCATCCCGGCGGGGCTGAGGCCCTCGCTGGTGGTGACGGCGCGCCCGCTGCCGCCGTTCGAGCGCGCCGCCGCGCGCCAGGGGGTGGCGGTGATCACCATTCCCGACCTGCGATGGCGGCGTTGCGACGTCAAGTCGATCGGACTGCTCGCCAACGTCCTCGGCAAGCAGCAGGCGGTCGACGCCGGCGCCTACGAGGCGTGGATGGTCGGCGCCGACGGTACCGTCACCGAGGGCACGTCGACCAACGCCTGGATCGTCACCCGCCGGGGCGACCTGGTGACCCGCGAGGCCGGTCCCGCCATTCTCGACGGGATCACCCGACGGGTGGTGCTCGCGATCGCCGCCGAGCAGGGGATCGCCATCGTCGAGCGGCCGTTCACCGTCGGCGAGGCAAAGGCCGCCGCCGAGGCGTTCGTCACCGGCACCACCACCACCCTGCGGCCGGTGGTGCGGATCGATGACGCGACCATCGGCGGCGGCGGCATCGGACCGCTGACCGAACGGCTTCTCGACCGCTACGCCGAACACTTCGTCCGACCGCGGGCGGGGCGGCCGTGACCCGGCACCGACCGGCGATTCCGGCCCCTGGCGCCGCCCTCGCTCGGCCGCAGGCGGTGATCTTCGACTGGGACAACACCCTGATCGACAGCTGGCTCGCCATCCACGACGCCCAGAACCACACCCTGACCGCCTTCGGTCTGGCGCCGTGGACCCTCGACGAGACGCGGCAGCGGGTGCGCGGCTCGATGCGCGACAGCTATCCCGCCCTGTTCGGCGATCGTTGGCAGGAGGCGGGCGAGGTGTTCTACGCCCGCTTCGCCGCCCGTCACCTGGAGACCCTGACGCCGTTGCCGGGGGCGGGCGCGATGCTGGCCGAGCTGCACGCCGCCGGGTTCTACTTGGCGGTGGTCAGCAACAAGAAGGGCTCGTACCTGCGGGCGGAGGCGGCCAGGCTCGGCTGGGACCGCTGGTTCGGCCGCGTCGTCGGCGCGTTCGACGCCGCCCGCGACAAACCGGCGGTGGACCCGGTGGCGCTGGCCCTGGACGGCAGCGGCGCCGTCCCGGGGGACGCGGTTTGGTTCGTCGGCGACGCCGACATCGA
This sequence comes from Rhodospirillales bacterium, assembly GCA_050329575.1. GTDB lineage: Bacteria > Pseudomonadota > Alphaproteobacteria > Rhodospirillales > Defluviicoccaceae > JAUXFS01. The sequence continues at coordinate 51,420 of JBHJOP010000041.1, read as the reverse complement.
TCTCGAATGCGCGACCAACGCCGGCTGCGTGCCGGTCCTGGCGCGCGACCAGCCGCCGGCCCCCGGGGAGTTCGCCGCCCATCCGCCGGCTCTTTACGTCGACGGCTGTATGACGCTTTCAATGGTGCTCAGGAGCCTGTAAGCTTTCAACCCATGGGGCAGACGGTCCGTCCGCCGTCGCCGGAGGGGGAACCGCGGTGAATCGTCGAGAACCAACTGGCCGCGACGGCAGGTATGGACCGGCAACGGGCTACTCCGAATAGAAACCGCCCTGGTGAACGATAAAGGAAAGGGTGAGACCTGATGTCCGCGGAGAAATCCCAGAACGTACAGGACGTGTTCCTCAATCACATTCGGAAAAACAAGACACCGGTCACGATCTTCCTCGTCAACGGCGTCAAACTGCAGGGAATCGTCACGTGGTTCGACCAGTTCTCGGTGCTGTTGCGGCGGGACGGGCACACCCAGCTGGTCTACAAGCATGCGATCTCGACGGTGATGCCATCGATCCCGATCCAGCTGTTCGAGCCCGAGAAGGAGGCGGCCGCGCCATAGGCCGGGCGCGCTTCGACTGCGGGGGCAGGCGTGGGCGCTGAGGGACAGGGCAGCGAACGCTGCATCGTCGTCCATCCGCGGCTGAAGGGCGAAGCGCAGGGCGGGCGGGCGCCAGCCGACCGGCTGGAGGAGGCGGTGGGCCTCGCGCAGGCGATTGGCCTCGCGGTGGTGCACGCCGAAACGGTGGCGGTGCCGACGGCGCGACCGTCGACCCTGTTTGGCACTGGCACGGTCGAACGGCTGGGGGGGCTGACGCTCCGGGACGACGGCGACGCTCGCCCGCCGATCGATGTCGCTATCGTCGACTCGGCGCTCACCCCGGTGCAGCAGCGCAACCTCGAACGGGCCTGGCGCTGCAAGGTGATCGACCGCACGGGGGTGATCCTGGAGATCTTCGGGGCGCGGGCGCGCACCGCCGAGGGCCGCCTGCAGGTCGAACTCGCCGCCCTCGTCTACCAGCGCAGCCGGCTGGTCCGCAGCTGGACCCACCTCGAGCGGCAGCGTGGCGGCTTCGGCTTCATGGGCGGCCCCGGCGAGGCGCAGATCGAGACCGACCGGCGCCTGATCGGCGAGCGGATCACGCGCTTGCGCCGCGACCTCGCCCAGGTCAAACGCACCCGCGCCCTGCACCGGGTCGCCCGCCGCCGGGTGCCGTACCCGGTGGTCGCGCTGGTCGGCTACACCAACGCCGGCAAGTCGACCCTGTTCAACCGGCTGACCGAGGCGAGCGTCGATGCCCGTGACCAGCTGTTCGCCACGCTCGATCCGACGATGCGGGCACTCGCGCTGCCGTCGGGGCGGACGGCGATCCTGTCAGACACGGTCGGCTTCATCTCCGATCTGCCGCACGAACTGGTCGAAGCCTTCCACGCCACGCTCGAGGAGGTGACCGAGGCCGACCTGCTGGTCCATGTCCGTGACATCTCCCGCCCCGACAGCGACCAGCAGAAGGAGGACGTGCTGGCGGTGCTGCGCGGCCTCGGGCTCGAGGCGACGGTCGAGCAGGGGCTGATCGAGGCGCTCAACAAGATCGACCTGATGACCACCGACGAGCAGCGCGCCCTCGCCGGTCAGGCAGCCCGCAGCAACACGCCGCGGGTGCCGCTGTCGGCGCGCAGCGGCGAGGGCTGCAAGGTGCTGCTCGCGGTGCTCGACGACCGCCTGGGGGCGGCGATGCAGACCCTCGAAGTGTCGCTGGCGGTCGACGACGGCGCGTCGCTGGCCTGGCTCTACGACCACGGCGAGGTGGTCGCGCGCCGCGACGAGGACGAGGCGGTGCACGTCACGGTGCGGCTCGCCGCCGCCAACGCCGCCCGGTTCGCGCGCCGCCGCGCGGGGCGAACGGGGTAGGGGGACGGCGCGCCGTCGGTGCGTCGCAAGGGACTTGCGTCCGGCGGAGTTCACCGTAGAGTGGCGGCCATGACCGGCCCCCTCCCCGACGGGGACGCGGTGATCGCCATCGTCCGCGGGGTGGCAGCCGCGGAGATCCTCCCCCGTTTCCGTAATCTGGCCGCCGGCGACGTCGTCGCCAAGCGCTCGCCGGCCGACCTCGTGACCGTCGCCGATACCGAGGCCGAGCGGCGGCTGGCCGCGGCGCTGACCGTGCTCGCGCCGACCAGCCGGGTGGTCGGCGAGGAGGCCGCCGAGCACGATCCGGGGCTGCTCGCGGCGCTCGCCGGGCCGGTGCCGGTGTGGCTGGTCGACCCGGTCGACGGCACCCGCAACTTCGCCCACGGCAAGCCGTGCTTCGCGGTGATCGTCGCCTACTGCGCGGGCGGCGAGACGCTGGCTGGCTGGATCCACGACCCGCTCGCCGACGCCACCGCGTGGGCGGTCCGCGGCGGCGGCGCGTGGCTGCGCACGCCGGAAGGCGTGCTGCGCCTGCGAACGGCGGCGGCGCGGCCGCTCGAAAGCACGACCGGCTCGGTCGGCTGGCGCGTCGCCCGCCGCGTCCAGACCGACCGCGCCCAGGGCCTGGCGGTGCCGGCGCGCACCGTCCGCTACGGCTGCGTCGGCCGCGAGTACATGGACCTCGGGCGCGGCGCCCTGGACTTCGCCCTCTACACCCGGCTCAAGCCCTGGGACCACGCCGCCGGGGTGCTGATCCACGCCGAGGCCGGCGGCTTCGCCCGCCTGGTCGACGACGGCACGCCCTACCGGCCGGCGCCGGCGATCCAGGAGGCGACGCTGCTGCTCGCCGCCGACCGGGAGAGCTGGGAGGCGCTGGCCACCGTGCTCGCCGGGTGACCGCGGCGCGATGGTCTCCGCCGCACCCGCCTACGGGGTCCGGTTCCGCTGCCGCCATCGTCGCCATCGCGCCTTCAGCCACGCCAGCAGATCCCGCGCGTTCATGAACAGCGGCATCTGAGCCGGTCGCGACGGTGTCGGCTGGACGGCGAGGCCAATGTTGGCCACGCGGCCGTCGGCGGCGAGGTCGCGCACGACCAGTTCGATCTCCCCGAGACCCACCCGGTCGCCGATCTCGGCGAGGCCGCCGAGCCGGCTGCGGATCAGCGCATCGAGCGTCATGGCGGGGTCGAGGTTCTCGGTCGCGATGTCGTAGCTCGCCGCCAGCTCGTCGATCGTCTTCGATGCCTCGATCACGAACTCGCCGAAGAAGTCCTTGTCGTCCTCGGCGAGGATGGCCGGACTGGCAAACAGCCGATCGAGAAGGCGGATGTACTGTGGACCGGTGAAGATGTAGACGTCGTCTCCCGGTTGCAGCCGGCCGGCGAACTGGTAGCGGATCGAATGCCCGTCACGGATCACCAGCGACGGTCGTGCCCACCGCGGCACCCGTGCGCCGCGGGCGACCGGACTGTCCCCCACCACCCGGTAGACGACCAGTTCGTGGAGGGCGGTCCCCGGCAGGTCGATCTCGACCCGCTGCACCGGGCCGATGCTCTGCGGCACGATCAGCCGCAGCCAGCGAGCCATCGGCCGAACCGTCCAACCTTGGACCAACAGCGACACGAGCACGATGATGAAGGCGATGTTGAACAGGTCCTGGCCGTCCGGATGCCCCGCTGCCAGCGGCAGGATGGCGAGCAGAATGGACACCGCGCCACGCAGTCCCACCCAGGCGACGAAGGCCGTCTCGGCGGGTCGGAAACGGAACGGCAGCAGGCACAGCCAGACCGCAAGCGGGCGGGCGACGAGGGTCAGGACCAGCGCCAGCACCACCGCCGGCACGGCGATCGCCGCGAACTGGCTGGGCGTGGCGAGCAGTCCGAGGACCAGGAACATGGCGATCTGGGCGAGCCAGGTGAGACCGTCCTGGAAGCGCCGCAGCGGCGCCTTGACTTTCAGGGGCCGGTTGCCGGCATAGAGGCCGGCGACGTAAGCGGCGAGGAAGCCGCTGCCGTCCAGGCTGCCCGCGGTGGCAAAGACGAGCAGCGACGCGGCGATCACCAGCACAGGGTACAACCCCTGTTCGAGCTCCAGGCGATTGACGATGTGGACGATGACGAAGCCGCCGATCAGCCCCAGGGCGACGCCGAGACCCATCTGTCGGGCGAAGGCGGCGAGCATCAGATCGATCGTCTCGTGGCCGCCCCCCACCAGCCACAGATCGAGAAGGGTGACGGTGAGGAAGATGGCCATCGGATCGTTGGACCCGGACTCGATCTCGAGCGTCGAGCGGATACGCTCCCGCAGCGTGATACGTCCGACCCGCAACAGGAAGAACACCGCCGCCGCATCGGTGGAGCCGATGATGGCCCCGATCATCAATGCGCTCAGCCACGGGAAGCCGAGGATCACGTGCGCGGCGATGCCGACGAGGGCGGCGGTCAGCACCACCCCGAGGGTCGCGAGGACGATCGCCGGCGCCGCGGCGGCGCGAAACGCCGACAACTTGGTGCCGAAGCCGCTGTCGAACAGGATCACCGCCAGCGCGACGCCGCCAGCCTGATAGGCGAGGGCGGCATCGTCGAAGCGGAGCCCGAGACCGTCTTCGCCCGCGACCAGGCCCAGGGCGAGGAACACGAGCAGCAGCGGCGCGCCGATTCGAAAGGCGATGAGGCTGGTTAGCACCGCAACGAAGACGAGGCCGGCGCCGATCAGCAGCTGGGGATACACCGCCTCGAACATCGCTCAACCGCCTACCACCCTCAGGGGGCCGACCGGGTGCTCGCCCTCGTGTGCCGTCTGCGAGGAGGCGCCGGGGACGCTCGCGGACGCCATCGCACCCGATGCCGATGCCACGCAACGCCGCTGCCGCGGCTCGCGGCAGGGATGGTCACGGCGGGGACGGCGCATGCCGGCCGTCCGACAAAAGACGCCCGCTCCCGCCTCTCTCCGGGATCGCCCCGTGCGCTGCGGATCGCCGTCGATTGGCCGCTCAGCGCTTCGCGAGCCAGGCTTCGGCGGCGGCCCGCTGGTCGGGGGCGAACATCCGCACCTCGGCCGTTTTCACGATGTCGGTGAGACGCGGAAGTTCATCGCGCCAGCGATCATCGGCGACCAGCGCGACGCGACGGACAGCGTCGCTGATCAGCTTGCCGCTGATCGTGCCCAGGGTCTTGGCGCCCTTCTCCCATCCATCGAGGTTACGGTAGTCGAGGAGCAGGCCGATGCCGCCGCGGCTGCCGCCGCGCACCCGGACACTGAATTCCGGAAAGTCCCGCGCCAACTGCTCGCCGCCCTGGTCGAAGTCGGCCTCCGACACCATGCCGGACAGTTCGACCACCAGCACCCGATCGGCCTCGTTGGGAATCAGCGTGATCATCGCCCCTCCTGACCCGTCTCGGTACACACTCTCGCAGATTAGCCCTTTGCGGCGGCCGGCGACAGGGGTTCCTGCACGGCGAGACTCGGCGCTTTACCGGTGCCGCGAAACGGCTAAGCTGCTGCGGACGGAGCGACCAGCGACCATGGGAGGCGGCGATGACGGAACGACGGCAAGGTCGGTGCAGGGCGATGGCGATCGGGGCCGTCGTCATGGCGGGGGTCGGGCTCGGATGGGGGGCCCCGGCGACGGGAGCGACCAGGGCGGAGATCGATGCCGGGGTCGCGGCGACCCGCACCGCCTGCGCCGCGCAGGTGCCCGGCTGCCGGACGGCGGCGGAGCGGGCCCACGGCATGCTGGTGTTTCCCGAGATCACCGAGGCGGGGCTGGGAATCGGCGGCTCCTACGGCGAGGGCGCGCTCGTCGTCGACGGCGCCGTCGTCGGCTACTACAGCTCCACCTCGGTGTCGGTGGGTCTGCAGATCGGTGCCGAGAAGCGAGCCACCGTGATCATGTTCATGACCGCCCGTGCCCTCGACGACTTCCGCCACAGCTCCGGCTGGACCGCCGGCGCGGACGCGTCCGTCACCCTGATCGACCAGGGCAACAGCGCCGACGTCGACACCCTGATCGACAAGGAACCGGTGCTCGCCTTCGTGTTCGGCCAGAAGGGGCTGATGGGCGATCTGTCGCTCAAGGGCGCCAAGATCAAGCGGATCGAGCGGTGACGACGGCGAGCGGCAGCCGGCGCCGGGGCGGGTCGGCGACCATGCGGGTGACGATCGCGTTTCTGATGCTGGCGGCCGCGACCGGCGTCGAGGCCTTTGACCGGGCGGCGTTGCAGATGCTGCAGACCGAAGGCGGGTGCCCGGGCTGCGATCTTCGCGATGCCGACCTGCGGGCGGGCGAGTTCGACGGCGGCGACTTCCGAAAGGCGGACCTCAGCGGCGCCGATCTCACCGAGGTGGTGCTGGTCGACGCCGTGCTCGATGGCGCCAAGCTCCGGGGTGCCGACCTCACCGACGCGATGCTGGTCAACGCGCGGATGAGGGGCGTCGATCTCAGCGGCGCCACGTTGGTGCGGACGATGCTGGACGGCGTCGACCTGACCGGTGCGATCGGCCTCACCCAGGCGCAGTTGGCCGAGACATGCGACCAGGGCGCCGGCGACCGGGCGACCGTGCTGCCGGCCGGTCTCGCCCTGATCCCGTGTGACTGACGGCCGGGCCTATTCTCCCGCTTCGACCGCCGCGGACTTGTCGGCCTTGCTGGCGCGGCGTTCGCTCAGGCCCTGCATCAGCACGTAGAACACCGGCACGAACGGGATGGCGACCAGGGTGGAGGCGAGCATGCCGCCGAAGACGACGGTGCCGATCGCCTGTTGGCTGGCGGACCCGGCGCCGGACGCGGTGAGCAGTGGCACGACGCCGAGGATGAACGCGAACGAGGTCATGACGATGGCTCGGAACCGGCGCTGGGTCGCTTCGATCGCGGCCTCGGCGATCGGCTTGCCCTCGGCGCGCAGTTCGCGGGCGAACTCGACGACCAGAATGGCGTTCTTGCTGGCCAAAGCGATCATCAGCACCAGCCCGACCTGGGTGTAAAGGTTGTTGTCGAACTGGCGGACGATCAGCGCCAGCAGCACGCCGACCATCGCCATCGGCACCACCAGGACGACGGCCAGCGGGTTGGTCCAGCTCTCGTACTGGGCGGCGAGGACGAGAACCACCAGCACGATCGACAATGCGTAGATGAAGTAGGCCTGACTGCCGACCTGCTTCTCCTGGTAGGCGGTTGCCGTCCAGTCGAAACTCATGCCGGCCGGCAGGTTGGCCTCCGCCACCTGTTCCATCAGCGCCAGTGCCGCACCGGAGCTATACCCCGGGGCGGGGCCCCCGAGAACAGCCGCCGCCGGGTAGAGGTTGTAGCGGGTCACCAGCTCGGCACCGACAGTCCGGCGGACGTCGATCAGCGTACCCAGCTGCACCATCTTGCCCTGTTCGTTGCGCACCGTCAGTTCGGCGATGTCCTCCGGACGCACCCGGTAGGGCGAATCGGCCTGCATGCGGACCTGAAAGCTCTGGCCGTAGAGGTTGAAGAGGTTGACGTAGAGCGATCCGACATAGGTCTGAAGGGTCTGGAAGACGTCGCCGATCGGGACCTCCAGCGACTCGGCCTTGGTGCGGTCGATGTCGAGATAGAGCTGCGGACTGCGGGCGCTGAAGGTGGTGATGACGTTGCTGAGCCCCGACTGCGCGTTCGCGGCGACGATCATCTCCGCGACGGCGTTCTGCAGCTCGGCCATGCCAAGCGACCGACGATCCTCGATCATCATCTGGAAGCCGCCCGCCTGCCCGAGGCCGGCGATGGGGGGCGGAATGAGAACGGCGATCGCCGCCTCCTCGATTTCTGCCAGTTCCTTGCGGAGGTTGGCAACGATGACCTCTTGGGACAACTCTGATCCGCGCTTGCTCCGCTCCTCGTAGATCGGGAATTTGCTGACGGCGGTGCTGACGTTGGCGTTGTCGATCATCGACAGGCCACCGATGGTCACCCATTCGGCGATCCCGGGGGTTTTCTCGAGCACAGCGTCGATCTTTTCCGAGACCGCTCGCACCCGCGGCTGGGCCGCCGCGTCCGGCAGCGCGGCGACGATGATCGCGTACCCCTGGTCCTCGGTGGGCAGGAATCCGGTCGGGTGTCGCGCGAACCCCCAGCCGGCGACGGCGATGATCGCCACGAACACCAGCACGGAGGTCTTCGGGTGGCTCACCATGCGGCGGACGATGCCCATGTAGACGTTCTCGACCGCCTGGTAGCCCTTGTTGAAGCCGCCGAAAAAGACCCGCGCCATCTTGCCTTGTTTGCGTTCCTGCGGTGGACGCAGGAAGGTGCGGACCTGAGCCGGGCTCAGCGACAAGGCGATCAGCGCACTCAGGACCGCCGTTGCCGCGATCACCAGCGCGAATTGGCGGAACAGCTGGCCGGTGATGCCGGGGATGAACGAGGCCGGCACGAACACCGCGATCAGCACCAGGGTGACGCCGACGATCGGCCCGGTCAGCTCGCCCATCGCCTTGATCGCGGCGTCGCGGGGCGACATCCCTTTTTCCATGTAATGGGACGAGTTTTCGACGACGATGATGGCGTCATCAACGACGATGCCGATGGCGAGGATGACCGCGAACAGCGTCATCAGGTTGATGCTGAAGCCGAGCATCGCCATCGCCGCAAATGCGCCGATGATCGTCACCGGAATGGTGATGGCGGGAATCAGCGTCGCACGGATGTTCTGCAGGAACACGAAAATGACGATGAGGACGAGGACACCGGCTTCGAACAGGGTATGATAGACAGCTTCGATCGCTTCCTCGACGAACCGGGTGGTGTCGTAGTGGATGGCGTACTTGAGCCCCTCCGGGAATTCCCTGCTCACCTCCTCCATGTGCTCCCGGATCCGACCCGCGACCTCGATGGCGTTGGCGCCGGGCAGCGCGTAGACGACGATATTGGCGGCCTTGCGACCGGAGAGTCCGGAAAAGTTCGCGAAGCTCTGCTGGCCGAGCTCGACGCGGGCGATATCCTTCAGGCGGATCAGCCGCGCCGTTTCGCCTTGCACGCCCCGCTCGCTCCTGACGATGATGTCTTCGAACTGTCGGACGTCGGAGAGGCGCCCGAGGGCGTTGACGGTGAACTGGAACACCTGGTCGTCGGGCACCGGCGGTCCGCCGAGCTGACCAGCAACCACCTGGGTGTTCTGTTGCTGGACGGCCCGCTGCACGTCGAGAACGGTCAGATCAAAGGCCTTCAGCCGTTCTGGGTCGAGCCAGATCCGCATCGCATAGGACCCGGCCCCGACGACCTTGATCTGGCCGACGCCGGGGATGCGCCCAAGCGGATACTGCAGGTTGATGATGCCGTAGTTGCTGAGGAACGTCTCATCGAAGCGGTCGTCGTCGGAATACAGATTGACCAGTTGCAGGATGTTGGTCGACACCTTGCGCACGGTGACACCTTGCGCCTGCACCGCCTCAGGCAACTGAGAAATCGCCGCATTGGCAAAGTTCTGCACCAGGGCCAGCGCCGCATTGAGATCAGTGCCGACCGCGAACGTCACCGTCAGCGTGTAGCTGCCGTCGTTGGCGCTGGTCGACTGCATGTAGATCGACCCTTCGACACCGCTCAACTGATTCTCGATCGGGATGCCGACGGTGGAGGCGACGACCTCGGCACTGGCGCCGGGATAGTTGGTCGTCACCTGGATCGTCGGCGGTACGATGTCCGGATACTGGGAGACCGGCAGCCGCAACAGCGACACGACGCCGAGGATGACGATGACGATCGCAATGACATTGGCGAAAATCGGGCGGTCAATGAAGAACTTCGACATCGAGGATGTGCGCCCCGGTTAGCGGGTGTGTGCCGGAATCGCGGGCTCCGGCGCGGGGACCACGGCTTCCGCCGCCGCCTTCGGCGCCTCCCGATGCGCCATCGCCGTTGCGTCCGCTTGTTCGATCACCGGCGCGACCGGCCGGCCCGGAATGGCGCGCAGCAACCCGTCAACGATGACCTGCTCATCACCTTTTAGACCTTTGCTGATGACCTGCATGTCGTTATCAACGGATCCGAGCTCGACACCGCGGCGTTCCACTGTGTTGTCAGCCCCGACAACCATCACGTACTCGCCCAGCTGGTCGAAACCGACCGCCCGTTGCGGCACCAGCATGGCGTTCTCATTCGTGCCGACGGGCGCGCGGATCCGGACGAACAGCCCCGGCAGCAGCCGGCCGTCCAGGTTCTCGAACACGCCGCGCAGCTGCAACGTCCCGGTTCCGGCGTCGAGGCTGATGGCGGCGAAATCGAAGTCCCCCTCGTAAGGGAAGTCCTGACCGTCGGTGACGAGCCCGAGGAACAACGGCTGCCGCGGCCTTTCGGTACCATCGACGCCATCGCGCTGGCCGCCCCGCCTCTCCAACAGCGTCAGAAGCGTCCGCTCGTTGATGGTGAAGTAGGCGAACACCGGCTGGATCTGATTGATCTCGGCGAGCAGCGTCAGTTCGCCGGCACCGACCAGACTTCCGGGATCCCGCAGACGGCGGCCGATATGGCCATCGAAGGGGGCGCGGACCTGGGTATAGCCGAGATCGAGTTCGGTGCGTTCCAGCGCCGCCTTTCTCGCCAGCACCTCCGCCGCCTGACCCTCCCGGATGGCCTCGGCCTCGTCCACTTGCTGCTTGCTGATGGCGCCGGTGGCGCCGGCCTGACGCCGCCGCTCGGCGGTCAGGGTGGCCTGCTTGAGGGCCGCCTGCGCCTGTGCCAGATCGGCCTTCGCCGCGTTGACGGCGGCGATGTAGGGCGCCCGCTCGATCTGGAACAGCAGATCGCCCTCTTTGACCAGATCGCCGTCCTTGAACAGCACCTGTTCGAGATAGCCCGCGACCCGCGCCCGTAGCTCGACCGTCTGGACGGCGGCGATGTTGCCGGTGAATTCCAGGTATTCGGTGACCGGACGGGTGACCGGTGTTGCCACCGTCACTTTCGGCGGCGGCGGGGGCACATAGACATTCTTCTCCTCGCACGCCCCCGCAAAGAGCGCCATCGCGGCCGCGAGGGTGATGACGCCGAGCGGTGCGACGACGCGCTTGAGCACGGAACGATGGGATGCAGACATTGGTGTATCACGGTCAGCGGTGGGCGAGGTTCCCGTACCGTGTGTCGAGACGCGCTCTTCGATCACCGTCAGGGAGATGACGGTGCACCTTATTGCACATCGGTGACGAGAGCAATGGCCGGCCCGGCCGGCGGACCGTCACGACCGGCGGGGTTGAAACGTCGTCGCCCGCAGCCAAATTGCGGGAGGGAGCCACGCCGTTGCTCCTGTCGAACCGCTGCAAGGATGCCGCCATGACAGCAGTCGCCGCCGAAGCCGAGACCCGCCCCGGGGACACCGGCCGGTTCCGCTTCCTTCACACCATGATTCGCGTCCGCGATCTCGACAAGTCGCTGGATTTCTACACCCGGCACCTCGGCATGAACGTGCTGCGCAAGCAGGATTATCCCGGCGGACGGTTCACGTTGGCGTTCGTCGGCTACGGCGACGAACGCGACAGCACGGTGATCGAACTCACCTACAATTGGGACCAGGCGGAGCCCTACACGATCGGCAGCGGCTTCGGCCACTTGGCGATCGCGGTCCCGGACATCTACGGCGTCTGTCGCACCATGGAGGCGGAAGGGGTGACCATCACCCGGCCGCCGGGGCCGATGAAGCACGGCACCACCGTGATCGCCTTCATCGAGGATCCGGACGGCTACAAGGTCGAACTGATCGAGCGCGCGTAAGGGGGACGGGCCGCTCAGCGGGCGGTGTCGGCCTCGACGAGATCGAAGACCACCGCGCCGGCGTGGCGCAGCGTGCCCCGAGCCTGAATCGGCAACCGGGTGGCGGTGTCGAGCACGATCTCGACGTCGCCCCGCATCTCGAAGAACTCGAATGGCGCCTCGTCCGCCGGCGCGGCCGCTGCAGGCCGACTCGACACCAGCACCGATACGGCATCGAGCGACGCCGCCCCCGCGCCGTTCCCCGTCATTGCCGGGACACGGTCCACGGAGACGGAGTGGGTGCCGGTCGCCCGCAACTCGGCGCGATGCAGCGTCTTCTTGTTGAATGCGCACACGACCAGCGGCGGATCGTCCGGCGACAGGGGGACCGCGGAGGCGAGGAACAGCAGCAGTGCGGGATCGGAGATGAACGGACATCCGTAGGCGGCCGGTCCATAGGGGAAGAAGGTCTCGCGGACCGGAACCCAGGACCGAGCCCGCACGTCGCCGCCCGGCCGGTCCGCGGGTTCGAGGCGGACATGGCGAACGCCGTCCGCGAGGTACTGAAAGATCTTGCGGTCTGCGCCGGTGCCGAACTTGGTCCGGATCCGCTGCAAGGCCGACCCGTCGTGCGGCCGGAACCGCACTTCGGTTTCCCAGACGCTGTCGCCGACCAACGGCAGCGTCGAGAACAAGGCGATGGTGGCGGTCAGCAGCATCGCCCGGTGCTCGCCGGCGAGGGGTGCCGCGTTTCCCGGGGGCTCGGAGACCGCCGCCAAGCGGATCTCGGTGCGGGCGCCCCCGAGCCGGTGCTTCGCCTCGAACACGAGGCGGGTCCAACGGACGGTGTCGGGATCCGGCCGCGGTGCGACGGTCGCCGCCGCCGGGGAGATCTGCGCGAGAACCAGCGCCATCGCTGCGCCGGCCAAGACCCGCCGCCGGGCGCGGGTCATCCGGCGGGGCGGGTCGCGCCCGGACCGGCCACTGCGGTCATGTCCGTCGGGCCAGCGGCTTGAAGATCCGTTGGGTCGGTCCGGTGTAGAGCTGGCGCGGCCGGCCGATCTTCTGGGTCGGGTCCTCGATCATCTCGTTCCACTGCGCAACCCAGCCGACGGTCCGCGCCACCGCGAACAGCACCGTGAACATCGATGTCGGGATGCCCATCGCCCGGAAGATGATGCCGGAGTAGAAGTCGACGTTGGGGTAGAGCTTCTTCTGGACGAAGTAATCGTCTTCGAGGGCGATGCGCTCAAGCTCCATCGCCAGCTCCAGCAGCGGCTCGTCGCCGACGTCCAGTTCCTTGAGCACCTCGTGGCAGGTCTGGCGCATGATCCGCGCCCGAGGATCGTAGTTCTTGTAGACCCGATGGCCGAAGCCCATCAACCGGAACGGATCGTCCTTGTCCTTGGCGCGCTTGACGTACTCCGGGACCCGGCTGACGTCGCCGATCTCCTCCAGCATTCGCAGAACCGCCTCGTTGGCGCCACCGTGCGCCGGCCCCCACAGCGAGGCGATGCCGGCGGCGATACAGGCGAACGGATTGGCACCGCTGGAGCCGGCGAGACGCACCGTCGAGGTCGAAGCGTTCTGTTCGTGGTCGGCGTGCAGGATCAGGATCCGGTCCATTGCCTTCGCCAACACGGGGTTGAGCTTGTAGGGCTCGCATGGATTGGCGAACAGCATGTGCAGGAAGTTCTCCGAGTACCGGAGTTCGTTGCGCGGATAGATGAACGGCTGGCCGATGCTGTACTTGTAGGCCCAAGCGGCGATCGACGGCATCTTTGCGATCAGCCGGTAGGAGGCGATCATGCGATGGCGCGGATTGGTGATGTCGGTCGAGTCGTGGTAGAACGCCGACAGCGCGCCGACGACCCCCACCATCACCGCCATCGGGTGCGAGTCCCGCCGGAACCCCTCGTAGAACTTGTTCATCTGCGCGTGCAGCATGGTGTGGTAGGTGATGTCGTGCTCGAACTTGCGCTTCTGGTCGGAGTTCGGCAGATCGCCATACAGCAGCAGATAACAGGTCTCGAGGAAGTCGCCGTTCTCGGCCAGGTCCTGGATCGGATAGCCGCGGTACAGCAGGATGCCCTCGTCGCCGTCGATGTAGGTGATCGACGATTCACAGCTGCCGGTCGAGGTATAGCCAGGGTCGAAGGTGAAGAACCTGGTTTCCTGGTAGAGATCGCGAACGTCGATGACGTCGGGCCCGGTGGTCCCGCTGAGAACCGGAAACTCGAACCGTCGCCCGGTGGCGTTGTCGATAAGGGTGACCGTCCGGTTCCTGCTGCTGGTGGCCAAAGATGGATCGCTCATGAGCACCTTCCCTCGCTACTGCGACGACGCCGCGGAGCAAGGCGGCACGTCCCCGCGGGCGTCGTCGTCGACGCGACTGTCGCATTGATCATGGCGGGTGCTCGGCGTCAAGCACCCGCGAGAGGCGGGCCAGGGACTCGCGCTTCCCCAGCACCTCCATCACCTCGAAGACCGGCGGCGAGGCCGACGACCCCGTCAGGGCGGCCCGCAACGGCTGGGCCACGGTGGCGAGTTTCAGCCCTTGCCCGGCCCCGGTCTCCACGTAATCGCGGACCGCGCGCTCGAGCGTTTCGGCGCGCCAGTCACCGCAGCGCCCGAGGACGCCACTGACGCGAGCGAGGTGCTCCTTGGCCGCAGCGGTCAGCAACGCCGCCGCGCGGGGATCGATCGGAACCGCTCCGTCGAGAGCGTAAAACATCGCTTTCTCAGCGAGTTCCTCGATTGTCTTGGCGCGTTCTTTGAGGCTTGGCATGCCCTTGATAATACGGCTGGCCGCGTTTGCGGCAAGCCTTCCGTCGCAGCGCTTCGCAAGCCGGTCGACGACGAGCCCGGCGAGCCGGCGATCATCGGCCCGACGCAGGTAATGGGCGTTGAGGCTGAGCAACCGCGACAGGTCGAAGCGGGACGGCGAGCGGCCGACGTTCGCGAGATCGAACCATTCGATCGCCTGATCACGACTGATGATCTCGTCATCGCCGTGGCTCCAGCCGAGGCGCAGGAGATAGTTGCCGACCGCCTCCGGCAGGAAGCCCTGGTCGCGGTAGGCCTCGACGGCCAGCGCCCCGTGCCGCTTCGACAGCTTGGCGCCGTCGCTGCCGTGGATCAGCGGGATGTGGGCATATGCCGGCACCGCCCAGTCGAACGCCGTGAACAGCTGGTACTGGCGGAAGGTGTTGGTGAAGTGGTCGTCGCCGCGGATGACGTGGGTGATCCCCATGTCGTGGTCGTCCACCACCACCGCCAGCATGTAGGTCGGGGTGCCGTCGGCGCGCAGCAGCACCATGTCGTCCAGTTCGGCGTTGGCGACGGTCACCTCGCCCTGCACCAGATCGCGGATCCGGGTCTCGCCCTCTCTGGGCGCCTTGAAGCGCACGACCGGCGGCACCCCGGCCGGCGCCTCGCGCGGATCGCGATCCCGCCAGCGGCCGTCGTAGCGGACCGACCGGCCTTCGGCGCGGGCCTGTTCCCGCATCTCGGTCAACTCCTCGGGGGTCGCGTAGCAGAGGTAGGCGTGTCCCCGGTCGAGCAGCATCCGCGCCGCCGCGGCATGCCGGTCCGCGCGCGAGAACTGGGAGATCGGTTCGCCGTCCCAGCGGATGTCGAGCCATTCGAGGCCGCGGTCGATCGCAGCCACCGCCTCCGGTGTCGATCGGGCCCGGTCGGTGTCCTCGATCCGCAACAGGAACCGGCCGCCGTGGTGTCTTGCGAACAGGAGATTGAAGAGCGCGGTGCGAGCGCCGCCGATGTGCAGATAGCCGGTGGGAGAGGGCGCGAAACGGGTGACGACGGTCATCGTGCGGGCCCGAGCAGCGCGATCGGCGGTGTTGCGAGGGACCGGAGCGCGGCGGGGCGAGCCCTACCGCCGCATCGCCATTTCCCTGGGGCCGATGAGATTGCGCCCGAGTGCGCTGTCGCAGTTTCGGATCTCGTAGGTGACGAAGTGGACGAGTTCGGCGAGGCGCGCTTCGAGAAACGCCCGTTGCGGGTCGTTGCGGCAGAGCCGCCCGATCTGCTCCGCCTCGGCGAGCAGCCGGCGGTGATAGGCGGCGTGGTTGGTGAAACTGTCGCCGCGACAGCCGCTGTCGACGAGGATCGCCTCCTCGCTCGCGAAATGTCGTCGTATGGCCTCCACCGCACGGTCGATCGCCTCGGAGCAGGTCTCGGTGTCGCGGTCATTGAATGCGCGGATCGCCTCGTTCAGCACCGCGACGATGGCACGGTGTTCGCGGTCGATGACGGTATGGCCGACGGCGTCGGCTTCGAGCCAACGGATCTGTTTCATGGACGCTCCCTCTTCACGGCCCCTTTTTCGAGCGAGGCTCGCCTGTTGGCAGACACTGTAACGCACCCCTCATCCGCTGTCATCGCGGGAGTTGGCGGCGGCGCCGGTTGGGCAGCGCGGGTTGCCGTGGTAATCTGCGGGCGTTGACCGGACGCGATCGGGAGGCGAGGAGTGACCATGAGCGTCATCGTGCACGCCGACAGCTTCGACGTTCCGCTGCAGACGGGACCCGACATCGCCGACATCACCGCAGCCGTCGGGCGCATCGTCGGGGCATCCGGGGTGCGCACCGGCAGCGTCCACCTCTCGGCGGTCGGCTCCACCGGTTCACTGACCACCATCGAGTACGAGAGTGGCGCGGTCGAGGACCTGAAGCGGGCGATCCGTCGCCTGGCGCCGCCGGAGATCGTCTACGCCCACGAGATGACTTGGCACGACGGCAACGGTCACAGCCACGTCCAGGCGGCGCTGATGGGGCCGTCGCTGGTGGTGGCGGTGCGCGACGGACGGCTGCGCCTCGGCACCTGGCAGCAGGTGGTGCTGATCAATCACGACAACCGCGCCCGACGGCGGGCGGTCGAGGTCACGGTGATCGGCAACGGCTGATCGCCGCCGCCATGCCGGTGCTCGGTCCGCGTTGGCGCCGGTCGTTCGCCGCGGCCGCCGGCACGCTGCTCCGCCTCGTCGATCGCCTGTGCACGGTGCTCTACATCGCCGGGACGTTCGCGATGGCCGGCCTGCTCGGCTGGTACGCCTACACCCGGACCCCGTGGCTCCTGCTGCTGGCGGTGCCGATGCTGGCCTCGGCGGTGCTGCTGGCGATCGGGTTCCACCGCAGTCCCGAGCTCGGCCTTCGCCTCGCCTGGCCGACCCGCCGGCGGCGCATCAGGCCGCCGCGGCCGGCGATCGGGCGCGGTCGCGATCGCCGCCCGGACGGCTGAGCGGGCGGATCGCGCCATCGCGACGACGGCGCCGACAGGCCGGACCAAGCCGAAAACGAGAACGTCACGCCCAGTTTTGCGCGCCGCTTCGCGATTTCGCGACGACCCGAAAAAAAAGCTTTGGAAAAAAGGGGCATTCCAGCTTTTAATAGTAGCGTTCGGGAATCTACATCGTGAACGAACGGTGCGGGCGGGTAAAGTGACGCGCACGCGGAGACGGGCCAAGAACCAAGATTAGTCAACGGGATCTCAGGCAATGCTGCACCTCGAAAGCAGCGGATTGAGGGTCTACGAGGTGTCCCTCTACAACAAGGAGGTGCGGGCGCTGGTCGGCAGAAACCGGCGCCACCGGCACTTCGACGATCGTTGGGCGCAGATCCAGAGGCGGGACGTCGTCGCCCGGGACGAGGCGGAAGCGAGAACGCTGATCGCCGAGCGATTTCCGGCCGAGGAGGGGTTCGTCGTCGAGGGCGTCTGCAGGGGCCGCTTCTAGGAAGCCCGCTCCGCGACCGCCCGCCGGCGCAGTTCGCCGCGCCGGATCTTGCCGGTCGCCGTCATCGGCAGGCTGTCGACGAACTCGATCAGGCGCGGGTATTCGTGCGGTGACAGCCGGGTCTTGACGAAGGCGCGGATGTCCTCCTCGAGGGCGGTGCCGGCAGCGTGGCCGGCGCGCAGCACGATGAACGCCTTGACCGCTTCGGTGCGCAGCGCATCGGGGACGCCGACCACCGCGGCGAGCGACACCGCCGGATGCCTGCCGAGGCAATCCTCGATCTCGCCGGGGCCGATGCGGTAGCCGGCCGAGGTGATGACGTCGTCGTCGCGGCCGAGAAACCACAGGTAGCCGTCGGCGTCCTTGCGTCCGAGATCGCCCATCACCAGCCAGTCGCCGACGAACTTGGCGGTCGTCGCCCGCGACTGGCGCCAGTATTCCAGCATCATCACCGGATCGGGACGGCGGACGGCGATCCTGCCGATGGTGTCGGGGGGCAGCGGGTTGCCGGCGTCGTCGATGATCTCGACCACGTGGCCGGGCACCGGCCGGCCCATCGACCCCGGCCTGACCGGCATGATGCGGGCGCAGTTGGCGACGACCAGATTGCATTCGGTCTGGCCATAATACTCGTTCGGCGTGACGCTGAGCGCCGACCGGCACCAGTCGAGCAGCTCCGCGCCCATCGGCTCGCCGGCGCAGGTGAGGGTGCGGAGGTCGACGGCGAACCGTTCGCGCGGCGCCTCGACCTCGCGGATCAGGCGGAGCGCGGTCGGCGGCATGAAGGTGTTGCGGACGCGGTGGCGGGCGATCAGAGCCAGCGCCCGCTCGGGGTCGAACTTGCGGGCGCGCTGGGCGAGGACCGGCACGCCGTGGTGCCAGGAGCTCATCAGCACGTTCATCAGCCCGCCGATCCACGCCCATTCCGCTGGCGTCCACATCAGATCGCCGGGCTGGGGCAGGAACTCGTTGAAGAACTCGACCGCCGGCAGGTGACCGAGCAGCGAGCGGTGGGCGTGCAGCGCCCCTTTCGGGTTGCCGGTGGTGCCCGAGGTGTAGATGATCAGCGCCGGATCCTCCGCCCGCGTGGGCATCGGCGCGAAGGTGTCGGAGGCCCGCTCGATCGCCGGCCAGAAGTCGACGAGACCGGCGCCGTCGCATCCGGCCCCGACCACCAGCAGCCGGCGGAGCTCCGGCAGTCGGTCGCGGATCGCTTCCAGCTTGCCGAGGTTGGCGGTGTCGGTGACGACCAGGCGTGCCGCGCTGTCGGCGAGACGGAACTCGAGCGCATCCTCGCCGAACAACGTGAACAGCGGGATCGAGATGCAGCCGGCCTTCCAGGCGGCGACGTGCGCGATCGCCGCTTCCACCGACTGCGACAACAGGATGCCGATGCGCTCGCCGGGCAGGACGCCGCTGCCTCGCAGAACGTTGGCGAGGCGGTCGGACAGCCGCCGCAGCGTGCCGAAGGTGTAGCGGGTGACGGCGCCGTTCTCGTCCTCGACGATCAGCGCCAGTGCCTCGGGCCGCGCATCGGCGTGCTTGTCGCAGACGTCGACGCCCATGTTATAGACAGCCGGGACGCGCCAGCGCATCAGCCGGCAGACGTCCTCATAGGAATCGGCGGGGGTCAGCATTGCGGTCGTTCCTCCACTGTCCCTCCTCTTTTTCGCTATCGTGCCCGGGAAGGGGCGTCCGAGACAGCGCGCGAGGGATCACCGAAATGTTCGTTCCCGACCTTCTGAAAGGCAAACGAATTCTGATCACCGGCGGCGGGTCGGGATTGGGCAAGAGCATGGCCCGGAGGATCATGGAGCTGGGCGGCGAACCGGTGATCTGCGGCCGGCGGGCCGACCTGCTCGCGCAGACGGCGGCCGAACTGACTGCCGCCACCGGCGGCCGGATCGGCTGGAAGCCGCTCGACATCCGCGATCCGGAGGCGGTGGAGGCGACGGTGGCGGCGATCTGGGAGGAGGGCCCGCTCGCCGCGCTGATCAATAACGCCGCCGGCAACTTCCTCGCCCGCACTGAGACGCTGTCGCACCGCGCCCTCGACGCAGTGATCGCCATCGTCCTGCACGGTTCCGCCTACATGACGCTCGCCTGCGGCAAGCGGTGGATCGCCGACGGGCGGCCGGGCAGCGTGCTCTCCATCGTCACCACCTACGCGTGGACCGGTTCGGCCTACGTGGTGCCGTCGGCGATGGGCAAGGCCGCGGTGCTGGCGATGACCCGCAGCCTCGCGGTCGAATGGGGACCGAAGGGGGTGCGGCTCAACGCCGTCGCGCCCGGGCCGTTTCCGACGCAGGGAGCATGGGAGCGGCTGGTGCCGCGCGACGATCTCGCGAGCGTGTGGGAACAGCGCAACCCGCTGGGGCGCACCGGCGAGCACGCGGAACTGACCAACCTCGTCGCCTATCTACTCGCCGACCAGTCGGCCTACATTAACGGCGAGGTGGTGACCATCGACGGCGGCGAATGGCTGGCCGGCGCCGGACAGTTCAATTTTGCCGGGATGCTGAGCGACGAGGCCTGGGAACAGATCACACCGAGGAAGCGTTGATCATCGGCGCGAGCAGGGGAAGAGGAGCCGTGGAGAGGATCCATCGCTATCGGCCGACGGTGCACTGGATCGGCGATCGTGGCGTCGGCACGTCGGGATATCGGCATTACGGCCGCGAACACGTGATCGCTGCCGCCGGGAAGCCGGAGATCGCCGGGTCCGCGGATCCGGCGTTTCGCGGTGATCCGACCCGCTACAGCCCGGAGGACCTGCTGGTCGCGTCTGTGTCGGCCTGTCACATGCTGTGGTATCTGCACCTCTGCGCCGATGCCGGCGTGGTCGTCGTCGGCTACGTCGACGAGGCCGAGGGCACGATGGTCGAGGCCGCCGACGGCGGCGGGAGGTTCTCGGGTGTCGTCCTCCGCCCGCGGGTTGTGGTGGTCGGCGGATCAGACACCGCGCTCGCCGTCTCGCTGCACGAGAAGGCCCACCGGCTGTGCTTCATCGCCAACTCGGTGTCGTTCCCGATCGCCTGCGAGCCGACGGTGACGATCGAGGATCCGCGCCACGATGGAGGGTGAGCGGGCCGGACGGAAAATCACCGTCCGCCCCGCAGTCGCCGGGACTGGCGGAGGGAGAGGAGCCGGAATCTAACCGTCTCCGGGTAGTTGTGCGCATGCCGTCGCAACCGGGCGGATTTTGGCGTATGCCGCTTTGAGCGCCGTGACGGTCTAACAATGGTAACCTAATTGATGTCCGCCGCCTAAACAGGCTTGAAACGTATGCCTGTCAGGCGTACATTACTACACAGGAGAGACCACACCTTCGATGGAGCGATACAATGCCCCGAGCCCTTCAGCGTCCAGAGCGGATCAGCCTGCGCGTCAGCGCGGATGCCAAGCGCAAGCTTGAGCGCGCAGCGGCCTGCGCCGAGAAGACGCTCACCGATTTCGTCGTCGATGTGGCGCTTGGCGAGGCGGAGGCGATCACGCGCGCCCACGACGTCATCACCCTGACGCCTCAGGAGTGGGCGCGCTTCGAGGACATGCTGCTCCACCCGACCGCACCGAATGCAAGGCTCGCGCGCGCGCTTGTCGAGCATGACCGGGTCGTGCGCCGGTGAGCTTTTCCGACGGCTCGATCGTCATCGAGCCTCTGGCCGCGCATCACGACCGCGCGTCCTTTGACTGCGGCAATGAGGCGCTCGACCGCTATTTCCGCGAACAGGCGGGCCAGGACATCCGGCGCGGCATCGCGCGCGCCTTCGTGGCGGTCGCCGTTGACGACCCCGACCGCATCCTCGGTTTCTTCACGCTGAGTGCGACCTCGGTCACGGCATCGCATCTGCCGCCCAAGGTCGCGAAAAGGTTGCCGCGCCATCCGGTGCCGGCGGCGCTCCTGGGACGCCTCGCCGTCGACCGCTCCGTCGCCGGGCGCGGGCTCGGCGGCATCCTCATCGCCGACGCCGTCGAGCGGACGCTCGCCGCCGCGGAAACGTTGGCGGCGGCGGTCATCGTCGTCGATCCGATCGACGATGCGGCGCAGTCCTTCTATGCCACGCACGGATTCCGGTCCTTGGACGGGCCGGAGCGGCGTATGTTTCTCACGCTTGCGACGCGTCCGATCGGGTAACGCTGAAGGAAGCCGGCTTCAGGACCCGTCAAAATCACGACCCTGTTCAAGATACTTGAGATAGCATTCCAGATTTCCCGCAATCTTTTCGAAAACGCGGGGCAGGAGGGGGACGAGGTCGTGAAAGGTCGGGTTCGGCTGACGCGGGCCGCCATGGTAATACCGCATATGCTCGAGAATGCTGGTGCGTTCCTCATCGGGCAGTGAGAATAGCGGGTCTCGCGAGCCATGGTCGTGCAAATTCGACAGATGGATGAAAGCACAGCCGTATTTGTAGACCGAGCGTGTCCAGTTGTGGAGACGATCCACGAGATCGACCATTTGCCTGTCCGTGACAGGCCTGCGAGACCCCGGCTGCATCCATCGTTGGCCCGTGATGGCGGCTGTGATCAGTTCGTTGCGGTACTCGCGGTCATCTTGCATAAGCAGGAAGATGGCGCGGACCATCGAATCGAGTTCTTGCCGCAGAATCGAAACCATTTGTGCGGGCAACGCGGGCGCCATCTGCGCACGCCTCATCGCTTCGCGATGCTCGACCGTTCGATCGCGAACCTGACGGCAGAAGGTCTGCAACTCATTCATTGGAGTTTCTTGGCTCAAACGTATAACAGCAGAGGGGAAAGTTCGACCCCGGTTCCTCTCGGGTCGATGGCGGATGGGGTGGGATTCGAACCCACGAGACCCTCGCGGGCCTGCCGGTTTTCAAGACCGGTGCCTTCAACCGCTCGGCCACCCATCCCGGGAGTCGGGGCGCCGCGCCTTGCGACCTGCGTCGGACCCGCGGCGGGTAGTCAGCGCGCCGCCAGCGACTCGAGGCGTGCCTGCGCCTGCCGCAGGCAGCCGTTGTCGGCCATCCAGGCGACCCCATGGGCCTCGCTGGGCAGGCCGTTCGGCACCACCTTCAGCACCAGCTTGCGCTCCCACATGTTGGCGCCGTCGCGCAGCGAGTACTCGCCGCCGTCGAGCAGCGGCACCCCGGCCGGCCAGGGTTGCTGGTGGACCGTCGCCGGGAAGCCGACGATGCCCTCCTTGCCGGTAGACAGATGGAGGACGATCAGCGACAGGTCGCGACCGGGGTCGGGCCGCCACAGCGTCGGCGTCGAGCCCTCGGGAACACAAAGGCTCTCGGAGCGATAGACGTTGACCGCCCAGACGTCCGGGGGATTGCCGCCCTGGGCGTCGGCGGTGGCGCCGTAGCCGCGAAAAACCCCGAGGCTGGTGGTGCCGGGGCCGCCGGCGACGAACAGGCGCGAAAGCGCCGCGACCACCTTGGGATCGCCGTCCGCCGCGGCCGACGGCAGCGGCGGGCCGGAGAACGGCCCTTTCAGCCGAGTCATCTTGCCGTCCTCGCCGACCAACGTGATCTCGACGCCGGCCGGCAGCGACAGCGGCTTGGCGCCATCGACAAGCTGGCCGGCCAGGATCTGGTCGTTCGACGATTGGATGACAACCAACTGCGACGTTTCACCGCTGGTCGGCACCAACAGCACCAGCAACACGGCGAACAGGCACAAACGCGACTTCATGGTCATTTCCCCTCGAAGGTGATGACATTCCCAGTTTCGCCGGCCGCCAAGCGACGGGCGTGCAAGCGCGCGATCGGGTCGTCCGGATGGGCGTCGACGAGCGCGCGGAACGCATCACCGGCCAACGGATCATGTTCCCGCATCAGCGCGTATGCTGCAAGGTATTTGGCAACATCGGTGCGCGTCAGCACGCCGTCACTCAACGGTTCGTAGATTTCCAGCGGCTCTCTCTTGCCATAGAGGATCACGACTGCGATCGGCCGGAACGGAATGTCGCGACAGCCCCGGACCGTGCTGCCGCTGGCGCAGATCCGGGAGCCCAGGAACTTGTTGGCGCCTTCCAGGCGTGCCGCGGTGTTGACGGTGTCGCCGTGCGCCGTGTAGTCGAAGAAGCGTTCTCCGCCGAAATTCCCGACCACTGCCGGACCGGTGTGCACTCCGATGCGGGTGGTGCCGAACCGCACGCCCTCGGCCTGCTGTCGGGCAGCGAAGTCGGCGCCGAAGGCATCGAGGGCGAGGGCGCAGCGGACCGCCCGCTCGGGATGGTCCGGCTGGTGCAGGGGGACGCCGAAGAACACGTGCAGCGCATCGCCGACGATCTTGTCGATGGTGCCGCCGTGGTCGAAGACGATCCGGCACATGGTGTCGAGATAGGCGTTGAGGGTAGACACCGCGGCCTCGGGGTCGGACTGCTCGATCCATGACGTGAAGCCGGCGATGTCGGTGAACAGGCAGGTGATCTCGCGTTTCTCGCCACCCGGGCGCAGCGAGCTCGGATCGGCGATGAGTTGGTCGACCACCGAAGGCGAGGTGAAATGCGAGAAGGCGCCACGGATGAAGTCGCGCTGTCGTCGCATCCGCCCGCGCCAGACGGCGTTTCCGAACGCGAACGTGAGCGCGAAGGCGAGGCTGGTCGAGACCAGCGGAATCAGCGGTCCGCCGACGGCGAACAGGGCGAAACCGCCGAGCCAGACGGCGACGAAGGTGCTGACGCCGATCACCGTATGGATGCCGACCGGCAGGTTCATGGCGGCGATCAGCATCGCGACCAGGGCGCCGGCCAGGACCGTCGCCAGTTCCACCCGAGGGTCGATCGCCGGTGCTGTTCGGCCGTCGAGCAGCTGCGCCACCGCATGGGCGTGGATGATCACCCCGGGCGCGTCACTTCCCGTTCCCGCGCCTTCCCCCAGCCGCGGGATCCGGTGGCGATCGAGGTGGGGAAGATCGGGACCGATGAACACGATCTTGCCCGCCAACCACGCCGGCGGCAGCAGTTTCACGGCGTGGGCCGGGAAGGTGCGGAACGGGGCCGCCCCCGGCCCCGGCGGCGGACGAAAGGCGAGGGCAAGCGCCCGGTCGGGAGGCGTTCCGCCGAGCGCCGCGACGACCGCGCCGGCGAGGCCGGGGATCCACTCCCCGGCGTCGGAGCGACCGGGATAGATCCAACGGACGGTCCCCTGATGGGGATCCGTCATCAGGTTGGCGAAGCCGCGGTCGATCCCTTCCAGGTAGGCGCGCAGGAACACCGCCTGGCGCTCGGTGAGATGCTCGTCCCGGTCGGCCCAGGCGACGACGACCGGTGCCTCGGCGGCGAGCAGGGTCCGCCGCAGCCGGTCGTCCTTCGCCGGTTCCGTCGGTTGGTCGAACAGCATGTCGACGACGATGATCCGCGCTCCCGCGGCATCCAGCCAGGCGACGAGATCGGCGACGAAGTCGCGATCGACCGGCGATCGGTAGGGCAGCTGGGCGAGGGTGTCCTCGGTGACGGCGACGACGACGATGTCCGGGTGCGGCGGCTCGGCCGGGACCAGCATGCTGATGCGAAGGTCCTCGATCCAGCGCTCCGCCGATCCGATCAGCGGCACGAAGCGGGTCAAGGCAAGACAGATCAGCGCCGCGCAGACGACGAACGCCGTCAGCGACGCCAAGTCCTTGAACGACCTCCACCCGAAGGTCATCGCGTCGGCAACGATCCGAGTGCCGCCAGGCCCGGCCCGTCCGGCCGCCGACCACCGTCGCCGATGACGCTGAATGCCGCCCAGTTGAGGGGATGGGCATAGCGGGCTCCCTCGATCATCGCCGTCTGTCCCCGTTTCATCGCCTCCGCGGTGGTCGCGGCACCGGTCGCCAGCGCTTCGAACACGGAGGTCATCAACGCCACCGTCGGGGCATCGGGGATCTGCCAGTGGGTGACCATCAGCGCCCGCGCACCGGCGTAGAAGAAGGATCTCGCCAGACCGGACAGGCTCTCGCCGCCGCTTTCGCCGCCCGGTCCGCCAGTGTTGCACGCCGACAGCACGACGAGATCCGCATCGAGATCGAGCTCCAGGATCTCGCTCGACACCAGGAGGCCGTCGTCGTCGTCCGCCGACGAGGCGGAGGCGATCAGCATCGGCTCCGGCCAGCACGTGAAATCGAACGGCAACAGGGCATGGGTCGCGAAGTAGACGATTCGATAGTCCGACAGCTTCGCTCCGGCGACCGCCTGTTCCGTGAAATCCTTGCCGAGAACCACCGTGCCGCCGCCACCGAGTGCGCGGGCGACGGCCCTCAGTTCGGTGGCGGTGTTCGGCAGCGGTGGCATCGCCGCCACGGCGAGCATCTCCTGGCGGCAGACCTCCGCAAGGTCCCGCCGCCGGAGAATGGCGTCGGCATCGCGTTCCGGCACGAAATCACCGAACCCGATCATCGCCCTCGACGCGCGCGACGCGCGGGCGGTGGTGCGCAGGTTGATGAACGACTGGACCGAAGGCGTGAGCGTGATCGCCTGGCTGCGGGCGAGCCAGGCCACCTTCGTATAGTCCGTGGCATCGTCGACCTGCGGCGGTTCGGCGACGAGAACGCCGAACGGCAGGCTGAGCAAGGGCCCAGCGGCGACGGTGATCAGGTGCTTGGTGCGCGCCAGTCGCTGCTCGACCGGTCCGAACAACAGGCGGAACAACGCGTGCGCTCGCGGGACGTCGAACGCCGCGCCGACGATGGTGTCGAACGGGGCCCGCAGGAGGGCGACGAACTCCCGGGCGTCGCGCTCGCCGAGGTCGATCGGATAGGCCTCGACGCCGTCCCGGTCGACGAACAGGGCGACCGAGAATGCGGGACCGAGGAGGATCTGCCACAAGGCCTCGTCGGCGCCGAGGGCGGCGACCACCTGGTCGAGGGTGACCGGTGCATCGACCAGCTGGTTGTAGCGTGGCGCGGCGGCCTGAACCTGCCTCTCGAGAGCCGCGACTTCGTCGGCGGTGGCACCGGCTTGCGCTTCCAGCGCCTCCAGTTGCGGCGGCAGGGCGGCCGGATCGGCCCTCGCCCGAATGAGCGCTTGACGGACCGTGTCGCGGCGGCGGCGGGCGTCCTGGAGGTCGCGGATCAGCGTACCGACCGCCTTGTCGCTGGCCGACAGCCTGGCCGCGGCGAGAGCGATGGTTTGCGCGGTGGAGCTCTCGCGAACCAGTTGTCCGACCGAGAACAGCTCGGCAAACAGCCGTCGGCGGTCGTCCGGTCGGCGTTCGGCGGTGGCGAAGGCGAGTTGAAAGTAGGGTTGCACGTCGCGGAAGGAGAGGCCGCCGCCGCGTTCCCGGATCAGTTCGAAGCCCTCGTGGAAGGCGGCGAACGCCTCGTCCGAGCGATCCTGCCGCGCATACAGGCGGCCGAGGGCGATCAACGTCAGCGCCTCGTTGCGCGAGCCGCCGGCGTCCGTCCTCTGGGCGTCGATCGATCGCAACAGCAGCGCCTCGGCCTCGGCGAGGGCGCCGCGCCGTTCGGCGGTCATTGCTTGCAGCCACTGGATCTGCGGCAACCAACGTCGCGGAACCCTCGGTTCCAGCTCCAGAATCGCCAGGGCCTCCGCGAACGCCATGTCGGCGGCATCGAACTCGCCTTGCCGGAGCAGCATCGCCCCTTCCAGGTATTTGCTCTGCACGACGTCACCGAGCGCCGTTTCGGCGCGGCCGACGAGAACGATCTCCGACGACAGCGGCAGCGCGACGCCGGATGCACCGAGCAACCGGGCGTCGGCGCCGGTCGGTCGCGAGCCGCCGAACAGGTCCGGCCGGAAGTCCCGCGCCAGTTCGGTCCGCGACGCCGTGGCTTGCCGCGCGAACTCCAAGGCGCGGCCGAACCGTCGCTGATTGGCGTAGTGGATGGCGAGATATCCGGTCAGGCGGGCCTCGTCGGTCGGATCGAAGGAGAACGGAACCACTGCCTCGGCGCGCGCGAACAGATGGTCGGCGGCGGCGAACCGCTCCTGGTTGCTGAGTTCGAGCGCCAGATGCATGAGCGCGAAGGCGAGGCCGCCGCTGTTGTCCGACACCACTCTCAGCTGCAGGTCCAGCGCTTGGCGGTAACGTTTCTCAGCCTCCGCATACAATCCCTGATAGTTGTAGTACTGGGCGAGGCGGAGCAGGTCACGATAGCCGCCGAGATCGCCGGCGCTGTACAGCCTGGCGGCGACGCGCGCCTCCAGACCGGCGATGCCGGCCGGTGCCGAGGCCGCCGGCTCGGCACTGTCGGCGCGCCCCGACAGGACCCCGATCGCCCGTTCGACCACCGGTGCCGCGGCCGGGATCGCCTCGCCGAGGAAGGTTCCGGTGTCGACGCGGGCGAGCAGTGCCTGGTAGGGCCAGCCGCCGCGGCGCATGGCGCAGTCGAGGGCGAGGGCGGGAACGTCCCCGAGGATGGCGATCGCCCGCGGCGGCTCGCATACCGCGAGGGTGTCGAGGCCGCGGCGCCAAGTCCCGTGCAGCGCCAGTTGCTCGATCGGTTCGTGGCTGCCGGACAGCACGACGCGCCCGCTCGGTTCCTCCCAGCGGCCGCAGAACACGTCGAACACCCGATCGGCGCCCGCCGCGCCGGCGGCGGTCGGAGCGCTCGCCACCCGACAGGGCTCGTCGAGGAGGTTGGCGCCGGCCGGAAACGCTGTGACGGTCGGAGTCCGCGGTCCGTTCTTCCCCGCTGTCTGACACCCGGCGAGCAGGGCGAGCATGAGCAGGACCCGGATCGGCGCGGACGGCGGACGCCCTAATGCGGGCCGGAAAGTCCCCATAGCTCGGAATTGCCGTCGTTCGAGAACAGGAGATCCTGCGATCCCGTCCTGTCGACGGCCGCCGGAACTGAGAACATCGTCGGTGAGGGCACCGCCAGTGTCGCCGCTTCGGAACTGCCGAGCTGCTGCGTCGAGACGACGATCGGATCGGTGATCACGTTCAGCTCCTGCTGGGAGAGGGGCGGCAGTTCGGGGACTCCCGTGGTCGCGTAAACGATGACGTTTCCGGTCGGCGGCAGCGCCTCGGGCGGAAGGGTCTCGATGCTCTCCCGCAGGATGATCGTCGCCGGGATGCCATTGGTCACGTCGGTTTTTGGGTTCTGGGAATAGATCAGGGTACGCCCGTTGGGTGTCGCGAACACGCCGGGACCGACGGCGTTGACCAGTCGGTCGATGACGAGCACGATGGCATCGCCTCCGGCATCGGCACCGATCGGTCGTTCGAGCGTCAACGTCCCCGTGACCGTGAGCCGGAGCGATCCGGTCGTCACCCCGCCCGGGGTCTCGCCGTCGATCACCAGGTTGCCGCTGTTTTCGATCGCCGCCGCAGAGAACCCGGTGCCGCCGGGCCCCTCCGGGCCGATCGTCAGATTGGCGACCTGGGTCTTGATGTCGACGCTGCCGCCGGCCGGGTCGCCGCCGGGCAGGCCGTGGAGGTTCAGCCGTTGGGCGGTGATCACCGCATCGCCCGGACTTATGACGTCCTTGGCGACGATGGTGACGGTTCCCGGGGTGGTGATCGACGACCCCACGTTGACGGTGCCCGCCCGCAGCACGACGTCGTGCGGGGTGACGATCGGGGCATCGAGGACGACGGAGCCGGTGGCCTCGATGACGACGGTGCCGGTCGCGGCGGCGATCGCCTGGGCGGAGACGGTCGCCTTGCCGTTCACCGGCGGATCGGCGGCGAACACCGGCAGATCGGCATCTCCGGGACCGTCGACGATGGTGACGACCAGCGGGTCGATCAGCCACTCACCGGCCGCTCCCGCGGCGGCGCTGGTGTCGACGCGCCCGGTTGCCACCAGTTCGGCCGGCGACGAGGTTTCCACCCGGCCGCCGTCACCGCCGGTGGGGCCGCCGCGGGCCGAAATCGCCCCCGCGAACACCAGCCGCCGATCGGCCCAGACGACGACGTCGCCGCCGTCGCCCGCGACGGTCGCGTCGGCGGCGATGGTTGCTCCGGCGGCGACCGTCGTCTGCGTCGCCCGATCGCCGTCGCCGCCCCTCGGGTCGCCGCCGACCCGGACGCGTCCACCGCCGGAGCCGCCGGAAACGTCGAGATGGGCGCCGCCGGCGAGCAGCACGCGTTCGCCGGTGATCCGGATGTCGCCGCCGTCGGCCTCGGGACCGATACCGGTGGCGAGCAACTGCCCGGACACGGTGACGACGCCCGCGTCGCCGCCGTGCAGGACGATGACCCCGCCGCTCTTCGACACGGTCCGCGCTTCGACGATACCGCTGGTGTTGATCACCTCGTCGACGACGCCGCCGGCGGCCTCGGCGGTCAACAGGACCCGCCCGCCGTCGACGCGGATCGTGCCGGCGTTCTCGACCAGCGCCCGGCTGGGATCGAGGGACTCCAACACCTTCGCGGTCGCCACGAAACGGATCAGGCCGTCACCGTGGAAATCGAGGGCGAAGGTCGGTGTTCCGGCGAGAACGACCTGCCCCAGGGTCCCGAAGATGGCACCGTCGTTGCGCACGTGCGGCGCGACGAGGGCCGCGAGGCCGGTCTCCCCGATCGAAATCGTGCCTTGATTGAGGACCGACGCACCCGGATCGGCAGACGGGACCGAGAAGCCGAAGCGCCCGTTCAGGAAATCGCCGTCGAGAATATCGGTCGGCGTTGCGACGATGCCGTGGACGTCGACGGTCGCGGTCGGTCCGAACACCACCCCGCGCGGATTGACCAGCCACACGTGGCCATTGGCTTCCAGGCGACCATCGATCTGCGACGGCTTGTTGCCGCCGATCCGATTGAGGGCGATCGAACCCGATCCCGGCTGGATGAAGTGCGTGACCTCGCCACGGTCGATGTCGAAGCTCTTCCAGTCGATGATCGCCCGCTCGGACTGCTGGTGGATGGTGGTCCGACCGGGTGCCTGCGTGACGGTTGCCTGGCCGCCGACCACGGTCGCTCCTTGCGGGTTCGCCGACGTGTCGGCCGCGAGCAGCGCCAAGGCAACCGCGATCGCTCCCGTCCATCCCGTGCCCGGCACCGATCGCATTCGCCCGGTACCGCCGGTCCGCGAAGGCTGCCCGTCGTTCGCTCTCATCGCCGCCCTCACAGTCGCCCCACCGCCCGGAACAGGACTTGGGGACTGCGGCCATCGTTGGCACGCTGGCTGTCGCGGGTCAATGGGAAGGCCACCTGCAGATCCAGCGACAACTCCTCGATCGGCGACAGACGCACGCCGACGCCGGTCGACGACAGCGAGTCCTCGAGACCGTCGTCGCTGCGGCTCCACACCCGCCCGTAGTCATAGAAAGCGAACACCTGATAGGAGTCGAGAAAGCGCCATCCCGGCCAGCGGGTGTACTGGAACTCGGCGGTCACGCCGGCGCCGTGATCGCCGCTGATCTCCATCTGGTCGTATCCACGGCCGAACCGAAGTCCACCGACATTGAACTCCTGATCGGACAACAGGTCGTCGAAGGCATACTGGCCGCTCGCGGTGCCGAACAGCGCGAAGTCGCCGAAGAGGCCCTGCAGGCGCGAAACGGTGCCCCGCAGCACTCCGGCGGATCCGGTGCCGTTCGGTCTCGACTTGAAGTCGTCCCCGCGCCGCGTGGCATCCAGGATCGGCAGGCCCTGACGGAGGGAGACGCTGCCGGCGCTCGACCCCCTCCAGGTGTCGCGGAAATCGAGGTTGGCCGTGGCATGCGCCACCCGCAACCGGTCCCGCGAGAACCGTTCGTTGCCGAAAACATCCGAGTCGCTGTCGATGAAATCGAAGCCCCCCAGGACCGACACGTTGAGATTCCGGCCGCGAACCACCGGGTAGCCGACGCTCGCCCCCAGCAGCAGCGTCCGGCTCTCGACCCCGGGCGCCTCCAGATCCGCCCTCGGGGTGGAGTTGCCGTAGGAGGCGATCGTCTCCACGAACAGGCCGCTGCCGCCGATCCGCCACGAGGTGTTGAGCTGTCCGACCTTCTGATCCCATCCGTTCAAGGCGTTGGTGGCAAACCCGACGGCGGTAACCCGTTCGCCGAACCGGGTGAACGCGTTCGACGACAGGGCAATCGCGGTCTCCCACTCGCCGGTGAACTCGTCCCCGAAGTTGTCGACCACGAACAGCGCGTCGAACGGCTTGCGGTCGGCGCTAACGACCAGTTCGGCGGCTCCGAGGTCGCTCGCCGAGGGTTGGAGAAGACCGCTCACGGCGACGCCGGGGACGTCGTTCGCCAGCAGCAAGGCGCGCTCGAGAGTAGCCAGCCGGATCGGCCGCTGCTCGGTCACGACGTCGAGATAGGAACGGACCAGGCTCTCGGCCGGCCCGAGATCGCCGTCGATGACGACGGTCGCGATGAAGCCCTCGAGAACGCGGATCCGCACTCGACCGGCGTCGATCGATTGTGCGGGAACGATCGTCCGGCTGAGGAAGTAGCCGTCTCTGCGGTAGAACTGCTGGATCGCCGCGGCGATCGCGTAGACATCGGCCAGCGTGATCTCGGTGCCGATCAGGGCTCGATGGCGCTCGACCAGCGCCGACGGCGGATAGGCGGTGGCGCCCTCGATCTCCAGCCCGCCGAGAACGAAGCGGATGGCCGAGGCACCGACCGGTGGCCGCGTCGGGGCCTCGGCGGGGACATCGACCGCCGGTGGCGGTTGCGGCCGGGAGGGCGGAGGAAGCTGCTCCAGGCGCACGTCGGGCAATGCGGCCGGCGGCAACGCCTGCGCCCAGGCCGCCTCGCGGCCGACGAGGAGGGCGGCACCGATCACCATGCCGGCCCACGCTCCGACCACAGGGTGTGCTCGCAACGTCCCCCCCCTTTGTCGTCTCGGCCGTTCGCTCCCATGCTGCACCCGTTCCGACCAGAGGCCGCCGCACCCGCTCGCCTCCGCGGCGCGGGTCACGAAGCATCTCTGAACCGTCATCCAAAGTTAATACTTTAAATCATTTGCAAAGCCTAGGATAGGGGCACGAAGCATGGCCAGAACCGTTCACCCGCGGTTGCATGACGGATGCCGGGCTTGATGGGGTGCGAACGCGCCCTTGCGCCTCGGTGACGCACGTCTAGGGATTCCGGTCGGCAGCGAACAGCTCCTCCAGCCGTTGCGCTTCCGCGACCTCGATCTGCATCGGGTTTCCGGCGAGAATGCCGGCGACATTGCGGAACGGCTCGCCGATATGCATGCCGCGGTTGTCGATCACCAGCTCGCGGATCGCCTTCTCGTGGGTCGACCCCCGCATCTTGAGAACGGTCAGGCCACGCCGCATCTCGCCGAACAGTTCGACGTAGCGGAGCAGCACGATAGTGTCGGTGATCGACGAGATGTGGGCCTCGGTGACCGAAGTGCCGCCCGTCAACGTCGGCGTCGTGGCGGTGAACAGCCCGGTGATCTCCTTGTGCTTGCAGAACGACGTGACCCCGAGAACGAACTCCCGGAAACCGCGGGTGGTCGATATCCGCTCCAGCGCCGAGAGGCTGTCGACCGCGATCCGATTTGGTTTGAACTGCTCGATCTGCTGCTTGATGTTGACCAGATGGTCCTCGAGGCTGGCCGATTCCGGATACTCGCAGACGACCCGGAGTTGGCCCTCGGCCTCCAGCCGGTCGAAATCGGTGCCCCAGCCGATGGCGTTGCGCCCCAGCTGTTCGCGGCTCTCTTCGTAGGCGAACAGCAGGCAGCGTTCGCCGGCGGCGACGCCGCCGTCGACGAAATGGGTGACCAGAAGTGTCTTGCCGGTTCCGGTGGCCCCGGAGACGAGGATGATCGAGTCCCGGAAGACGCCGCCGCCGCACATCCGGTCGAGATCCGCGTTGCCGGAGCTGACCCGGATGTCGGACGACCGCTGCCGGAGTTCGATTGCCGACAGCGGAATGACGATGATCCCCTCGGCGGGCATCACGGTGAACGGGTATTCGCCCTTGCGATGGGTGGTCCCGCGAAACTTGAGGATCTCGATCGTTCGCCGCCGCTTTTCCTCCTCGAGAACGTTGCGCAGGATGATCACGCTGTCGGCCACGAACTCCTCGATCGCATGCCGCGCGATGTCGCCATACTCGTCCGTCCGCTCGGCGGTGAGGATGGCGGTCACGCCCAGTTCCCGCATCGCCGAGGCGATCCGAAACAGCTCGTGACGAACCCGCTTGCCGTCCGAGAACTGGCCGAAAACCGCTCCGATCGAGTCGAGGACAACGCGTTTGGCGTTGACCGAGGCGATGGCGTGCTCGATCCGCGCCAGGAGGGCGCCGAAATCGTAATCGCCGACGACAAACACCTCATGCGACGGTTCGGGCGAGGCGTCGACGAAGGCCCAGCGACTTTCCCTCTCCCACTCGGTGATATTCCAGCCGAAGCTCAACAGGTTGCGGCGGATGTCCTCCGGGCGTTCCTCGAACGTCACGAACACGCCGTTCGCTTCGGTCCGGCGAATGCCCTCGGCGAGAAACTGGGTGGCAAAAATAGTCTTGCCGCTGCCGGCGCTGCCTGCCACCAGCACCGTCCGTCCCCCGGGCAAACCGCCGTCGGCGATGAAATCGAAACCGGGAATCCCGGTCGCGATCTTCTCGACGAGCATCGGGGTTGCCATGTGCCCCATACGCATATTCCCCTCGTTGTCAGTCTTCGCTCTCAGCCAAATCCAGCCCGATGAGGATCCGCTCCCGATCGGACAGGTCCCCGACGACACGCCGCAACGGCGGCGGTAGTTCCTTGACCAGCGTCGGCGTCGCCAGGATCTTCTCGTTCTCCGCCAACTGCGGTCGCTCCAGCACATCGATGACGACGAGCTCGTATTCGCCCGCCAGATCGCCGGACTCGCACAACTCCCTGATGCTGGCGATCGCCCGTTCGGTCCGCGGGGTCCGCCCCGCGATGTACAGTTTCAACAGAAAATGTGTCATTGGCCGTTCTACTTTCGAGCTAACCCCGGACCGCGCCCCCGGGTGGGCCGAACCTTGTTGACCGGGAGCCGGCCGCCGAGGGCGGCTGCCTTGCCCCAGGACAAGTTCCGATAGAAGGACGCCAAATCTCCCATGAGCTTGAGCAACAAAAGACGAGCCTCGAGGACGTAGGCCTTGGCCTTCTGCAGGGGCTGCCGCTTCAGCTTGGTCGCGATCGCAGCCGTGTGCAACTCGATGACGTCGCGCGGGCTGGCGCCGAACGCCCCCAGTTGATCTGCCAGACCCCTCAGGTCCTCGACAACCCCCTTATTCGTCTTCATCGCCCGTTCCTCGAGAGACCGGTCGAGGATGTCCTGATAGCGAACGACGAGATCGGCGAAGAAGGCCGCGTCGGCATCCCGTAGAGACGACTGCCCGAAGCTCTTCCGGGCGACCCGCAGCGGCGCCGGGCTGCACATGGCGGCCCAGGTCTCCAATTCGTCCCTGCCGTCGCTCCGCGCCGTCGGTTCGCTCCGGGCCCTCGCGAGTCTCGCCCGCTCGATCCCGCACCGGAGCGACCGGGCGAGCGCGGCTGGCGCGAGATGTCCCTTCGGCAGGCAGTCCTGGGCGCCGGCGCGGATCGCTTGGACGGCGAACCGTTCGTCATCGGTTTCGCTCAGCACGAAGATCGGAGGTGGCGAGCCATGCCTCCGCATCTCCGCCACCACCTCGAGGTCGGCCTCGTCCGCCGCCGCCAAGCCGATCATGACCGCATCGAACTCGGGATCGTCGAGGCTCTTGGCCGCTTGGTCCAGGTCCTCGTAGTGAACGACATCGAAGCCGTCGGCATCGGTCCTTTCTGCCAGCATCCGCCGCACCATCCCGGCGTCGGTCGCGTTGTCCTCGATCAGCAGCACGGTGAATCCGCGGCGTTCCGGGCTCACGACAGGGCCTGGCATCGCCATTCCGCCGAAGTCGTACGGGGCGCTACGGCCCTCCCCGGGGGGGGCATGGCGGTGCGTGCCTCGGGGGCGGACCCATTCGACCACGGCCCTCCGGCCGAGACCGTGCCGCGACGCGAGTCCCGCGCCCGCGTCCGTTTCGTCGGCCGGAGGCTCGTCTCCTGCAATGTCGACTGGACACGCATGCCAAACCCCTTCGATACTGCGATCGGACTAGCGGATTTCGAGCATGAGTGCAAAGCGTTTACTGGTCGTCGACGACGAGCCGAAGTTTGCCACGTTCGTCGGCAAGGTCGCAGCGCGCCTCGGCTACCAGACCGAGATCACCAATCACGGGCGCGATTTCCAGGCCGCCTATCGGCGCCAACCCCCCGATACCATCGTTCTCGACATGGTGATGCCCGACATCGACGGCAACGAGCTGATTCTGTGGCTGGTCGACCAGAAGTGCGAGGCCGACCTGATCATCATCACCGGCTACAGTCCCGACTATGCCGTCAACGCCCGAGTGCTGGCGGAGTTCAAGGGGTTGCGGTCGGTCACCACGCTCAGCAAACCGGTGAGCGTCACGCGGTTGCGCGAAGCCCTGGCCCTCGATCACGACCATCCGGATCCCGTCGCCGGCACGGGAGAGGACGCGTGAAAATCGGCAAGGAGCAGGACCACCGGCGACTCCTGTCTCTGTTTCTGATCATGACGGCGGTCGCGATCGTCATCGGCGGGACGGCCTTCGGGTCACTCTACCACACGGCGTTCGAAGAGCAGAGGGCACGCCTCGAGACGCTGGCCGACAGCCATGCGCGCCTGATCGAATCGATCGCTCGTTTCGAGCGCGAGGTCGACGACGATCCGGGCCGCCGGCTTGCCAGCGTCATCGACCGGGTTCGCGCCGCCTACGAAGGCGATGTCGGCTTCGGCAAGACCGGGCAGTTCTTCATCGGCCGCGGCGAGGCCGGGGACGCGATCTTTCTGCTAGGATTTCGCCGGTCGGCAGCGAAGCCGCAGGACGGTGACGCGCTGGCCTCGTTTCTCGCCGAACCAATGCGCAATGCTCTGGCCGGCCGATCGGGAACGCTGATCGTCCGCGACCGGGCGGGGACCGAGTTCCTGGCGGCGTTCGCCCCGGTCACGGCGCTCGATCTCGCCGTCATCGCCAAGATCGACGTCAGCGAGATCCGTGCCCCGTACATCAAGGCCGCGGCGGTCGTCGCGATCGTCGCGCTGTTCCTGATCACCCTCGGGACGTTCGCGTTCTTCGCCACCAGTGATCCCATCCTGAGGCACCTTCGCGAGGGCGAGAAGCGGTTCCGCGATCTGTTCGACAACATGGTCACCGGAGGGGCCATCTACGAAGCGGTCGACGGCGGCGACGATTTCGTCATCAAGGACTTCAATCGGGCGGGCGAACGCATCGACACGTTGCGGCGCGAGGACGTGATCGGCCGCAGGGTGACGGAGGTGTTTCCCGGCATCGAGTCCTTCGGTCTGCTCGACGCGTTCAGGAAGGCCTGGCGCACGGGCGAGCCGCAGCACCTGCCCGCCGCCCTCTATCGCGACGAGCGCATCGCCGGCTGGCGCGAGGTCAACGCCTACAAGCTGCCGAGCGGCGAGGTGGTGTCGTTGTTCGAGGACGTGACCGACCGTATCGAGGCCGAGAACAGCCTCCAGGAGAGCGAGGAGCGGTTCCGCAGCATCGCCGAGTCGGCCAACGATGCCATCGTCTCCATCGACGGCGCGGGCACCGTGGTGTCGTGGAATCGGGCCGCCGAACGGATCTTCGGTTACGCCGCGACGGAGGCCCTGGGAAAGCCGCTCGGCACCATCATCCCGGCGCGCTATCGGACCGCCCACGGCGAAGGGCTCGAGCGGATGACCATCGGCGGCGAAGCCCACGTGATCGGCAAGACCGTCGAGATGGAGGGGTTGACCAAGTGCGGTCGGGAGATCCCGATCGAGTTGTCGCTGTCGATGTGGACCCTCGACGAACAGCGCTTCTTCACCGGCATCATCCGCGACATCACCGAACGGAAGCGGGCGGAGAAGGCTCTCCGCGACAGCGAGGCGCGGCTGCGATCGATCATCGAGGCGCAGTCGATCGGCATCGTCATCGTCGACGAGAACCGGGAAATCCGGTTCGCCAACCGGGCCGCGGAGATCGTTTTCGGGTATCGGGCCACCGACCTGATCGGCGCGCCGTTCGGCTATCCGCTGATCGAACGCGACGTGGCCGAGATCGAGATCGTCCGTCCCGATCGCAGCATCGCCTTCGCGGAGATGCAGGCCGTGCCCGTGCGCTGGGATCACAAGGACCAGTTCCTGCTGTTCGTCAAGGACGTCTCCGCGCAACGCCGCGCCGAGCGCGATCTCGGCAAGCTGTTCCAGGCGATCGAGCAGAGCCCGGTATCGGTCATCATCACCGACGTCGACGGCCGGATCGAATACGTCAATCCCAAGTTCGTGGAGGTGACCGGCTACACCTACGCCGAGGTCGTCGGCAAGAATCCCGGTATCCTCAGGTCGGGAGAGACGACCGCCGAGGAGTACCAGCACTTGTGGCGGACGATCAGCGGCGGCGATGTGTGGAGCGGCGAGTTCCACAACAGGCGCAAGAACGGTGAGCTGTTCTGGGAACTGGCGTCGATCGCGCCTGTCCGCGACGCCCGCGGCAAGATCACCCATTACGTCGCCGTCAAGGAGGACATCACCGAGCGAAAACAGACCGAAGAGCAACTTCGGCATGCCCAGAAGCTGGAGGTGATCGGCCAGTTCACGGGAGGTATCGCCCATGACTTCAATAACTTGCTCGCCATTATTCTTGGCAATCTTCAGCTTCTTGAGGAAAGTGGCTCGATCGACGAAGAAAACCGAGAACTGGTTGCGGACGCCATCTGGTCGGCGGAACGCGGCGCCGAACTGACCCACAGCCTGCTCGCGTTCTCGCGCCGTCAGCGCTTGCATCCGATCGCGACCGATCTCAATCGTGTCGTCAGCGAGATGACCGACCTCATGCGTCGCACTCTGGGTGCGAGGATCCGCATCCGCGAGGTTCTCGCGCCCGGTCTGTGGGAGACCATGATCGATCGCGGACAGCTGGAGAGCGCGCTTCTCAACCTCGTGGTCAACGCCCGTGACGCCATGCCCGGCGGCGGCGAGTTGACCATCGCCACCGAGAACGCCGTCATCGGCCCCGAAGACGTCGTCAAGGAGCGGGAATTCGCGCCCGCCGAGTTCGTCATGCTGGCCGTCTCCGACACCGGAACCGGGATGGCGCCGGAGGTGGTCGAGCGGATTTTCGAGCCGTTCTTCACGACCAAGAAGGTCGGCGAGGGCAGCGGCCTCGGCCTCAGCATGGTCTACGGGTTCGTCCGGCAGTCGGGCGGCCACGTCGCCGTCGACAGTGCGATCGACCGCGGCACGTCGGTGAAGCTGTATCTGCCGCGCGCGCGTGCGGCCGCCCCGGAAGCGCTTGCGTCGCCGCCACGGCTGGCTCGGACCAGCGACGCCGCCGAGGTGTTGCTGGTCGTCGACAGCGACGACCGCGCGCGCCGGACCGCCGTCAATCTGTTGCGCAAGCAAGGCTACGAGGTTCTCGAGGCCGGCAACGGGGAGGAGGCTCGGCAACGGGTCGAACCCCTGGGCAGACTCGATCTCGTGCTCACCGACGTCGACTTGCCCGACGGCTCGACCGGGGTCCAGCTCGCGGAGATGCTGCGGAAGCGTCATCCGGACGCATGCATCCTGTTCGCTTCGGGGAACGCCCCGCAAGCGAAGTCCGCCGGTCGACCGACCGACGGCTCGGGCGGGGTCCTCCACAAACCCTACCGCAAGGAGCAGCTGGCCGAGAAGGTGCGCGAGATGCTCGAATTGCGCCGCTCGCGGCCGCAGGCGCCCGCCGATCCCGGCGAGCGCCCTCTGTGAATGGCCGCCGATTTCGGCTAAGCTGACCCACCTGGGACCGGGGGGCCGGAACCGACTCGCTATGACCGACGGACACCTGAGACAGCAGCGGGACGAGATGGTCCAGGTGATCACCGCCCATGCCTATGTCGCCCGCGCGCAGATCGGCAAGGAGATGCTCGACGACCGGGTGCTGGAGGTCATGGCCCGGGTTCCCCGTCACGAGTTCGTGCCGGCCGAACTCTCGGCCTATGCCTACATCGACCGGCCGCTGCCGATCGGCTACGAGAAGACCATCTCGCAACCGTTCATCATCGCCCTGATGACCGATCTCGCCGAGATCCGGTCCACCGACGCGGTTCTCGAGGTCGGCACCGGCCTCGGCTATCACACCGCCGTCCTCGCCGAGCTGGCGGGAAAGGTCTACAGCGTCGAGATCATCGAGGAACTGGCGGTGCAGGCGCGCAAACGACTGGCGCCGCGGGGCTACGCCAATGTCGAGATGCGGGTCGGCAACGGCGAGCACGGATGGCCGGAACGCGCACCGTTCGACAGGATCGTCGTCTGTGCCGCGTCCGAGCTGGTGCCGGCGGCACTGATCACGCAGCTCAAGCCGGGGGGCAGGATGGTCATTCCCGCCGGCCTCGCGGACGCGCAGACCCTGATGGTGGTCGAGAGGACCCTGCAGGGGCGCGTCAAGACCCGGGAGGTGCTGCCCGTTCGATTCGCGCCGATGGAAACCGCCAACTGAACCGGGCGACGGCGACCGCCTTCCCGGCATCCCCGCGCAACCCGGCGGTTGCGGCGATTCGCGACCGCCATCGGCCGGCAACCGGCCGCGGCGCGGGTCGAGAGCGCGCTCGCCGGACCGCTGCCGTCGGATATTTGCGTTGGCGGCGCCGGTTGTGGCAATAAGGACCGCACGCCGCCGCTCGACGATGTGGAGGACATCGGGTCCGCTCGACATGCCATCGCTCTCCCCCATGCTCGGCCTCCGGGTCGTGATCGTGCTCACGGCCTTGGTCGTCGCGTCTCCGTTCGGCGCTGGCGCCGCCCGCGGCGAAACCGCGACCTTCGAGGCGTGGGTGGCCGGCTTTCGCGACGAGGCGCTGGCGCGGGGCATCGGCCCCGAGACCTTCGACCGGGCGTTCGCAGGCGTCCAACCGATCGAGCGGGTGATCGAGCTCGATCGCCGACAGCCGGAGTTCGTCGAGACGTTCTGGGGCTATCTGGACAAGCGGGTGACGCCGGCACGGATCGAGCGCGGACGTGTCGAACTCGCCCGTCACCGTCCGCTGCTCGAAGCGATCGCCCGCCGATACGGCGTGCAGCCTCGGTTCCTGGTGGCGTTGTGGGGGCTGGAGAGCAATTTCGGTGACTTCACCGGGACCTTTCCGGCGGTCGCGGCGGTCGCAACACTCGCCTTCGACGAGCGGCGCAGCGTCTTCTTCCGCCAGCAGCTGCTGGCGCTGCTCCAGATCGTCGCCAGCGACGACGTTCCGGTCTCCGCTCAGAGTTCGTGGGCCGGGGCGATGGGGCAGCCGCAGTTCATCCCGACGACGTACCGCGACTTCGCCGTCGATTTCGACGGCAACGGACGGCGCGACCTGTGGCGGGATCTCGGCGACGTGTTCGCGTCCGCGGCCAACTACCTGGCCGCGTCGGGCTGGCAGGACAACCGGACCTGG
The DNA here is from genome assembly GCA_050329575.1 of Rhodospirillales bacterium. Classification (GTDB taxonomy): domain Bacteria; phylum Pseudomonadota; class Alphaproteobacteria; order Rhodospirillales; family Defluviicoccaceae; genus JAUXFS01. The sequence goes on along the minus strand of JBHJOP010000041.1, from coordinate 10,763 downwards.
GGACGGGAAGTGCGGTTGCCGGCCGGATTCGACCTCTCGCTCAGTGGTCTCGAGATCCGCAAGCCGCTCGCCGAGTGGCAGCGGCTGGGAGTGCGCGACGCCGGCGGTCGCGATCTGCCGGCGGTTGACGTCAACGGCTCGATCGTTCTGCCGGGAGGGGCGACCGGCGGCCCGGCGTTGATGGTCTACGACAACTTCCGAACGATCATGACCTGGAACCGGTCGATCCTGTATGCCGTCTCCGTCGGACACTTCGCCGACCGGCTGGAGGGCAAGGGTCCGTTCGTCACTCCCCGCCCGGCGCGCGACGTCCAGTTGTCGCGCGCCGAGGTCATCGAGATCCAGTCGTTGCTGGAAACCCTCGGCCTCGACCCCGGTGTCGCCGACGGCATCGTGGGACCGCAGACGCGCAGTGCGATCCGCACCTTCCAAGTGCAGAAGCGCCTGCCGGCGGACGGTTTCCCCACCATCGGGCTGCTGGAGCGCCTGAGATCGGCCGCCGGCGGATGAGGCGGCAGGGAAACCGGGCGATGACGGGATGGCGGCGGTCGGGAAGCGGGGGCAGCCGGCGGCCGCGAATGCTGCCGTTCGCGGGCGCGATCGTGTTCGCCGTGTTCGTCGCCAACTGCGCCGACCGTGAGCGCGTCGTGGAACCGACGCCGCCCGCCGCCCCCTACAAGGTCGGCAAACCCTATCAGATCAACGGCCAGTGGTACCACCCGAAGGTCGATTACGATTACGTCGAGATCGGCATCGCCTCGTGGTACGGCGCGGAGTTCCACGGCAAGCCGACCGCCAATGGCGAGATCTTCGACATGAACGAGGTGTCGGCCGCCCATCGCACGCTGCCGATGCCGAGCGTCGTCCGGGTGACCAATCTGGAGAACGGACGGTCGATGAAGATCCGCGTCAACGACCGCGGGCCGTTCGCCAAGGGACGGATCATCGACCTGTCGCGCCGTGCGGCGCAGCTGCTGGGGTTCCAGCAGTCGGGCACCGCCCGGGTGAAGGTCGAGATCATTGCCGACGAGAGACGCGCGCTGGCGATGGCGAGCGGCGGCGCGCCGCGAACGGCGGCATCGTCATCCGGGTCATTGGGGTCACCGGGGACGGGGGAAGATGCTTCGGTGGCGATCGTCCCGGTCTCGACCGACGCGGCGGCATTGCTCTATATCCAGGCTGGAGCCTATTCCCAGTTCGACAACGCGACCCGGGCGCGCGACCGGCTGTCGGGACTGGGGCCGGTGCGCATCGACCCGCTCGCCGACGGCGCGCGCAGCGTTTATCGTGTCCGACTCGGACCGCTGTCGTCCTCCGCGGAGGCCGATCGGCTGCTGGCCGCGGCGCTGCGCGCAGGCTACCCGGACTCCCGCTTGGTGTTCGAGTGACGCCGACCGATGACGGCTTCTCCTTCCCGCGCCGCCCGGTGCCGTCACGGCCGGTCGCGGCGGCGATGCCGGAACGCCGGGTCCCGCGCGCCGAGGAGCCCGCACAGGAGATCGAGACGGATGAACAGACATGCGACCTGATCACGTGAAACCGCCGTTCATCCTTTTGCTGGCGCGTGGTCTGCTGATCGGCCTGATTGCAGCGACGATGGCGCCCGCCTGGTCGGTGTCGGCCCTGGAAACGCCGGCGCGACAAGCGCTGCTGATGGACGCCGGCACCGGCGCCGTGCTGCTCGAAGAGGATGCCGACGCGCCGATGGCGCCGGCGTCGATGAGCAAGATGATGACCGTTTACGTGCTGTTCGAACGACTGCACGACGGGCGACTGAGGCTGGATGACACCCTGCCGGTGAGCGAGAACGCGTGGCGCAAGGGCGGCGCCGCGAGTGGTGGTTCGACGATGTTCCTGGCCCCCGGGGCGAGCGTCAAGGTCGAGGACCTGATCCGCGGCATCATCGTCCAGTCGGGCAACGACGCCTGCATCGTGGTCGCCGAGGCGTTGGCCAAGGACGAGGCGACGTTCGCCCGCGAGATGACTGACCGCGGCCGGGAGATCGGCCTGCGCGGGAGCGTGTTCCGCAATTCCACCGGCTGGCCGGATCCCGACCAGGTGACCACCGCCCGCGACCTCGCCCTGCTCGCGCTTCGCACGATCGAGGATTTTCCCGAGCACTACCACTACTACGCGGAGAAGGAGTTCACCTACAACGGAATCCGCCAGGGCAACCGGAACCCGCTCCTGTACAAGGATCTGGGTGCCGACGGCTTGAAGACCGGCCACACCGAGGCCTCGGGCTACGGGCTGACGGCATCGGCGAAGCGGGGCGATCGCCGGCTGATCCTGGTGGTCAATGGTCTCGCCGGCGTCCGCGAGCGCGCCCAGGAAGCCGAACGCCTGATCTCCTGGGGTTTCCGCGAGTTCGACAACTACGCGCTGTTCAAGGCGGGCGACGAGATCGCCACCGCGGAGGTGTGGCTCGGGAGGGCCGATACCGTGCCGCTGGTGATCGAGCGGGACCTCACGGTGACGCTGCCGCAGGCGGCGCGACGGGAGATGAAGGTAACGGTCGTCTACGACGGGCCGGTTCCGGCGCCGATCGGTGCCGGCGATCGGCTGGCGGTGCTGAGGGTAACCGCCCCGGGGGCAGAGACGGTGGAGGTACCGCTGCTGGCGGGCGGTTCGGTCGAGAAGCTCGGGTTGTTCGGCCGGCTGTTGGCGGCGCTGAAGCATCTCGTCTTCGAGCGGATCCTCTGAACGGCCGGGACGGGCAGGGTGAGGCCCGGCCTGTTCATCTCCGTCGAGGGCGGCGAAGGGGCCGGCAAATCGACCCAGGTCGGATTGCTGGCCGGCGACCTTCGGAGGGCCGGCATCGACGTCCTGGTCACCCGCGAACCCGGCGGCTCCCCCGGCGCCGAGGACATCCGCGGGCTGCTGGTCAGCGGCGAAACCGGGCGCTGGTCGCCCCTCTCGGAAGCCTTGCTGCACTATGCGGCCCGCTGCGACCACCTGGAACGGACGGTGCGTCCCGCTCTCGCCGCCGGCCGCTGGGTGATCAGCGACCGCTTTGCCGATTCCACCATGGCCTACCAGGGCTACGGGCACCGGCTCGGTCGCGAGTGCATCGAAAGCCTGCATCGTCTAGCGGTCGGCGCGTTCGCGCCGGACCTGACCGTGATCCTCGATCTTCCGATCGAGGCCGGCCTCGCGCGTGCAGCGGGGCGCGGCGACCGCGAAGACCGTTACGAGCGGATGGATGCCGCCTTCCACCGGCGGCTCCGCGCGGGCTTTCTGGAGATCGCGGCGCGAGAGCCGGACCGCTGCGCGGTGGTCGACGCGACCGGTCCGGCGGATACGGTCCACCGCGCCATCGTGACGCTGGTCGGGGAGAGGTTGGGCGTCGACCTGCGGGGATCATCATGATCCCGGCCGGGCTGGAGCGCTACGGATGGCCCCCGCCGCCGCGGGTCAACTGGCACCTCGTCGGCCACGCGGAGGCGGAACGGACGCTGCTCGACGCCTTCGCCTCGGGAAAGCTGCACCACGCCTGGCTGCTGACCGGACCGCGCGGCATCGGCAAGGCGACGCTGGCGTTCCGCTTCGCCCGCTTCCTGTTGGCGCGGGGGACGTCGACCGGCGGTCTGTTCGCGCCGGAACCGCCGCAAACCCTGTTCGTCGAGCCGGACTCGCCGCTGTTCCGCCGGAGCGCCAGCGGTGGACACGCGGATCTCCTGACCATCGAGCGCGGCCTCGACGAGAAACGCGGCAAGCTGCGATCCGAGATCGTGGTCACGGACGTCCGCGACATCGCCGGCGTCATGGGGCACACACCGGCCGAGGGGGGCTGGCGGGTGGTGATCGTCGACGCCGCCGACGACATGAACCGGCACGCCGCCAACGCGCTGCTCAAGATCCTCGAAGAGCCGCCGGACCGGGCGGTGTTGCTGCTGGTCAGCCATGCACCGGGCCTGTTGCTGCCGACCATCCGGTCGCGCTGCCGGGTGCTGGCCCTGCGGCCGCTCGCCGAGGAGACGATCGCGGCGCTGATCGGCCACTACCGGCCCACGACCTCCGCACAGGAGGCGCGGGAGCTCGCGTGCTTGGCGGCCGGCAGCGTCGGCCGGGCGCTCACCCTCGCCGAGCAGGGGGGGCTCGCTCTCCACCAAGGGCTCCTGGCGCTGTTCGCCAGCCTGCCACGGCTCGACGGGGTGGCGTTGCACCGCATGGCCGACTCGGTCGTCAAGGCCGGGGCCGACGAGACCTTCGAGACCGTCTGCACGCTGTTCCGGGAAGTGCTGTCGCGCCTGATCCGCTTCGCCGCCGTCGCCGGCTCGGCGCCGGCCGCCGCCGCCGCGGCGACGGCCGAGGAACGGGCGATGTTCGTCCGTCTCGCGCCGGCCGCATCCCTTGATCGCTGGCTCGAGGTGTGGGAAAACACCACCCGCCTGCTGGCCCGCGTCGACGGTGCCAACCTGGACCGCAAGCAAGTTGTTCTGAACATCTTTCTCGACCTCGAACGTGCCGTCCGGCCCCCATCCTGAGATCGACGGCGAAAACGGGGATCTTCGGGCGGCAAGAGGGCTCTGATGGCCGGGCGCGAGCGCTATTACCTCACCACCCCGATCTACTACGTCAACGACGTTCCCCACATCGGCCACACCTACACCACCCTCGCCTGCGATGTGCTGGCCCGGTTCAAGCGCTTGGACGGCTTCGACGTCAGGTTCCTGACCGGTACCGACGAGCACGGCCAGAAGGTCGAGAAGGCGGCGATCGCCGCCGGGCTCGACCCGCAGTCGTTCACCGATCGCGTATCGCAGAACTTCCGCGATCTCGCCCGGGTGATGAACTTCTCCAATGACGACTTCATCCGCACCACCGAGGCGCGGCATGCGCGGTCGTGCCAGGCGCTGTGGCAGCGACTGGTCGACCGCGGGCAGATCTATCTCGGGGCCTACGCCGGTTGGTACGCCGTCCGCGACGAGGCGTTCTACGCCGAAAGCGAGCTGATCACCGGCCCGGGCGGCGACAAGCTCGCCCCTTCCGGGGCGCCGGTGGAGTGGATGGAGGAGCCGAGCTACTTCTTCCGGCTGTCGGACTGGCAGGGTCGTCTGCTCCGTCTCTACGACGACCATCCCGATTTCATCCTGCCCGAGACGCGGCGCAACGAGGTCGTGAGCTTCGTCCGCGGCGGGTTGCAGGACCTGTCGGTCTCCCGCACCACCTTCAAGTGGGGCATCCCGGTGCCGGGCGATCCCGACCACATCATGTACGTCTGGCTCGACGCGCTCACCAACTACATCACCGCGGTCGGCTTTCCGGAGACGGAGACGGGCGCGTTCCCGACCTACTGGCCGGCCGATCTGCACATGGTCGGCAAGGACATCCTGCGCTTCCACGCCGTCTACTGGCCGGCGTTCCTGATGGCCGCCGAGCTCGCGCCGCCGAGGCGGGTGTTCGCCCATGGCTGGTGGACCAACGAGGGCCAGAAGATCTCCAAGTCGGTCGGCAACGTGATCGATCCCCGCCACCTGGTCGACCGCTACGGCCTCGATCCGGTGCGCTACTTCCTGCTTCGCGAGGTGCCGTTCGGCAACGACGGCGACTTCTCGCACCGGGCGATGATCGGGCGGATCAATGGCGACCTCGCCAACGATCTCGGCAACCTGGCGCAGCGGGTGCTGTCGATGGTCGCCAGGAACTGCGGCGGCGCGGTGCCGCCCCCCGGCCCCCCGACGGCGGACGACGCGGCGATGCTCGACGCGGCGGCGGGCCTGCTCGCCGACGTCCGCCCGATGATCGACGCCCAGGCCTTCCACGAGGCGCTGGAGCGGATCTGGACCGTCGTCCGCGCCGCCAACGGCTATGTCGACCGGCAGGCGCCGTGGGCGCTGCGCAAGACCGATCCGGCGCGGATGAACGCCGTGCTCTATGTGCTCGCCGAGGTCATCCGTCACCTGGCGATGATCCTGCAGCCGTTCGTGCCGGATGCGGCGGCGCGGATGCTCGATCAACTGGCGGTCGCTCCGGCGCACCGCGCCTTCGGCTGTTTCGGCCGCGACCATGCCCTCGTCGCCGGCACCGCGCTGCCGCCCCCGCGAGCGGTGTTCCCGCGCCATGTCGAGGAGAAGGCCGGCGAAGGGGTGGACTGATGCTGGTCGACAGCCACTGCCACCTCGATTTCCCCGATTTCGCCGACGACCTCGAGGGGGTGGTGGCCCGCGCGGCCGCCGCCGGGATCGGCACGCTGCTCACCATCTGCACCCACCTGACCCGGTTCGACCGGGTGCTGGCGGTCGCCGAGCGGTTCGAGGGCGTGTACTGCACGGTCGGCATCCACCCCCACGAGGCGGCGCACCAGCCGCGGGCGACCGCGGAGGAGCTGGTGCGGCTGGCCGCGCACCCGAAGGTGGTCGGCTTCGGCGAGACCGGGCTCGACTACTTCTATCAGCACAGCGGCCGCGCCGAGCAGCAGGCGAGCTTCCGCGTCCACCTCGCCGCCGCCCGCATCGCCGGCCTGCCGGTGGTCGTCCACACCCGGGATGCCGAGGCGGACACCGCCCGCATCCTCGCCGAGGAGCACCGCCGCGGGCCGTTCGGCGGGGTGCTGCACTGTTTCAGCTCCAGCCGGGCGCTGGGCGAGGCGGCGGTCGACCTCGGGCTCTACATCTCGCTGTCCGGGGTCGTCACCTTCAAGAACGCCGACCCGCTGCGCGAGACCACCGCCCGGCTGCCGCTCGACCGGCTGCTGGTCGAGACCGACGCCCCCTACCTGGCACCGGTGCCGAAGCGGGGCAAGCGCAACGAGCCGGCCTATGTCGTCCACACCGCCGCCGCGGTCGCCCGCCTGAAGGGCCTCGATGCCGGCGCCTTCGCCGCCGCGACCACCGACAACTTCTTCCGGCTGTTCGCCAAGGCGCGCCGCGGCCCCCCGTCGTGAGCGGCCCCCGTCATGAGCGGACCCCGGTGATGAGCGGACCCGGCTCGTGAACCGCGGGGGGCTGGCGGTCGTTCTCGTCGCGGTCGTTGTCGTCGCGGCCGGATGGGGGACGGCGGCCGGCGCGGCGGCGAGCGGGCCACCCCCCGTCTGCCCGCCGCGAACGGACGCTTCCGAGGCGGCGGACGCGTGCCCGTGCGCGGCGGCCTGGACGCCGACCGAGGCCCAGCTGGCCGGCATTCTGGCCGCCCACAGGGAGTGGCGGGCGCAGGGCGGGCTCAATGCTCCCGGCGTTCGCGGTCGGGCGGTCCTCTGCCGCGCTCGGCTGGTCGAGGCGGCGCTGGCGGGCGCCGATCTCGCCGGAGCGGACCTGGCGGGCGCCGATCTCCGGTATGCGGTGCTGGCGGGCGCCGATCTCGGTCAGGCCGACCTGCGCGGGGCCGACCTGAGGGCGGCACGGCTCGCGGGAGCGCGGCTGATCGATGCCGATCTCGCGGCCGCGGATCTCGGCGGGGCGGATCTCGAGGGCGCGGTGCTGATCGGGACCGACGTCGGCGGGGCCCGACTGCCGTTCGCCCGGCTGCACGCCACCCTCTATGCGCCGGCGTCGCCGCCGCCGGACGGCTATCTCGAGGGGATCGAGGGGCTGGCGACCGTCGTCGTGCCGCCGGGCCGGGCGAGCGGTCTGGTCCAGCTGCGCGAACTGCTGCAGCGGGCGGGACTGCGGGATCTGGAACGCCAGGCGACCTTCGCCATCGAGCACAACCAGGCGCTGCACGCTCGCCGGCTCGGGACCGGCCTCACGTGGCTCGGCGGCTGGCTGCGGCTGGTGCTGTTCGAGTGGACCACCGGCTGGGGCCTGGCGCCGAGCCGGGCGTTGCTGATCATCGCCGGGCTGATGGTCATCCTGACGCCGGTCTATGCCTTCGCGGTCTGGAACCCGCCGCCGGACTGGGTGCGCTTCGGCGAGGTCGTCCGCGTCCGGCCGGCCGACCGGCTGGCCCGGAAGGGGGACCGGCACGCCCTGGCCGGCGAGACGGCGGTCGAGCCGCTGACCACCGTCGGCTTCGCGGCGGCGCTGGCCTGGGGGTTCTATTTCTCGATGCTGTCGGCGTTCCGCATCGGCTGGCGCGATGTCAACGTCGGGATGTGGATCGCCGCGCTGCAGCCGGCGGAGTTCACCCTGCGCGGCAGCGGCTGGGTGCGCGCGGTCTCCGGCGCCCAGTCGTTGATTAGCGTCTACCTGGTGGCGCTGTGGGCGCTGACCTACTTCGCCCGGCCGTTCCAGTGAGCGGGCGCGCGGCCGGGCGGCGCCGCCGGCGGAGAGGTCGCCCTTCTGAGTGCGTTTCGTGTCCGTTCCGGGCCGCCCGGGCGACGGTCGTTGCGCCGCCGTGGCGGTCGACCCGTCGGGCCCGAACGGAACCCGTGAACGTAAAAGGATTCAGTACTTAAAAGTACACGAATGTCAGCATTTCTTCCGGCTAACCCATTGATTTTTTCATGGAAGCGGCTTGTCGAAGGGTACACAAAAGTCATCATCGATTCCGCACAACCCCTTGAATCAGCGAGCGTCTCTCCGATCACGAAAGTCATCATCCCCGCCACCAGGCGTTGAGAAGTCGTTTGTTGGCGGGGCGTCGCGACACCGCCGGCGGCCGCCCTCCGGCGCGGGCGAGCACCCCTTCTCCGACGCGGCCGAGCCGCTTCGGCACCGTGTTCACGATGGTCAAGAGCCGTTTTCAAGGCATGTACGCCCCCAAACCGGCCCATTCAAGGAAAAGGTTCCTTTGATCGGCCCTCCTCCGCCGCCGGCGCGCCCCGTCGCCCCCACCAACCCCTCGTCACCGCCACCGACCCCGCGTCCGACGGCAGCGACGACCCCCGCGCGAGACCCGGCTGCGTCACGGGTGAAGCTAGTAAGAGAAAGCGAACAAGAACGCAAAGTGTCACCGAAATTATGGACAGCTGTGGATCGAGTTTGAAGCTTTTGGTAAGCCACTGATGCTGCGTCCCTGCGACAAATCGATGGGGCGGTGCCGAAATATTTGAACGCGAGAAGAGCGTTTTGACCATAGTTGCGTGGGGGCGATCATCGTGTGTTCGGATGCTCAAAAATGCAACCCGGCGAGGATACGCGGGCCATAGACTCTCCATGATTGCATTTTTGTAGGTTTTTATGCGGATCCGCGTAGGGCTCAGACACAAGCATTGGATTCACGAGTGGCTCTTTTTGTGCGAGTCTGGGTTATGGCCCAGAGCGTTTCAGTGATGGTTGGCGCCGAGGACCGCGCGCGCTTGGCGGCGATCGTCGGCGACCGCAGCCGGCCGTTCAAGCACGTGCAGCGCGCCCGGATCGTTCTCCACTCGGCCGAACAAGCTGTCGGCGGTGGAGGTGGCGCGCCGTTCCCATGTGAGTTGCCCGGCGGTGTGGCGCTGGCAGCGTCACTATACCGAGGGCGGGGGTAGACCTTCTCCTGCGCGAGGGCAGCCGCAAGCCGGGCAACCCGCCCGTGCCGGCGGCGAAGATCGCCGAGGTGCTGGCGCTTACCTGCGCCGCGCCGCCGGGGGAGGTTTTCCTCGCCAAGATCGACCGACTGCCTGTACCTTCCGTCTGAGCCAGCGCAATAGGACGCCGCGACAACCAAGTACAAGAGGCGCAGCCCACTGACTCTTTGGGGGGTTATGCACGCATCGTGCGCCCTTAGAACGAAAGGTTGCATGAAGGGAAAGCCATCTTTTGCGCACGGTACGCGGGTCGATATAATCATCGTTAGGTTGGAATGCGGAATCGCAGAGAGCTCTCAACAACCGGCGTGCAGGATATTCAAGGAGGCGGAATGGTTGACAAACATCCCTACGTTCAAGGTCCAGGAGCACTTGGACAAGTGATAACTCAGTTCCGCAAGTCGTTTCCGGCGAAGGTGGATGCAAGCACACTCAAGAAGTTGGGAATTGCTCCCAACAACGAGAGCTACGTTCTCAACGTTTTGCGCTTCTTGGGCTTGATCGACCGGGATGGGAAGAAAACCTCTGATGCCACGCAAACCTTCAATCTCCACGATGACTATCAGTTCTCGAAGGCGTTCGCGGAGCTCGTGTCGAAAGCCTACTCGGAACTATTCAAACTGCACGGCGATGGCGCCTGGGACCTTGATAACGCGGCGCTGATCAGTTTCTTCCGGACGCATGACGAGACCACTGCGGTTGTCGGAAAGCTCCAAGCATCCACGTTCAAAAGGCTCGCTACGCACGGCGGTCACGGGGACATCCTGGTCGCGAAGGCGCCTAGTGGCACAAGGAAAGCCAAAGAGCAGAAAAAAACAGTCAAGAGTTCGCCTGCCCCGGCACCATCTCCTCCTGCGCATGATACGTCGCCGGCTGCGAAAGTCGCGACCGTGCCTGGTAACGTGGGACTTACGGTGCGCATCGAGATCAACCTTCCAGCAGACGGGGACCAAGAAACGTACGACCGAATCTTCAAGAGCATCCGGGAGAATCTCCTGAATGGCTGACCCCTTCCCCGTGTTCGAGCGCGTGGTGCGACGAGCGCATGCTTTCACCGCTGCGCGAGCAATGCCAGCTGGCGGGCTTCACCCTTTCGACCAGCGAGACATACACCCGAGACTGCCGCCGACCGTCAGACAACTATTCGACAATGGACACTTCGCGGAGTCCACGTTCGAAGCGTACAAGTTTGTGGACCAGGAGGTCCAGAAACTCGCGGGCCTGACCGAGACAGGGGTCAAGTTGATGATGCAGGCTCTAGTGTCCCGACTCTGAAATGGCGACCAATAACTCACGGCGCGGTCTCGGCGCGGGTCAACGCGGCGCGGGCGCGCTGGATCTTTTCGAGGATGGCGGCGCCCTCGGCCTTCCAGGT
>JBHJOP010000137.1:0-2604 GCA_050329575.1 Rhodospirillales bacterium | reverse complement strand
GGCCTCGGCCCGGAGCAAGCGGTCGGCCGCCCGGTCGTGCGCCGCCTCCGCGCCGACCTTGCGGTCACGGGCGTCGCCGACGGCCCGTTCGGCCGCGACGAGGGCCCGGCCGGCCGCCTCCAGCTCCGCCCGCGCGCCCGCCTTGTCGTCGGCGATCGACAGCTGGTTCAGGTAGTAGGGAAACATCAGGATCGAGATCAGGATGAACACCCCGAGCGACGAGGCGAAGATGTCGAGCGCCGAAATGCTGAGCACTTCCAGGGCCTGCCGGCGGCGCACCAGCACCTGCGCTCACTCCTCGTAGAGGCGGTTGATCAGGTTGTCGAGGCAATACTGGCCGGCCTGGTTGAGCGCCCGTTCCTCGGACGCCTGGATCAGATGCTGCAACAGGACGAGGAACGCCGACATCACCAGCGCCAGCAGCGTGGTGTTGAACGCGACCGCGAGGCGCTTGGTCAGTTCGGCCAGCAGCGACGGGTCCTGCAGGTCGACGGCCCCGGCGAACGCCAGCGCCAGCGAGATGCCGACGACGGTGCCGACGAAGCCGAGGGTCGGGATCGCCCACACGACGTAGCGGATCATGCTGTAGCGGAGATCGATCTCGTGCAGATAGAGCTCGAGGCTGGAGTTGAGCAGCGCGTTGGCCTGATCGATCGACCGGGTGGTCTGGAACTGGGTCACCGTGCGCTGGATGAGGCGCGGCAGGAACCGCCCGCTGGAGCGCGAACCGGGCTGGTTGGCCTCGCGGGCCGCGCTGTAGATGCGGCGCAGCTCCGGCGACTGCAGCAGCGTCGTCTCGTCCTCCGGCAGAAAGCCGAGCGCGAGCTGCGCCCGTTCCGCCGCGGCATCGCGGGCGCGGACGATCAGCTCGCCGACGCCGGCCGCGAACACGATCCACATCAGGTTCTGGACCGTGAACGGATAGGTGGAGCGGTCGCGGTCGATCAGGATCACCGCCGCCGCCTCCGGCAGCACCACCTCGAACAGCTTGATCAGGACGAGCGCCGCGACCAGGCAGGTGACGAGGATGATCGGGTGGCTGAACAGACGCCGCCACCGCGGCCGGCCGCCGCTGTCGCCGTCGGTGCGGGACGGGCCGGCCACCGCTCACGGCCTCCGGCGGACGATCTCGCCGGTGATCGGGTTGCGCTCCAGCCGGCCGCGCAGCCGCGGCCGCTCCGGTCCGTCGCCGGCCGGCATGGCGCCGTGGGCATGGGTGGGGGCGTCGGCGCGGATCCGGCTCGTCAGGTCGGCGGCGGTGCAGCGATGGTCGCCGAGCCGCAGCGGCTCGTCGGCGGCGACGAACGCCTGGCGGACGGGAGACCAGGCGGCGCCCCCGGCCGCATCGGCCGGCGATTCGCCGGCCCGCCAGGTGCCGCCGGCACTGCCGCAGTCGGTGAGGTACAGCCGGCCGTCGTCGGTGACGACGATCTCGGCATGGTGGGGAGCGACGGAGGCGTCGGCGACGACGATGTCGGCGAACGGGCTGCGGCCGATGACCAGGGTCTTCATCATCCTCTCCGGTGCGGCCGGCGGCTCACCGCGGGCGGGCGTCGAGAAGCTGCGGCGTCGCGTTGCCGTCCAGCCGGTTGTCGCCGAGTTCGACGGCGGCCTCCGGGCCGATGGCGATGCCGTGCCGGGCGCTGCCGGCGATCTCGTTGCGGTCGATCACCCCACCGCTGCGGTCGACGACCAGGATCCCGTGCTCGCCGCTGTCGCGGACGACGTTGCCGACCAGGCGGGGGGTCGCGCCGGAGGCGACGATGACCCCCGAGAGGCCGCTGCCGACGATGGTGTTGCCCTCGAAGCGGCCCTTGCCGTGGTCGTAGACGAACAGACCCGCCGCCTTCGCCGTTTCGATGCTGTTGCCGACCACCGTGGGGTCGGCGCCGGTGGCGACCTCGATCGCCGAGTTGCGGCCGTCGACGATCCGGTTGTCGGCGAAGCGCCCGCGCGCGCCCTCGGCGAACACCGCACCACCGCTGTTCTCGAAGGCGTTGCCGACGACATCCGGTGCCGCCCCGCCGCGGACGATCAGCGCGGCGCCGGCATGGCCGGCGACGGTGTTGCCGGTGATCGCGGCGCCGGCGCCGGCCGCGACGACGATGCCGGGTCCCTGGCCGTCCTCGATGCGGTTGTCGCGGATCGCGGGGCGTGCGCCGTCGGCGACCAGGATCGCCGGACCGGCGGCGCCCGAGATCCGGTTGCCGGTCACCGACGGGGCGCCGCCGGCGATCACCAGGCAGGGAGCGGGCGATCCTTCCGCGGCGGCACCGGCGGCGGCGGCGGCGGGACGGAAGTGAAGCCCCGTCACCTCGCCGGCGGGGGCGGTGGCGGTGAGGCAGGGCCCGTGGGGCGGGACGATCACCGGCGGCGCGGCGGCATCCGCCGCCACGAGACGGACCGGCCGGTCGCCGACGACACTCTCCGGGTAGTCGCCGGGGCGGACGATGACGGTCGCCCCGTCCCGCGCCCGCGACAGGGCTTCCGCGATGGTGGTGGTGTCGCCGCCGCCGGCCGCATCGACGATCCAGTCGGTCTTGACGTGGCGATCGTAGAGGGGCGGGCCGAGCCACGCCGCCAGGCCGGCGACGACGAGGGCGG
>JBHJOP010000080.1:0-10337 GCA_050329575.1 Rhodospirillales bacterium | reverse complement strand
GCCGCGCCGAGGTCAGCGTGCTGCTGTCCGACGACGACACCGTGAGGCGGCTCAACCGCGACCACCGGGGACAGGATCGGGCGACGGACGTGCTGTCGTTTCCCGACGAGGGCGGCCGGCGGGCGGTGCCACCGCCGGCGGACCGGCCGCTCGTTCTCGGCGATATCGTCGTCGCCTACCAGACCGTCGCCGCCGAGGCGGCCGCCGAAGGCAAGAGCCTCGCCGACCACTTAAGTCACCTCGTGGTCCATGGTATGCTTCACCTGCTCGGACACGACCATCGGATCGACGCCGAGGCGGCGGCGATGGAGCGGCTGGAAGCGGGGATTCTGGCCACCCTCGGTGTCGCGGACCCCTATGCCGTGGAGGATCGGCGGCCGTCATGAACAACCGGATCCCGGAGCGCGATTCCGAGGGCCCGAGTAGCGGCGAAGCGGACCGGTCCGCCGATCCGCCGGCCGGCGGCGGCGTCTGGCACCGGGTGCGCGGCCTGATCCGCAGCCTCCGCTGGTCGCGCAACGGCGAGGGATCGACGCGGGACAGCCTGCACGCGCTGATGGAGGAGCGCGACGAGGCGGAGATCCCGCTCGACGACGACGAGCGCAACCTGGTCACCAACATCCTCAATCTGCGCGGGCGCTCGGCGGAGGACGTGATGGTGCCGCGGGCCGACATCTTCGCGATCGACAGCCGGGCGACGCTCGCCGAGGTCATCGAGGCGATGACCAGCCACGGCCATTCGCGGCTGCCGGTCTACCGGGAAACCCTCGACGATGCGATCGGCATGGTGCACGTCAAGGACGTGCTGGCCTGGCGGGGCGGTGACGCGACGTTCCGTCTCTCCCGAGTCCTGCGCCGCGTGCTGTTCGTCGCGCCGTCGATGGAGGTCCTCGAGTTGCTGCTCGAGATGCGGGCGAAACGGTCGCACATGGCGCTGGTGGTCGACGAGTTCGGCGGCGTCGACGGCCTGGTCACCATCGAGGACGTCGTCGAGGAGATCGTCGGCGAGATCGAGGACGAACACGACCGGACCACCGAGCCGATCGTCGTCGTCCAGCCGGACGGCTTCGTCGAGGCGGACGCGCGCGCGCCGGTCGAGGTGCTGGAGGAGCGGTTCGGGCTCACCCTCAGCGAGGAGGAACGCGAGGACATCGATACCCTCGGCGGCCTGGTGGTGTCGGTCGCCGGCCGGGTGCCGATCCGCGGCGAACTGATCGCCCACCCGTCGGGTGTCGAATTCGAGGTGCTGGAAGCCGATCCGCGGCGGATCCGCCGGCTGCGGTTTCGCGGTCCCGCCGGAGAGCCGGCGGTCGAGCGCCAACGACCGCCGCCGGACGCGGCGGTCGGCGAATGAAACGATCCGCCGTCACCGCCCGGGAGCTCTCTGGCGGCGCCCGGCTCGGCGGCACGGTCGCGGGTGCCGTCGGCCGGCTGCACGCGGCGACCGTCGCCGTTTCCGGCTGGCGCCGGGTCCTGGTCGCCGTCGCGCTGGGGGTGCTGGCGGTCTCGGCGTTGCCGCCCGTTCACCTCTGGCCGGCGCTGGTGCCGGCGTTCGTCGGTCTTCTGTGGCTGTGCGAGGGCCGGCGCGGATGGCGCGGGGCGATGCTGACCGGCTGGTTGTTCGGGTTCGGCTATTTCACCGCCGGCCTCTACTGGATCGCCAACGCTTTGCTGACCAAGCCGGAGCAGTTCGGCTGGCTGGCCCCCGTCGCGGTGCTGGGGCTCGCCGCCCTCCAGGCGATCTTTCCGGCGGCCGCGGCGGCCTTGACGCACCGCGTCGCCGCCGGCGGTGTCGCGCGGGTGCTGGTGTTTGCGGCGGCGTGGACCGGGTTCGAGTGGGTGCGGAGCTGGGCGTTCAGCGGCTTCCCCTGGAACCTGATCGGCACCGTCTGGACGTTTTCCGACACGATGGTGCAGATCAGCGCGTTCGTGGGCACCTACGGGCTCGGCCTGATCACGGTTGCGGCGGCCGCGATGCCGGCGGTCCTGGCGGATCCGGCGGCGGGTCCGCGGCGGCGGTGGGCGGCGGTCGGCTGCGGGTTCGCCGCCCTCGCCGCGGTCTGGACGGCGGGGCTCGTCCGCCTCGACGGGGCGGCAGCGGTCGAGACGGTGCCGGGGGTGCAGCTGCGCCTGGTCCAGCCGTCGATCCCGCAGCGCCAGAAGTGGCAGCGCGAGCTGCTCGACCGGCATCTGGCGCGCCACCTCGAGCTGGGCGCGACGGCGGGAGTGTCCGCTCCGGCCCCGACCCACGTGATCTGGGGCGAGACGGCGGCGCCGCTGTTTCTCGCCGGCGATGCGCAGCGACGGGCGATCATCGCCGAATTCACCCCGCGCGACGGACTGACGATCACCGGGACCCTGCGGGGAACGCCCCCCGGGGAGCCGTTCCGGGTGTGGAACAGTCTCCAGGCGGTCGACGCCGACGGGGCCGTCGTCGCCACCTACGACAAGTCGCACCTGGTGCCGTTCGGCGAGTACGTGCCGTTCCGGAGCGTGCTCGGCATCGACAAGGTGACCGCCGGGACGACCGATTTCTCGCGCGGTCCGGGGACGACGACGCTGCGGCTGCCGGGTCTGCCGCCGGTGGCGCCGCTGATCTGCTACGAGGTGATCTTTCCCGCGCGGGTCGTCGACCGCGGCGATCGTCCCGAGTGGATGCTCAACCTGACGAACGACGCCTGGTACGGCCGTTCCTCGGGTCCCTACCAGCATTTCGCGGCGGCGCGGATGCGGGCGGTCGAGGAAGGCCTGCCGCTGGTGCGGGTCGCCAACAACGGCGTCTCGGCGATCGTCGATCCCTACGGCCGGGTCGTCGGCCGCCTCGGCCTCGATGTCGAGGGGGTCGTCGACGGGCCGCTGCCGCGGCCGCTCGCCCAGCCCACCGTCTACGCCCGCACCGGCAACGGGCCGATCCTCGCGGTGGTGCTGGCGATGCTGGCGCTGGGGGCGATGGTCGCGCGCCGCCGATAACCCCTATTTGGGGAATATCAGTCGCAACAACGTATTATACGGGAACAATTGTTGCGAAGACGATCGAAATTTGCATATTATGGCCGAGCTTCGACAGTTTGGCGAGTGAACGGCCGGGGTAACGACTCGGTCTAGCAGGGGCAATATCACCGACGGCAGCGGGTCGGCAGGATCACAAGGTGAAAAACAATGACCGAAGAAAAAACGATGAGAGGGAGAAGGGGAAGGATGGCGTTTTCGGAGGGCGACGCCGATCGGCTGCCGCCGGGAACACCCAATCCGGTCGACATCCACGTCGGCAGTCGCGTCAGGCTCAGGCGAACGCTGCTCGGTCTCAGCCAAGAAAAGCTGGGAGAAGCGGTGGGGCTGACCTTCCAGCAGATCCAGAAGTATGAACGAGGCGCCAACCGGATTGGCGCCTCTCGTTTGTTCGAATTCAGCCGCATCCTCGACGTGCCGGTTTCGTTCTTCTTCGACGACATGCCCGATCGCCTCAAGTCGCACGAGATCCACCTCGGCTGGGGCTTGGCGGATCAGCCGCCACCGGCACTGGAACCGGATCCGCTGACCCGGCGCGAAACCCTGGAACTGGTGCGCGCCTATTACCGGATCGCCGACCCGCAGGTGCGCAAGCGGTTGTTCGAGTTGGCGAAGTCGCTCGGCAGTGTCGAGGAGGCGGTCGACTAGCCTGCCGCCGCGCGCGGACCCACCGGCCGCCCGATCTGATTTCTTGACCGGCGCGGCAAAGCTTGACAGAACAGGCCGCGCGGCCGCCGCCGGCGGTCCGCGGCATCTCCCCTCTCGGCGCGGCGGCGCCCGAGAGCACCCAGCCGTCATCGGGCCCGCGAGGCCCGGCCCGGGATCAAGAGGTCGACCGTGTGGAAGAGCGATTACGTGTTCACGAGTGAATCCGTCTCCGAGGGGCACCCCGACAAGGTCTGCGACCGGATCTCGGATGCGATCGTCGATGCGTTTCTGACCGAAGACCGGTTTTCGCGGGTCGCCGTCGAGACGCTGTGCACGACGAACTTCATCGTGCTGGCGGGTGAGGTTCGCGGACCCGAGACGATGCACCACGATCGCTACCGGGAGATCGCCCGCCATGCGGTGCGCGAGATCGGCTACGAGCAGCACGGTTTCCACTGGAAGGATGCCGAGATCACCTCCCACATCCACACCCAGTCGGCCGACATCGCGCTCGGCGTCGATGCCCGGGGCAACAAGGACGAGGGCGCCGGCGACCAGGGCATCATGTTCGGCTACGCCTGTCGCGAGACCGACGTGCTGATGCCGGCGCCGATCTACTACGCCCACGCGATGCTGAAATCGCTGGCGGAGGCCCGGCATTCCGGGGCCGAGCCGGGCCTCGGCCCCGATGCCAAGAGCCAGGTGACGCTCCGCTACGTCGGCGGCAAGCCGGTCGGGGCGACGGCGATCGTGCTGTCGACCCAGCATGCCGCCAACCTTTCCGTCGACGACGTCCGCGAGATCGTGCGGCCCCACGTCGTCAACGTGCTGCCGGACGGCTGGATGTGCGACGAGGCGCATTTCTACGTCAATCCCACCGGCCGCTTCGTGATCGGCGGCCCCGACGGCGATGCCGGCCTCACCGGTCGCAAGATCATCGTCGACACCTACGGCGGCGCGGCGCCCCACGGCGGCGGCGCCTTCTCCGGGAAGGATCCGAGCAAGGTGGATCGGTCGGCGGCCTACGCCGCCCGCTACCTCGCCAAGAACGTCGTCGCCGCCGGCATCGCCGATCGGTGCACGCTGCAACTGTCCTACGCGATCGGAATCTCGAAACCGTTGTCGGTCTACGTCGACACCCACGGCACCGGCGAGGTCGACGAGGACCGGCTGTCGGCGCTGTTGCAGGAGCTGATGGACCTGTCGCCGCGCGGCATTCGCGAACGGCTCGGACTCAACCGGCCGATCTACGCGCGCACCTCGGCCTACGGCCATTTCGGTCGCCACCCCGAACCGGACGGCGGGTTCTCGTGGGAGATCACCGACATGGTCGACGACCTTCGGTCCGCGTTCGGGGCGCGGTGAGTTCCGAGGGCGGCGGTTCCCGGACCCGCGAAGCGCTCCGCCTCCACGGCCGCCGGCGCGGCCGCAGACTCCGCGCCGGCCGCACCGAGCTCCTGACCACCCTGTTGCCGCGGTTGCGGATCGAACTGCCGCCGGCCGACCGGGCTTGCGATCCCCGCACCCTGTTCGATCGCCGCGTCACGGCCGTCTGGCTGGAGGTCGGGTTCGGGGCCGGGGAGCATCTCGCCGCCCAGGCGCTCGCCCACCCCGACATCGGCTTCGTCGGCTGCGAGCCCTACGTCAACGGGGTTGCCGCGACGCTGGCGCGGATCCGCGCCCTGGACCTCGCCAACGTGCGCCTGTTCGACGACGACGCGCGCCTGCTGACGACCGCGCTCACCGACGCCGCCGTCGCCCGCGTGTTCGTGCTGTTCGGCGATCCGTGGCCGAAGCAGCGGCACCGGGACCGCCGCTTCGTCGGACGGGCGACGCTCTGCGAGCTGGCGCGGATCCTCGAGGACGACGGCGAGTTCTGGTTCGCCAGCGACAGGGACGACTACGTGCGCTGGACCCTGGAGCACGTCACCGCCGATCCGTCGTTCGCCTGGATCGCCGACGGTCCCGCGGACTGGCGGCACCGCCCCGCCGGCTGGTGCGAAACGCGCTACGAGACCAAGGCCCTGGCCCGCGGCGACACCTGCACCTACCTGCGCTTCCGGCGGCTTCCGCGGCGGCGGAGCGCGAAAAACCCTTGTCTCGACGGGGGCGACGCCTATATAGGAGGCGAGTTAAGGCTCGGGTCGTCCGCGACCCGATCTCGTTAGACTCCCAGGATCAAGGGGTTTGATGAGGTGGGCCAGCGGCCCGCCTTTTTTGTTGCAACGGCGGGGCGTCGGCGAGCGGGCCGGCCCCGGCGAGAGGTTGCGGGGATGGACCTGGTCGGCCGCGTCGAAACGCTGATCGACCCGACGGTGCGGGCGATGGGATACGCGCTGGTGCGGGTGCAGATCCTCGGCCAGGCCCGCCCACGTCTGCAGATCATGGCCGAGCGGCAGGACGGCGAGCCGATGCTGGTCGACGACTGCGCGGCCCTCAGCCGGGCGGTGTCCGCGTTGCTCGATGTCGAAGATCCGATCGCCGGAACGTACACCCTGGAGGTCAGTTCCCCGGGTATCGATCGCCCGCTGGTGCGGCTCGCCGACTACGACCGGTTCGTCGGCCGCGAGGCGCGGATCGAGACGGACCTCGCGGTCGACGGCCGGCGACGGTTCCAGGGCCGGCTGCTCGGAACCGAGAGCGACGTGGTGCGGTTGCGCATGGACGAGATCGAGGTTCGCCTGCCGTTCGCGGGTATCCGCAAGGCGAAACTGGTGCTGACCGACGACCTGTTGGCGGCGGCAGGGGATTGACGGAGGAGATGAACGGGAACCGATGAGCCCCATGACCACGGAAACCACCGAAGCCCTGCATGCGCGCCCCGAACTGCTTCAGGTCGCCGATACCGTCGCGCGGGACAAGGGCATCGACCGCGACGAAGTGCTGGAAGCGATGGAGCAGGCGATCCAGAAGGCCGGCCGCTCGAAGTATGGACACGAGCACGACATCCGGGTGAAGATCGACCGCACCAGCGGCGAAATCTCGCTCGCCCGCTACATCGAGGTCGTCGAGGAGGTCGAGAACGAGGCCACCCAGATCACCGTGCGGACGGCGCGTCGCCACCGGCCCGACGCTCAGGTCGGGGACGTCCTGGTCGACCCGCTGCCGCCGATCGATTTCGGCCGCATCGCGGCGCAGACCGCCAAACAGGTGATCGTCCACAAGGTTCGCGAGGCCGAGCGCCGGCGCCAGTACGACGAATTCAAGCACCGGGTCGGCGAGGTCGTCAACGGACTGGTCAAGCGCGTCGAGTTCGGCAACGTCATCGTCGACCTCAACCGCGCCGAGGCGTTGCTGCGGCGCGAGGAGACCATCCCGCGCGAGCATTTCAACACCGGCGACCGGGTCCGCGCATTCATCTTCGACGTGCGCGAGGAACCTCGCGGTCCGCAGGTGTTCCTGTCCCGGACCCATCCGCAGTTCATGGTCAAGCTGTTCGCCCAGGAGGTGCCGGAGATCTACGAGGGCATCATCGAAATCAAGGCGGTGGCCCGCGATCCCGGCTCGCGCGCCAAAATCGCGGTGTTCTCCCGCGACTCGGGGATGGATCCGGTCGGCCCCTGCATCGGCATGCGCGGCTCGCGCGTCCAGGCGGTGGTCGGCGAGCTTCAAGGCGAGAAGATCGATATCATCCAGTGGTCGGCGGACCCGGCGACCTTCATCGTCAACGCGCTGGCCCCGGCCGAGGTCGCCAAGGTGGTGCTGGACGAGGAAACCCACCGCATCGAGGTCGTCGTTCCCGACGAGCAGCTCAGTCTGGCGATCGGCCGCCGCGGCCAGAACGTTCGTCTCGCCTCGCAGCTGACCGGCTGGGAGATCGACATCCTCACCGAGGAGGAGGAGAGCCAGCGCCGCACCGAGGAGTTCCGGAACCGCTCGCAGACCTTCATCGATGCCCTCAACATCGACGACGTCATCGCTCATCTGCTGGTGACCGAGGGGTTCACGTCGGTCGAGGAGGTCGCCTTCGTTCCGTTCGAGGACCTGCT
This sequence comes from Rhodospirillales bacterium, assembly GCA_050329575.1. Taxonomy (GTDB): domain Bacteria; phylum Pseudomonadota; class Alphaproteobacteria; order Rhodospirillales; family Defluviicoccaceae; genus JAUXFS01. The sequence continues at coordinate 2,691 of JBHJOP010000080.1, read as the reverse complement.
GGCGATCGAAGGGTTCGAGGAGGAGCTCGCCACCGAACTGCGCAATCGGGCGCGCACCCACCTTGCCGTCCGCGACGAGGAATACGAGCGCAAGCGGATCGAGCTCGGGGTCGGGGACGACCTGGCGGCGATCGACGGCCTGAAGCCGGCGATCCTGGTGGCGCTCGGCGAGCACGGGGTGAAGACCCTCGACGATCTCGGCGATCTCTCCGGCGACGAACTGATGGAGGTCGCGCCCGAAGGGTCGTTGAAGCGGGAGCGCGCCGACGAGATCATCATGGCCGCGCGGGCGCATTGGTTCGACGGCGACGCCGGCGGTGCGGCGTCCGCGCCGATCGCGGCGGCGGAGACCGCGGAGACCGCCGCGGCGCCGCGGGAGACGTGATCGGTGGCGGCGGGGCGGCCGATGCGGCGGCCGGCGGCGGACCGCGACGAAAGCCCGGAAGGTGACGGCGGCGACCGCCGCCGTTGCCTGGTCAGTGGCGTCGTCGGCTGCAAGGAAGCGTTGTTGCGGTTCGTGATCGATCCGCGCGGCCGGGTGGTGGCCGACATCGACGAACGCCTCGGCGGACGGGGATTTTGGTTGAGCGCGCGGCGGGATGTGCTAGAGAGGGCCTGCGTCCGGAACCTGTTCGCAAAGGCGGCGCGCGCCGAGGTCACCGCCGGTCCCGATCTCGTCGATCAGGTCGAACGGTTGCTGACCCGTCGATGCCTCGACCTGATCGGCTTGGCGAGGCGGTCCGGCCAGGTCGTGTGCGGTTTCGACGGTGTTCGGGAGCGATTGCGACTGGGGCGCTGCGGCGCGGTGTTGGCGGCCGCCGACGGGGCCGCCGGAGGACGGGCGAAAGTGCGTGCGCTGGCGGCGGGCGCGCCGGTGGTTGACGTGTTGACCAGCGCCGAGCTGGGCTCGGCCGTCGGACGCGAGCGGATGGTGCACATGGCCGTCGAGCGCGGCAGGCTGGCCGATCGCCTGGTCCGCGAGGCCGCCCGGCTGGCCGGATTCAGGCCCGCAGCCGCCGGCGATGCGGGCGATGGAGCGTGATGCAACGGACGTGGGTCGACACGAGTGACATGAACGAAATCAACGAAACGGACGACAAGCGTCAGGAGCCCGTCGGCCGGCCCCGCAAGCTGGAGCTGAAGAAGACCGTGGAAACCGGTCAGGTGCGCCAGAGCTTCGCGCATGGCCGCTCGAAGATGGTGACCGTCGAGGTGCGCAAGCGACGCGTCTTCGCTCCCGACGACCGCGGACGAATGGCCGAGGTGCGGACCGAGGCCGAGCGCGCAGCGGAGCTGCTCGCCGAGAGCGCCGCACTGTCGCCGCAGGCCGACGGCGTGTTGCGCGAGGGCGCCGCCATCGGGCTCACCAATCACGAGAAGGCCGCGCGCGCGCGCGCGCTCCAGGACGCCAAGAAGGTGGAGGAGGAGCGCCAGCTGTTCCGGCCGCGGGAGGACGAACTCGTCGACGAGCCGGGGGCGGAACCGGAGGCCGAGGTCGCGGCGCCGGCCGCGGCGGAGGAGCCGTCGCCGGCACCCGAGACCGAGCTCCTGGTCGAGGCGGCGGAACCGCAACCGGCGGCAACGGTCGAACCGCCGCCGGCGGAGGCGGTCCCTGCGGACGCCGAAGCGGGGGGCGCCGCGCCGACCGAGAAACGGCCCGGCAAGCCGGCGGTCGGCGGTCCGGCCAAGCCGAAGGCCGCGGAGGGCCAGGAAGACGAGGAGAGCCGGGGCCGCGCGAAGCGCCCGGTGCGGACCGACGCCCGCCGGCCGGCCGGAGCCGGTCGCCGCGCCGAGCCGAGCCGTCGCGCCACGCGGCTTTCGCTCGTCGATCCCTTCGACGAAGCCGCGGAGCGGATGCGCAGCCTCGCTTCCGTCAAGCGCGCCCGTGAGCGCGAAAAGCTGAAACAGCGCCAGATGCGCGCGGAGCCGTTGAAAGTGATTCGCGACGTGGTCATTCCGGAGAGCCTCACCGTCCAGGAACTCGCCAACCGGATGGCGGAGCGCAGCAGCGACGTCATCAAGACGCTGATGAAGATGGGGGTGATGGCCAACATCAACCACGTCATCGACGCCGATACCGCCGAGCTGGTGGTCAACGAGTTCGGCCACAACATCCGCCGGGTCAGCGATGCCGATGTCGAGATCGGTCTGAAGGGCGCCGCCGACCGGGACGAGAACCTGCGCGGCCGTCCTCCCGTCGTGACCGTCATGGGCCATGTCGATCACGGCAAGACCTCGCTGCTCGACGCGTTGCGCAAGACCGATGTCGCCGCCCGCGAGGCGGGCGGCATCACCCAGCACATCGGCGCCTATCAGGTGACGATGCCGCACGGCGCCAAGATCACCTTCATCGACACCCCTGGCCACGCCGCGTTCACCCAGATGCGGGCGCGCGGCGCCAACGTGACCGACATCGTCGTGCTGGTGGTCGCCGCCGACGACGGCGTGATGCCGCAGACGCTCGAGGCGATTGATCACGCCCGCGCTGCCAACGTGCCCCTCATCGTCGCGGTGAACAAGGTAGACAAGCCCGACGCCGAGCCCGAGCGCGTCAAGCGCCAGCTTTCCGACCGCGGCCTGATGCCCGAGGACTGGGGCGGGGACACCGTCTTCGTCGAAGTCTCCGCCAAGGAAAAGAAGAACCTCGACAAGCTGCTCGAGATGATCCTGCTGGTCGGCGATATGCGCGAG
>JBHJOP010000112.1:0-3291 GCA_050329575.1 Rhodospirillales bacterium | reverse complement strand
CGCCGGCGGCCGCGGCGCCGCCGCCGAGCAGGTCGGCGAGCGGGTTGCCCGGCCGGCCGAGCCCCTGCGGGCCCAGCGCGCGCCCGATCCGGCCCTCGGCCGACGGCGTCATGCCGGCCTGCATCATCTGTCCGAGAAGTGTCCCGACGTCAAACATTGCGACCTCCTGTCCTTCGGGTTCGAGACGACGGCGCCGCTAGCCCTGCGACGGGATGCGCAGCACCTGGCCGGGATAGATCTTGTCCGGATGGGCGAGCATCGGCTTGTTGGCCTCGAAGATCGCCATGTACTTGCCGGCGTCGCCGTACTGGGCCTTGGCGATCGCCGACAGGGTATCGCCCTTCCTGACGGTGTAGAACGGGGAGGCGCCGCCGCCGCCGGCGGCCTCGATGGTCTCGTCGACCTTGGCGACCCCGGCGACGTTGCCGAGCGCGAGGACGATCTTCTCCACGGTCTCGCGGTCGGCGGCCTCGCCCTTGACCTTGACCGTGTCGCCGGCGACCTCGATCTCGAGCCGCTCGGCGCCGAGCCCCAGCTTGGCGACCTCGGCCTTCAGCTTGTCCGCGGCCGGCGGGGCATCGCCGCCCAGTCCCAGCATCTGGCCGGCGGCCTTGACGAAATCGAAAATGCCCATGTCCTCTCCTCCTGTTCAGATGGTCTGGTCCGGTTCAGATGGTCTGGTGCGCAGGGGGCCGCCGGCCGCGACCGCCGGCCGGCATCGCCGGCCGGGAGCGGCGAATTCGCCGACGATCAATCTAGGCACGGCCGCGCTCCGCCGCTAGGATGTTTTCGCCGCCGGACCGTCGCCGGGGGGCGGCGAGGCTCGCGGAGCGCGGCGAGGTCGAGATCAAGGGCTTCGGCATCCGCAAGCTCTACTATCTCGAGAGCGAACTCCGTGAACGATACTGAGACGCGGGAGCGGCGCTCACGCCGCGCCGACCGGTTCGATGCAGCCGGGATCGTCGTTGCGGACGTCGTTGATGCGCCGCCCCACGGGGCGCGCCGTCATCGCGCCCGGATAGGGGACGAGCAACGCCCGCAGTGCGGCCGGTTGCGCCGCCGGGTCGAGCCAGGCGTCGAACCGCTCCGCGGTCAGGATCGCCGGCATCCGGTCGTGGATCGGCGTCAGCGCCGCATTGGCCGCGGTGGTGACGATGGCGCAGCTCTCGATCAGGGTGTTGCCGGCGTCCCACCACTCCTCCCACAGCCCGGCGAAGGCGAACGGTCGGCCATCGGCGACGGTGACGAGCCACGGCTGCTTCGGCCCTGCCGGCTGCGCCTGCCACTCGTAGAAGCCGTCGGCGACGATCAGGCAGCGGCGCTTGCGGAACGCGTCGCGGAACGCCGGCTTCTCGTGCACCGTCTCGGCGCGGGCGTTGATCAGCCGGGCGCCGATGTCGATCTGCTTGGCCCACGACGGCACCAGCCCCCAGCGCAACGTCACCAGCGCGCGGTCACCGGTGTCGGCGCGGCGGCGGACGGCGGCCACCTGCTGGGTCGGGGCGATGTTGTAGCGGACCGGGAAGTTGGAAGGCGACAGGCTCTCGGCGATGCCGTAGAGGGCGACGAGGTCGGGCCAGCTCCGCAACTGGGTGTAGCGTCCGCACATGGGAGCGACCATAGCCGCTGCCGGCGGCGCTGCCAAATGCGCCGCCGCTCTGCTATGCTTCCGCTATGCTGACGTCGCGGATCAACGAGCCGAGGCGATCGACACCATGACCTTCGAACGGCGTCGCCCCCGGGCCGGATGGGGGATGCTCGTCGCCGCCGTCCTCGTCGCCGCGGCGCCGGCGTCGGCGCAGCGGTTCGACGTGCCGGAGGGCTTCGTCGCAGCGGCCGAACCGGATGCGTCGTCGGCCGGCGACTGGCGGGGCGTGCTGACCGTGCGTCCGGAGGACGGGCCCTTCGCGCGGCTGAGCACGGTCAGGCTGCGCGAGGTCGCGGGCCCGGTCGAGGACGCCGGCGCCTGGCTGAAGCGCCGGATCACCCTCGACGTCGCCGGCGAGGACCGGGTCGCCAAGCTGTTGGACAGCCCCGACAGCCCGTTCGGCGATCCGATGTTCGACGCGCTGAGGGAGGCGATCCCGCGCCTGTTCAGCGGCTTCCGCGAGCTCTCGGCGCTGCCGCTCGACGCGTGCGAAGGGCCGGCGACCGCCTACAATGCGGCCGGCGAGCTGCACGAGCTGTATTGCGCGTTCCAGGTCGGGCCGTTGCGCCAGTATCTCGTGCTCCGACTCCAGAACGCCGGCGACCGCTGGTACTACACCGAGATCCGGGCGATGAACGAGCGCCGGCTGCGCCATCTGATCGCCATCGCCAACTCGTTCCGCCTCGACTGATCCGCGGCGGGGGTCGTCGTGGCGGCGGATATTCGGGGGTGCGGGCGGCGTGGCGCGGCGCTACCCTGCCGGGGATCGGTGAGCGACTCGCGGAGGGGGCGATGGCGAAGGGCGGTGGCGACGACGGGATCACCTGGATCGACGGTCGCTGGCACGACGGCAGTCCGGCCATACTGGGCGCACGCAGCCATGCGGTGTGGCTGGCATCGGTGGTGTTCGACGGCGCCCGCGCCTTCGCCGGCGTCGCGCCCGACCTCGACCGCCACTGCGCGCGGGTGGTGCGCTCGGCGGTCGTCCTCGGTCTCGCGCCGACGCTGACCGGTGCCGAGATCGAGGCGCTGGCCTGGGAGGGCATCCGCCGCTTTCCGACCGGGGCCGAGCTCTACATCTGTCCGATGTTCTATGCCGAGAACGGGTTCGTCGTCCCCGATCCGGCGAGCACCCGCTTCGTGCTGTCGATCTACCGCTCGCCGCTGCCGCCGCCGACCGGGTTCAGCGCCTGCCTGTCCCGCTATCGGCGGCCGGCGCGGGACATGGCGCCGACCGAGGCGAAGGCGTCCTGTCTCTACCCCAACATCGCGCGCATCGGCGCGGAGGCCACGGTCAAGGGCTTCGACACCGCGGTCGTCGTCGATCCGAGCGGCAATGTCGCCGAGTTCGCCTACACCAACCTGTTCCTGGTCAGGGATGGCGTCGTCCACACTCCCGCCGTCAACGGCACGTTCCTCGACGGCATCACCCGCCGGCGGGTGATCGGCCTGTTGCGTGACGCCGGTGTTTCGGTGATCGAGCGGGCGATCGACGCTGCCGAGCTCGTCGGCGCCGACGAGCTGTTCGCGACCGGCAACTATGCCAAGGTGCAGCCCTGCATCCGCTTCGAGGACCAGGCGTTTGCCCCCGGCCCGCTCTACGCCGAGGCGCGCCGGCTGTACTTCGCGTTCGCCGGCGCCCC
>JBHJOP010000078.1:0-12284 GCA_050329575.1 Rhodospirillales bacterium | reverse complement strand
CCTGCTCGCGGGTAAATTCCTCCAGCGCCGCCCGGTACGCCGCCACCGCCTCCTCGAGCCGTGCCGTGCCGCTCTCCCGCCGCCCCAGCCTCGCGAGCGCGTTGCCGAGGTTGTTCTGGGTTGCCGCCCACTGCAGCGGCACCCGCTCGCGGGTCCGTTCCTCTAGCGCCGCCCGAAACGCCGCCACCGCCTCCTCCAGACGACCTGTCCCGCTCTCCCGCTCCCCGAGGCGCCAGAGTGCGTTGCCGAGGTTGTTCTGGGTCGTCGCCCAGTCCAGCGGTACCCGCTCGCGGGTCCATTCCTCCAGCGCCGCCCGGTAGGCCGCCACCGCCTCCTCGAGCCGTGCCGTGCCGCTCTCGCGCTCCCCGAGACTCCTGGCGCGTTGCCGAGGTTGTTCTGGGTCCCCGCCCAGTCCAGCGGTACCCGCTCGCGGGTCCGTTCCTCCAGCGCCGCCCGGTACGCCGCCACCGCTTCCTCGAGCCGTGCCGTCCCGCCCTCCCGCTCCCCGAGACTCCTAAGCGCGTTGCCGAGGTTGTTCTGGGTTGCCGCCCAGTCCAGCGGTACCTGCTCGCGGGTGAGTTCCTCCAGCGCCGCCCGGTGGGCCGCCACCGCCGCCTCCAGACGAGCCGTCCCACCTTCCCGCTCCCCGAGACTCGCGAGCGCGTTGCCGAGGTTGGTCTGGGTCCCGGCCCACTGCAGCGGCACCCGCTCGCGGGTGAATTCCTCCAGCGCCGCCCGGTAGGCCGCCACCGCCTCCTCTAGACGATCCGTCCCGCTCTCACGGTCCCCGAGACTCCTAAGCACGTTGCCAAGGTTGTTCTGGGTTGCCGCCCAGGCCAGCGGCACCCGCTCGCGGGTCCACTCCTGGAGCGCCGCCCGGTAGGCCACCACCGCCTCCTCGAGCGGGCCGCTCTGGCCGGTCTGTTCACCGAGGATACTCAGTGCACCGCCAAACACCGCGAGTGTCGATGCCCGCGCGTCGCCGTCCCATCCGGCGGCGGTTTCGCTCGCAATCAACAGCTGGCGCACCCTGGCGATGAACGGCGCAAGCCGGTCGGCGACATAGTGCCCTTGTCGGGCGCGAAACTCGGCGTCCTGGGAGGCGACCACCAGCCGCAGCACGGCCGCGAGGTCCTGCCAGAACAGCGCCGGCAGCCGCAACTCCTCGTTCGGCGGATAGCGGCCCGAGACGCCTGCGCCGGTCGGGGCGACGGTCAGGTACAGCTTCGGGATCACCCTCGCCTCGTGGCGAAGGACGGTTCCCCACATCAGCACCGATGCGCCGGTGTCGGCGAGATAGCGGCGGGCCTGGTCGTGGCCGCCGCGCTCGCTCTCCTCGCGCGCGCCGCCGCCGAGCACGATGGTTCTCGGGAGAGGCAGCACGGAAACGGCGGCGAATTCCGCCAGGTCCTCGACGATCAGGCGCTTCAGGTCGCCGTCGTCGTCGTTCTCGAGGTCGGCAATGGCGACCGAAAAACGTCGCGGATCCGCCGTCGGCAGCGGCTCCCTCTGCATGACCGCGAGAAGGTCCGCAACTACGGGCTTCCCCCGCAGCGTGTCCCAGTTCCACCAGCACCAGAACGCCACGCTCGCGACGGCCAGGACCACCATCCCCGGCCACCCGAACCGTTCGAAAACCCAGTGCTTGACGAGCCCGCCGAGATCGCTCGCCTCCGCAGAGGCGGCGGTCACCCTTGGCGAGGGTGTCGCGTCAGGTTCCCGCTTCGAGGGCTCCCGGTCCGTGGCGTCCGCCTTGTCTTCCGGCATCGGAGGTCCTCCGCGATCAGCCGGATCGATTAAACCGCGATCGCCCGCTGTGCGCACGGAAAACCGGCCGGGTGCGGACCTCCGCCGGCCATGATCCGTCGGCTTTAAGGATAGTTTTCCTTGAATCCGGGCCCGGCAAGGGATAGACGCCTGAGAAACGCTGTTTGCCATCGTGAACGGGGGCGGCGACATCGCCGCCGGCGGGCGGCCGTGCGGGGTGCGCGTCGGCGGCTCCGCGGCCGCCGGGCCCCAATACCCCTGCGCCCCGAAGTGTGATCGCGGCGCGGGCGAAACCCTCAATCGGATCAGAGCGTTACGGGATGGTCATGATGACATTTGTGTACAGATACTCCCGGTTGTAATCTCAGAAAATCAATGGGTTGTCTGAAAGGGATGACGACTTTTGACGATTTTTGACGATGGAATCGCGGCCGTGTCGGCCGGTTTCGTTGTCCCCCAACGGCTTGACCGCCACGGGACAGCAACGAATGTCGTCAGAACGGGTCTTCGTGTCGTCCGATCGTCATCAGCGGATCGTCAGCGGACCGGCGGGTTCGCCCGCCGCCGGGCCGGCGCCGCGGCCCTCTGCCCGTCATCCGAGCAGAGGGGCGGGACCACCGGCCGTCGGCTCAGGGCCTGATCTCGGTCAGCGACGAGAAGCGGGGCCGGAACACCGCCCAGCGGTACAGGGTGCGACTGGCCAGGATCTGCTGCAGGATCACCGGCTGGTAGTCGAAGAACGCCTCGGCGGCGACCAGGCTCTCGCCGTCGCGGACATCGAGGCCCGGCGGCAGGTCGGCGGTTTCGCCCTCGGTGCCGAACTCGCTGCCGCCGCTGCCGCCGCCGAATGCCCGCTGCCAGTTGATGACCGGCCCGCTGCCGCCGCTGGCGCCGATCGAGGACACCACCACCGCGCCGTCGCTGACGAGGCTGAACGGGTCCATGATGAACTCGGTGGCGCTGAACAGGCTCGCCATCTCGGCCTCGCTCATGCCGTAGGACTGGGCGACGAGGTCGGCGATGGTCGCCGAGGTGCGCTCCAGCTTCTGGTTGATCAGCATGTAGCGGGTGAACTCGACGCCGGTGAGCAGCAGCGCCATCACCACCGGCATCGCGAACGCCAACTCGACCAGGAAGTTGCCGCGTTCGCTGCGGCCGAAGGCGCGGATCCATTCGATGATCATGCTTCCGTCTCCCACGGCTCGTTGCGGACGGCGATGCTGGCGCGGATCTCGTACTTGCCGTCCTGGCCGATCAGCGGTCCGATCAGCGGCGTGAGCAGCGGCCACTGGTAGCTGATCCGGTAGACCACCACCTGCCCGCTCTCGCCGGCGCCGGGCACGCCGACGTCGTCGTCCCGCAGGCCGTTGCCGTTCTCGTCGGTGAAGGTCTCGCCCGCGTCGTAGACGCCGTTGCCGTTGCCGTCGACGAACGTCTCGCCGCGGCCGACGTCGTCGAAGGTCGGATAGCTGAGGATGTTCAGGTCGGCGGTGGCGAGGTCGACGAGGCCGAGGGTGCGCTCGCCGATCAGCTCGACGATGTAGGCCTCGCGATCGAAGCCGTCCTCGACCTGGCCGGTGATGCCGTAGCGGGCGGCGTCGCGCAGGCTGCTCTCCATCAGCACGGTGACGAACATGATCATCCCGAGTTCGATGGTGCCGGCGCAGATCAGGAACAGCGCCGGCGCCGCGAACACCATCTCGATGGCCGGGGAGCCATCTTCGTCGCGGCGCAGGCGAACGAGACGTCTCAGAAGTGTCAGCATCGCTGTTGTCCACCCGCTGTTAGAGCGTCGTCGCGTGCCACAAACCCCTCCGCTGGCATGATCACCATACGATATTCATCTTCTGTTTTCAATTGTTGGATGTCTGTTGTAATTACATGCTTTTTGCTTTCAATCGACTTATCGAGTATTTTTAGGAGAAACCAGACCCCCGGCCGCCGGCGCCAACCCGGCCATTGACGGCGGCGGCGATCCGGCTACTGTGCAGGCGGCGGCCGCGGAAGGCGGTGCCCCGGAGGGTGTGGTTCCGTCGATCGGGAGTGGACGATGAAGCTGCTGCGTTACGGCCCGAAGGGCGCGGAGAGACCGGGACTCCTCGACGACGAGGGACACGTCCGCGACCTCTCCGGCCACGTCGTCGATCTCGCGGGCGACGTCCTCGATCCGGACCGCCTCGCCCGGCTGGCTTCGCTGAAGGCGAACGAGCTGCCGGTGGTCGAGCGCCCGACCCGGCTCGGGACACCGGTCGCCGGCATCGGCAAGATCCTCGCCATCGGTCTCAACTACCGCGAGCACGCCGAGGAGACCGGCGGCAAGCCGCGCGCCGAACCGATGCTGTTCTCCAAGGCGATCACCGCGCTCAGCGGCCCCAACGACCCGATCATGCTGCCGAAGGGGTCGACGAAGACCGACTGGGAGGTGGAGCTGGCGGTGATCATCGGCAGCAAGGCCCAGTACGTCGACGAGGACCGGGCGCTCGACCATGTCGCCGGCTACGCGGTGATCAACGACGTCTCCGAGCGGTCGTTCCAGAAGGAGCGCGGTGGCCAGTTCGTCAAGGGCAAGAGCGCCGACACCTTCGCCCCGCTCGGGCCGTGGCTGGTGACCAAGGACGAGGTCCCCGACCCCCAGGACCTCGATTTGTGGCTCGACCTCAACGGCCACCGCCGGCAGTCCGGCAACACCGGCCAGATGATCTTCGGTGTCGCCTACCTGGTCAGCCACATCAGCCAGTTCATGACCCTGATGCCGGGCGACGTGATCGCCACCGGGACCCCCGCCGGGGTCGGGCTCGGGTGTGATCCGCCGGAGTTCCTGAACGCCGGCGACCGGCTCGAATGCGGCGTCGAGGGGCTCGGCCAGCAACGCCACGAGGTGATCGCCTACGCCCGCGAGCCGTGAGCGGCGGTGGCGGGCGGGACGGACACCGGATGCTGATCGCCCAGATCTCGGATCTCCATCTCCGTGCCGACGGCACACCGCTCGCCGGCGGCATCGATACGCTCGGGGCGCTGGCGGCGTGCATCGCCCATCTCCAGGACCTGGAGCCCCGCCCCGACCTGGTGCTGGCGACCGGCGATCTCGCCGATCGGGGCACGCGCGAGGACTTCGCCCGGCTGCGCCTCGCCTTCGACCGGCTGCCGATGCCGGTCTACGTCATCCCCGGCAACCACGACGACCGCGACGGCCTGCGCGCCGCCTTCACCGACCACGGCTACCTGCCGGCGGAGGGCGCGTTTCTCCATTACGCGATCGAGGCGGGACCGCTGCGGCTGATCGGGCTCGACACCGTCACCCCCGGGGAATGCGGCGGCCGGATGTGCGACGACCGCCTGCACTGGCTGGACGACCGCCTGGCCGAGGGGCGCGACCGCCCGACGCTGCTGTTTCTCCACCACCCGCCGTTCGCGACCGGCATCGGCTTCATGGATCGCCCCGCCTTCGCCGGCGCCGACGGGCTGGAACGGGTGGTGCGCGCCCATCCCCAGGTGCGGCTGATGGTGTGCGGCCACGTCCACCGGGCGATCCACACCCGCTGGGCCGGCACCGCCGCCGCGACCGCCCCCAGCGTCGTCTTCCAGATGGCGCTCGAGCTCCGCGACGGGGCGCCGTCGGCGTTCGTGCTGGAACCGCCGGCGCTCTCGCTCTACCGGTGGAACGACGGCGCCGACCCCATCGGCTTCACCAGCCTGATCGGCGACTTCGGGCCGCGCCGGCGCTTCCGCCCGGCCCCCGAATGACGGCGGGTCCGGCGATGACCGCCGATCTCGCGGACAAGTACGACACGCGGGTTCCCCGTTACACCAGCTATCCGACGGCGCCGCATTTTTCGCCGGCGGTCGACGAGACGGTCTATCGGCGCTGGCTCGCCGGCCTCGATCCGGCGCAACCGCTTTCGCTCTACTTCCACATCCCGTTCTGCGACTCGATGTGCTGGTTCTGCGGCTGCTACACCAAGATCGTCAACCGCTACCAGCCGATCCGCGACTATCTCGACGTGCTCGAACGCGAGATCGCTCTCGTCGCCGACGCGCTCCCGGGGCGGCCGGCGGCCAGCCATCTGCACTGGGGTGGCGGCAGCCCGACGATGCTCACCGGCGAGGACTGGCTGTCGCTGGTCGGCCGGCTGCGCCGCTGCTTCGATATCGCCGGCGACGCCGAACTCGCCGTCGAGCTCGATCCGCGCACCGCCACCGAGGCCTACGTCGAGGCGCTGGCCGCAGCCGGCGTCAACCGCGCCTCGATCGGCGTTCAGGACTTCCATGCCGACGTCCAGGCCGCGATCAACCGCATTCAGCCGTTCGAGGTGGTCGAGCGGGTGTGCGGCTGGCTGCGACGCCACGGCATCGCGGCGATCAACCTCGACCTGATGTACGGCCTGCCGCACCAGACCGTGCAGCGGGTGGTCGACATGGTCGAGAACGCGGGACGCCTCCACCCCGCCCGGGTGGCCCTGTTCGGCTACGCCCACGTCCCGTGGATGAAGAGCCACCAGAAGCTGATCGACGAGGCCACCCTCCCCGGCGCGGGCGAGCGCTGGCGGCAGTTCGAGGCCGCTTCGGCGCGGCTGCGATCGCTCGGCTACCGGCCGGTCGGCCTCGACCACTTCGCCCGCCCCGACGATTCCCTGGCGGTGGCCGCCGCAACCGGCCGCCTCCGGCGCAACTTCCAGGGCTACACCACCGACGCGGCGGCGGTGCTGCTCGGGTTCGGGGCGTCGGCGATCGGCAGCCTGCCGCAGGGCTACGTGCAGAACACCGCGCCGCTCAAGGACTACCGCGCGGCCGTCGATGCCGACCGATTGCCGATCGCGCGCGGCCTCGCGCTCGCCGCCGACGACCGGGTCCGCGGCGAGATCATCGAACGGCTGATGTGCGACCTCGCCGTCGACGTCGCGGCCGTCGCCGATCGCCACCGAACCGACGCGAGCGTGTTCGCCGACGCCTTCGATCGCCTCGCGCCGCTCGCCGCCGATCGCCTCGTCGTCGTCGACCGCGGACGCATCACCGTCACCGAGGCCGGCCGGCCGCTTGTCCGTCTCGCCGCTGCCGCCTTCGACGCCTACCTGCACCGGGGCGGGGCCCGCCATTCGCGCGCGGTGTGAGCATGGGCGTCGACACCCGCGTCGATCCGCGACAGCCGGCCTGCCTCGCCGGCGTCGATGCCGACCCGACGGCGATCGCCGACCCCGGGCGGCGGACGCGCGGCTCGCGCGCCTTGACCGGCGCCGATCCACCGACTAAGGTCCGGCGTCCGGAAGGCGGTTGCACGCATGTCGCGTGCAGCGGCGGCGGTCGCCCGGCGCGGTGGCGGAGTGGCTACGCAGCGGCCTGCAAAGCCGTGAACACCGGTTCGAATCCGGTCCGCGCCTCCAAGGTCGATCCGGAGTAGCTCAGTGGTAGAGCAAGCGGCTGTTAACCGCTGGGTCGGGGGTTCGAATCCCTCCTCCGGAGCCATGTCCAGCGAGGGGGCGGGCGGTGGTGGCCCGCCCCCTCGGCCGTCGACGGCGGTCCGCCGCCTCCCGTCGCGTGCCGACTCGCCGACCCCGCGCCGGCCGTCCCGCTGACGGCCAGCCACAAAAAAGCCCGAAACCCTCCCCTCAATTGGGGTATAAGGAACGGATCGTTGGGCCGGGACGACGCGCACGGGGTGCGACGTTCCGGGCGAGAATGCAGGGGCGGGGGGTCGAGAGTGGCAAAGGGAGCAATCTGTGGATAGGATCGTGCGCGAACCCTCTTCGTTGCGACACTCGGCCGACCCGGCCGACGGGCGGGATGCACGAATGACGGAGACCGATCACGGCGCGGTCAGCCAGTCGGCGCCGAAACGCATTCTCGGGCGGCTCAAGAACCGGCCCGACAGCGAACACGAGCAGGCGACGATCCGAATCGTCATCACCGCCCTGGTGTTCGCCTATCTGTTGTCGCTGAAACTGACCGGCGACGGCGGATCGAGCCGTCTCCTGTACGGGCTCTATGTCGTCGGCGGCTACCTGCTGCTGTCCTGCATTCATTTCTCGCTGATCGTCATCTGGCCGCAGAAGTCGCCGGCGCGGCGCCTCGCCGGGATGATCCTGGATTTCTCGGCGATCTCCGCCTCCATGCATTTCGGCGACGAGGGCGGCGCGCCGATCTATCCGCTCTATCTCTGGGTCGCCTTCGGTAACGGTTTCCGCTACGGTCTGCCCTATCTGGCGGCCTCCGTGGTGGTTTCGGTGTGCGGCTTCGTCGTCGTACTGATGACCACCGAGTTCTGGCAGAAGGAACTGCCGCTGGGGATCGGCCTGCTCGTCGCGCTGATCGTGCTCCCGTCCTATGCGGCGAGCCTGATCCGCAAGCTGACCGAGGCGAAGGCTCAGGCGGAGGCGGCCAACCATGCCAAGAGCCGCTTCCTCGCGAGCATGAGCCACGAACTGCGTACGCCGCTGAACGCCATCATCGGCATGAGCGATCTGCTGCGGGCGACCCGCCTCGACCGCGAGCAGTGGGAGATGATCCACACCATCAAGACCTCGGGCAGCGCGTTGCTGGCGCTGATCGACAACATCCTGGATCTGTCCCGCATCGAGGCCAGCAAGACGGCGGTGGTGGTCGTCGACTTCGACCTCCATGCCGAGATCGCGGACCTGATCGCGGTGCTCGGCCCCCAGGCCCGCCACAAGAACCTGCGGCTCGCCGCCTGCGTCGGTCCGGACGTCCCCTATCGCCTGCTCGGGGATTCCCGTCATCTGCGCCAGATCCTCACCAACCTGATCTCCAACGCCATCAAGTTCACCGACGGCGGCCACGTTCTGCTGCAGGTGACCACCACCGGCGGCGACGGTCCGACCGTCCGGCTGCGCTTCGACGTGATCGACACCGGCATCGGCATCGCGCCCGAGAATCAAGCCCGCGTGTTCGAGCGCTTCACCCAGGCCGACGACGCCCAGAACCGCCGCTACGGGGGAACCGGGCTCGGGCTGGCGATCAGCCGCGGGCTGGTCGAACTGCAGGGCGGAACGATGTCGGTCGAGAGCGATCTCGGCAAGGGCAGCACGTTCTCGGTGCTCCTGCCGTTCCGACGCCAGCCGGAACCGGCCGCCGCCGAGACGTGGACGCCGGGACGCCTGCTTCTCGTCTCTCCCGACCAGAGCATCTACCGCGACGTCCGCGACCGGCTCGCCGGAACGCCGCTCGCCGTCAAGGGCGCCTCGAGCCTGCGCCGCGCACGGCAGATCATCTCCCGGCACGCCCTCGCGGACGCTGGCGGCCAGATCGTCCTGATCGACGGGCGAAGTGGGCTCGAGGATGTCGTCCTCGCGGCCGATGCGCTGCGCGCGTGCGCCTCCTCGGCCGGCGTCGTCTTCGTCCGGCTGGTCGACGGCGCGCCGGACCAGCCCTCCGACCCGACGTTCATCGCCTCGCTGCCGGTCCCGATCGCCGCCGAGCACTTCGCGAACGTGATCCACGCCGCTCAGGCCTTCACCCTCGACCACGCCCGGCAGCGATCCGACGGCGGTCTCGCCAACGCCCAATCCCGGCACCGATCGGCTCTTCGGATCCTGGTCGCCGAGGACAATCCCGTCAACCAGAAGGTCACCCGACGCATCCTCGAACACGGCGGCCACCAGCCGACGCTGGTCGCCTCGGGCGACGATGCCCTCGACACCCTGGAAGCCGCCGACTTCGATCTGTTCATCGTCGATGTCAACATGCCCGGCACCGACGGCCTGGACGTCATCAAGATCTGTCGGATGGCGGAACTGGGCGAAAGGCGGATGCCGATCATCGCGCTCAGCGCCGACGCGACCGCCGAGACCCGCCGCGCCTGCGAGGAGGCCGGCGCCGACGTCTATCTCACCAAACCGGTGGAGGCGCGACGGCTGCTCGATTCCGTCGATCTCGTCTGCACCAAGCTGCAGCCGGTGGCGACGGACCCGGCGCTGCCCGCGACCGCCGCGGAGCCTGTGCCCGAGGGATCCGAGACGGTGACCAAGATCTCCGCCCATCCGCGATACAAGCCGGAGACGAACCCCGCCCTCGATTGGGCGGTCGTCCGCCAGTTCGAGAACTACTCCGCCGGCGACAACTTCGTCATGGAGATCCTGCAGGACTTCAGCGCCGACGCCGAGGCGTTGCTGCAGGACATCGACGGTGCGGTGCGGGCACGGGATGCGAGCGTCTTTCGCGACAGGATCCATGCCCTCCGCGGCACCTCCGGCAACGTCGGCGCCGTCGCCATTCGTCGGGTCTGCCAGGACCTGACCGGCATCACCGCCAACGACCTGCGCGACAACGGCGCCGACTACCTCGACCGTCTCCACCACGAGTTCGGCCGGTTTCGTCGGGAGTTCGACCGTCAGGCGGCGATCCTTCGCTGGTCGACTCATCCCTAGGTGCTTGTCGAACCCCGATCTCGGGAGTATAGTCTCCCAACATGTAGTGTCAGGGAGGCGATTTTGCCGAGGTTGGTACAAGCGATAGCGGTCGTGCTGATCGTACTGGCGGTCCCGGCGGCAGCCGGCGGCGCGACCGCCGTCGAGGCCCGGCTGGCCGAGCGGTCGCTCGGCGATCCGGCGGCGCCGGTGACCCTGGTCGAGTATTCGTCGCTGACCTGTCCCCATTGCGCGACCTTCCACACCGAGACCCTGCCGAAGATCAAGGAAGCCTACATCGATACCGGCCTGGTGCGGCTCGTCTATCAGGACTATCCGCTCGACGCGGTGGCGATGGCGGCGGCGCTGGTCGCTCGCTGCGTCGATCCGAGCCGCTATTTCGGTTTCCTCGACGTGCTGTATCGCGACCAGGCGAAGTGGTCGACGGTCGGCAGGCCGCTCGACAACCTGAAACAGCTCGGACGCCTCGCCGGCTTGTCGGACGCCGCCTTCGCCGCCTGTCTCGACGACGCGACACTGTTGCAGGGCGTTCAGAGCCGCGCCGCCCAGGCGCGCCAGGATCGTGCGATCACCTCCACGCCGACGTTCTACGTCAACGACCAAAAGATCGTCGGCGCACAGGGTTTCGAGGCGTTCAGGTCGGTCATCGACGCCGAAATCGCGAAGGCGCGGTGAGCGAGGCGGCGGCAGGGCGGAACCCGGCTTTGCTCCACTTCACGCGGCTGCGGCTCGGCGGCTTCAAGTCGTTCGTCGACCCCACCGAGCTGGCGATCGAGCCCGGCCTGACCGGCATCGTCGGTCCCAACGGCTGCGGCAAGTCGAATCTGGTGGAAGCGCTGCGCTGGGTGATGGGCGAGAACGCGGCCCGGCAGATGCGCGGCGGTGAGATGGACGACGTGATCTTCGGGGGGACCGTCGATCGCCCGCGGCGCGAACTGGCCGAAGTCGTCCTCGAACTCGACAACACCGGGCGGTCGGCGCCGCCGCCCTTCGATGCCTGCGAGCGCCTCGACGTCAGCCGCCGGATCGAGCGCACCAGGGGGTCCGTCTACCGGGTCAATGGCCGGGAGTACCGCGCCCGCGACGTCCAGCTGCTGTTCGCCGACGCGGCCACCGGCGCCCGGTCCGCGGCGCTGGTGGGACAGGGGCAGATCGGCCGGTTGATCGCCGCCAAGCCGTTCGATCGCCGCCTGCTGCTCGAGGAGGCGGCCGGCGTCTCCGGGCTGCAGTCCCGCCGCCACGAGGCCGAGTTGCGGCTGCGGGCGGCGGAAACCAATCTGGAACGGGTCGAGGACGTGCTTGCGACCCTCGAGGCGCGGTTGCAGAGCCTCAACAAGCAGGCGCGGCAGGCGCGGCGCTACCGTGACCTGTCGGCGCTGATTCGCAGGAGCGAGGCAGCGATCTTCCATGTCCGCTGGCAGGCGGCGGAGCTGGCGCTGGTCGAGGCCCGCCGGCGGCAGGATGCGGCGACCGCCGCCGTCACCGAATGGACCGCCGCCGCCGCCGCGGCGTCGACCCGCCAGGCGGACGCCGCCGCCGCGCTGCCCGAGGCGCGACACGCCGAAGCGACGGCGGCGGCGGCGCTGCAACGGTTGATCCTCGCCCGCGAGGGGCTGGACGCGGAAGAGCGACGGATCGCCGCCGATCGCGAGGCCTGCCGGCTGCGCCTGCAACAGATCGCCGCCGATCTCGGCCGGGAAGCGGCCCTCGCCGCCGACGCCGATCGGGCGCTGGCGCGTCTCGACGGCGATCGCGCGCGCATCGAGGCGGCGTGCCGGGATGAAGACGGCGCGGAGGCGGCGGCCCGGGCGGCGCTCGACCGGGTCGTTGCCGAGGTCGAAGCCGGCGACGGCGCCCTCGCCCGGCTCACCGATGGTGTCGCCGCCCACGAGGCACGGCAAGCGGCGCTGGGTCGCGCCCTCGAGGATCTCGACGGCCGGCGGCGACGCCTCCAGCAGCGCGCCGACGACCTCGCCCGCCAGCAGGCGGCACTCCAGAACGAGGCCTGTCCGGACATCGCCGCCGCCGAGGCGACCGTCGTCGAGGCGCGGGCGGAACTGGAGGCCGCCCGCGTCGGGTTGCACGCGAGCGAGCAGCGGCGGAGCGCGGAGGAGGAGGCCGCCGCCGTCGCGCTTGCCG
>JBHJOP010000101.1:0-20291 GCA_050329575.1 Rhodospirillales bacterium | reverse complement strand
GGGCGCTCGCCGCGGTCCCTGCCATGCGTCGCCGCGCCGCCGCATCCTATTGCAGCGAGCGGGGTTCCTCGTCCGCGTCCTCCGGGGGCGGCGGCGACGTCGCACCGGCCTGGTGGTGGACCATCTTCCAGCCGCCGTCCTCGCGCACGAAGACGTTGGTGGCGACCAGGAAGTTGCCGTCGACGACCTCGTAACAGATCACGTAGGCGCTGTCGCCGAGCACGTGGGCGACCGCGCCGCGGCAGCCGATCCGGGGCGCCTTGGGGCTGGAGAGGATCGCCCGCCAGCTCTCCATCACCGGCTCGCGGCCGGCGAGCGCGTTCCAGCCGGGATGGATGCAGCTCACCGACCAGCGCCGCGACCACGCCTCCTCCATCGCCGGGTAGTCGCAGGTGGCGAACGCCACGTAGAACGTGTCGTTGGCGAACAACACGGCGGCCTGTTCGGTCATCGACGGCGGACCTTTGCGCGGATACGGATGTCGGCGGGCAGTGTAGCCCGTTCGCGCGGGTCGGGGAATCACCAAACGCTGTTCGCGCCTGCCGCTTTCGCCTACGGTGTCGGCATGGTCCTGGACTGCCGTCGACACCGGCCGCCGCCGCCCCGGTCGCGTTCGCAGGGCCGGTAGGGGGCGGCGGTGCCCGATCCCTACCGCCTGGCGTGGCCGCTGTTGCGGCTGATCGACCCCGAGGCCGCGCACCGCCTGACGGTGGCGGCGCTGAAGGCCGGGCTGGTCCCGCACCCGCCGCCACCGGCCGACGATCCGATCCTGGCGACGACGCTGTGGGGGCTCGCCTTCGCCAACCCGATCGGGCTCGCCGCCGGGTTCGACAAGAACGCCGAGGTCGCCGACCGGATGCTCGCCCAGGGCTTCGGCTTCGTCGAGGTCGGCACCGTGACGCCGCGGCCGCAGCCGGGAAATCCGCGTCCGCGGCTGTTCCGGCTGGAGGCGGACCGGGCGGTGATCAATCGCCTCGGGTTCAACAACCAGGGACTGGCGGCGGTTGCCGGGCGACTGGCGGCGCGCCGCCGGCGCGGGCGGTCCGGCCTCGTCGGCGCCAACGTCGGCCCCAACCGCGACAGCGCCGATCCGGCGGGCGATTGCGCCGCCGGCGTCGCCGCGCTCGCCGGCCTCGTCGACTACCTGGTGATCAACGTCTCCTCGCCCAACACCCCGGGGCTGCGGGCGCTGCAGGGGCGCGACGCTCTGGCCGCGCTCCTCGACCGGGCGCTGGCGGCCCGTGCCGCGGCCGCGGCGCAGCCGCCGCTGCTGGTCAAGATCGCCCCCGACCTCGCCGCCGGGGAGCTGCGCGACATCGCCGCGGCGGCGTTGGCCGCCGGCATCGACGGCCTGATCGCCACCAACACCACGATCGCCCGGCCGTCCGGGCTCGCCGGGCGTCACCGCGGCGAGGCCGGTGGTCTCAGCGGCCGGCCGCTGTTGGCGCCGTCGACGGCGGTGCTGGCGCAGCTCTACCGCCTGACCGAGGGGCGGCTGCCGCTGATCGGCGTCGGCGGCGTGGCGGGCGGGGCCGACGCCTACGCCAAGATCCGGGCGGGCGCCTCGCTGGTCCAGCTCTACACGGCGCTGGTCTACGAGGGGCCGCGGCTGGTCGCGCGGACCGGACGCGAGCTCGCCCGCCTGCTGCGCGCCGACGGCCTCGCCTCGGTGGCGGAGGCGGTCGGTCGCGACGTACGCTGACGGCGACCTCGCCGCCGTCCGTTCACAGCAGGAACTGCTCCTTGATGATCCGCTCCTCGAGATCGTGCTCGGGGTCGAACAGCAGGTTGAGGGCGATGCCGCGGTCCTCGCGCACCGTCACCCGGGCGACGTCGCGCACTTCGGTGTCGTCGGCGACGGCGCTGACCGGACGGATCTCGGGATAGAGAACCTCGATGGTGACGGTGACGTGGTGCGGCAGGATGGCGCCCCGCCACTGGCGCGGGCGGAAGACGCTGATCGGGGTCAGCGCCAGCAGGTGGGCGCCGAGCGGCAGGATCGGACCGTAGGCCGAGATGTTGTAGGCGGTGCTGCCGGCCGGCGTCGCCACCAGCACCCCGTCGCAGATCATCTCCGGCATCCGCACCACCCCGTCGACCTCGATCTTCAGCTTGGCGGCGAGGCGGGTCTCGCGCAGCAGCGACACCTCGTTGATCGCCAGCGCCTCGTGGTGCCGGCCGGTGACGTCGGCGGCGCTCATCCGCAGCGGGTTGAGGGCGATCGGCTCCGCCTTCCGCAACCGCTCGACCAGGCCCTCCTCGTCGTAGGCGTTCATCAGAAACCCGATCGAGCCGCGGTTCATGCCGAAGATCGGCACCCTGCGGTCCATGTAGCGGTGCAGCGCCTTGAGCATGAAGCCGTCCCCGCCGAGGGCGACGATCAGGTCGGCCTCCTCGGGCGGGACGGTGTCGTAACGTCGCTGCAGGCGGCGGGCGGCCTCCTGCGCTTCGTCGTGTTCGGCGGCGACGATGGCGAGGGTGCGGAATTCCATGGCGGCGGCGCGGCGGCTCCGGGTTGTGGAGGGCGCGCGAGTATAGCGGCGGCGGCGGGGCGGCCGGAACCCGCGGCGTGGCGCCGGCGACGCCTTTTTTTTTGTCGCCGGGCGATCAGCCGGCGGTCATCGCCTCGATCAGCCGGCAGAGCGCCAGGAGTTCGCCCCGCCGCACCGGCGACGCCAGCTTGGCCAGCTCGCGAAGATCGCAGGCGACGTAGTGGAGCCCCGCCTGAAGGATCGCCTCGACGGCGTCGTCGCCGCCGCCGGCGGCGTCCGCGCCTTGCGTGCGGCGGCGGCAGGCGGATCGCGGGTGGGCAAAATCATTCATGGCACGTTCCTCGGCCCGTCGGGCCCCGGCGACCGTTCGCCGGGCGCGCCCTCTGGTAACGAGGGCCCCGTTAAGGCCCCGTTAAGGCCCCGTAAACGCGGCGAGGTGCACCAACGCATCGCGGATCGGCGGGGGATCACTTGACGCAGGAGACCGGAAAGGCGAAGCGGCCGGCGTTCTCCGGGTCGGTGCCGATTCGCAGCGCCGCGGTCTCGCCCACCGTCTCGAACCGGATGCCTGCGCCGTGGAGGAGCTGCGCCAGCGCGAAGGCGTCGGCGGCGATGCCGAGGTAGGACCGCTGCCGGTCGCGGGCGACCAGCACCCCGACCACCGCACCGTGCTGGCTGATCACCGGACTGCCGCTGTCTCCGCTCCTGATGGTGGCGCTCGCCCGGAAGATCAGGAACCCCTCGCGGGAGGGATCGGAGTGCTCGAACTCGGCCGGGGTCAGGCGTCGTGCGTCCGGATCGGCGCTGCCCGAGAAGCGGGCGATCAGCACCGCGCTCTGCAGCGCCCGGGCCGGATCCTTGGGCAGCCGGGCCCAGTGGCGGGGGCGCTCCCTGGTCTTGACGACGGCGAGATCGGCATCGGCGGAATGGGCCACCAGGTCCCCGATCAGGATGCCGCCGGGGGTCTTGATGGCGGCCGAGACGCACTTGCCGAGCACGTGGTTGGCGGAGACGAAATGGCCCTCGCGGCTGACGAAGAAGCCGGTGGCGTCGGCGGCGGCGCCGTGGGCGGCGAGGCCGATCGCGGCCGCCACCACCACCGCCGCCACCACCGCCGCCCGACGCAGGGTCGGCCGGGACGGTCGCGGATCCGCGGCCGAGGAGCGGGATCGCGGCGGGCGGTGGTGGCGGCGAACGGCGTCGGCCATCGGCTACCCTCCGGCGGCGTCCGGCCGCCCGCGGCGATCGCGAAAGGCGAGCACGGTGTAGACCGCGTCGAGCAGCCTGACCTTGTCGACCAAGCCGAGGCCGGCGGCGTCGACGTGGTGCAGGCCGTCGACCAGATACAGCTCCGCCCGGCCCGGCGCCACCGCGGCGGCGAACGCGATGCTTTCGGTCTCCGGGATGATCGGGTCGTCGCGGGCGTGGACCAGGACGAAGCGGGTGGTGAGGGCGGCGAGGTCGCGGCGGCGGAGGTCGAGGCTGCGGATCTCGTCGGCGACGGCCGCCGGCAGCGCCGCGATCAACCCCGGCGTCCGTTCCGGATCGCGGTTGGCGAGCAGGGTGTCGACCGCCCGGCCCTCGGGGCCGAGCGCGGCGACGAGGTCGGCGATGTCGGCGTCCGGATCGGCGATCCTGCGCCGCGCCATCGCGTCCAGGGCGTCCGCGTCGGCGGGATCGTCCAGCCGCGGCGCGTTCGACAGCAGGAACACCCACTTGCCGTAGGCGTTGGGCTGCCGCGCCTGCCAGGCGGCGCCGGGGCGGGGGCGGACGAATCCGGTGGTGAAGAAGGTGATCAGCGCCTCGAGGTCGTAGTAGCCGCCGACGGTGATCAGCATCGCCACCCGGTCGCCGACGCCGGGCTCGAACAGCGACAGCACCGCCGGCCCGGCGGCGAACGAGATCGCCGTCATCGCCAGCGGCCGGCCGGCGGCGCGGTCGCCGAGGTGGATCGCCGCATCGGCCAGCGCCCGCCCGTCGGCGGAACTGACCTGAAGGGCGCGCATCCGCGGCAGATCGGGCACCAGCACCTCGAAGCGGGCCCGGGCCAGGGTGGTGGCGAAGGCGACCAGCCGGGGGTCGTCGCGGCCGGCCGGCGCCATGCCCGGCACCAGCACCATGGCGGCGAGGGCGCCGTCCGCCGGCTCGTAGAGGTCGGCCAGATGCTCGCGGCCGTCGACCGCGAAGGCGATCGGCCGGCGCAGCGGCGG
This sequence comes from Rhodospirillales bacterium, assembly GCA_050329575.1. Lineage (GTDB taxonomy): Bacteria > Pseudomonadota > Alphaproteobacteria > Rhodospirillales > Defluviicoccaceae > JAUXFS01. Next base: position 15,589 of record JBHJOP010000101.1, on the reverse strand, counting down.
CGGCGTCGCCTCCTTGAGCGGGCTCGGCCCGTCGCCGGCGCTGATGTCGGCCAGCACCCGCACCGATTCGCCGAGCCGGGCCGGCGAGCACCCGACGAGGAGCACGACGCCGACCACCGTCGCGGCGATCGCCGACCGCCGCCTTCGGGGTCGCATGCGCCGCATCGCCGCCGCCGCCGGTCCGACTACAACAGCCAGGGGGTCGCGTACTGCCGGATCGCGCGCTCCATCGCCTCGTCGAAGTCCTTCATCAGCGCTTCGACCAGTTCGAACCACACCCGTTCGCGTTCCTCGGGCTTGGCGCCCTCGATCACGGTCCGCGAGCGGGTGGCGCGGGCGGTCGCCAACTGGGCGCGGCGGCCGCTGCCGTCGAAGATCTCCAGCTGCGCCTCGACGGTGGCGGTGTAGCGCTCGGAGGGTTCGTTCTTGAACGCCCCGACGAAGCCGGGCGTCTTCGGCAGCGCTTCCTCGGTGACCGCCGCGGTGATCACCGTGTAGCGGGCGGATTCGGCATGGCCCATCGCCCGCAGTCGATCCTCCGCCCAACGCCGCATCGCCGCCTCGGGAGCGAGCGGCATCTTGTGCTCGACGTTGGGCGGCCGCATCGGCGCCCGGTAGCCCGAGACCACGTCGAGCGAGGCGACGTTGAGCCGCAGCGGCGGCTGGTGGGCGAAGGTCAGCTCGGGAAGCGGCTGCACCGGGTCGGTCGCGCATGCGGCGACGACGACGAACACCAGGAACGCGGCGGCGGCGGAAGTCAGGCGATCGATCATGGCGCGGGAATAGTGGCACGGCGCCGGAACCGACTGCAAGCGCCGGCTACGACCACAGGCGGCCGAGGTCGTCGGCCTCGAACGCGTAGGCGGTCTTGCAGAACTCGCAGGTGACCGTCAGCCGGCCATCCTCGGCCATCGCACGGATCTCGTCGGCCGCGAACGCGCGCAGGGTCCGCTCGACCTTGCCGCGCGAGCAGCGGCACTGGTGGCGCAACGGCCGCGGGGTGAAGACGCGGACGCCGTCCTCGTGGAACAGCCGGTAGAGGATGTCGGCCGCCGACAGCGCCGGATCGAGCAGTTCGCCGGTGGTCACGCTGCTCATCATCACCACCGCCCGCCGCCAGTCGTCCTCGGCCTCGAGGGCGGCGAGACCGGACGCCGGCAGCCGCTGCAGCATCAGCGCCGCGGCGCGGGGGGCCGCCACCGCCATGTCGGAGGCGCACAGCGCGATCGCCGTCTCCATCTGCTCGGAGCGACGGAAATAGGCGTGGGCGCAGTCGCCGAGCGTGGCGCCTTCGAGGGGCGTGATGCCCTGGTAGCGTTCGGTGTCCGGGCCCTGGTCGACGGTGAACGCCATGTGGCCGGCGCCGAGCAGCCGCGGCACCGGGTTCTCCGGTTCGGGCCCGGCGGCGGCGAGGCGGGCGGCATCGAAACGGGCATAGCCGCGCATGCCGCCGTCGCTGGTGACGTCGACGACGACCAGCCCGACCGGACCATCGCCCTGCACCTGGACGGTGAACACGCCGTCATACTTGAGGCCGCTGGCCAGCACCGCGCCCATCGCCAGCGATTCCGCCAGCATCGCCGCCACCGGCGCCGGATAGAGGTGGCGGGCGAGGGTGGCCTCGACGGCGGACCCGAGTCGCACCAGCCGGCCGCGCAGCCCGGGGGCCTCGATCTGGAACGGTTGCACGTAGTCGCCGAAGGGGTGTCGGTGATCCATCGTCCGCCATATGGGGTCGGACGACCGGGTCGGCCATCGCCCGTCCCGCCGCACCTATCCCATGCACCAGGTGAGGATGGCCTTCTGGGCGTGCAGGCGGTTCTCGGCCTCGTCCCAGACCACCGACTGCGGGCCGTCGATGACGCCGGGCGTCACCTCTTCGCCGCGGTGCGCCGGCAGGCAGTGCATGAACAGGGCGTCGGGCCTGGCGAGCGCCATCAGTCGCTCGTCGACCCGGTAGGGCGCCAGCAGGTTGTGTCGGTTCTCGCCCTCGCCGAGGCCCATCGACACCCAGGTGTCGGTGACCACCAGATCGGCGCCCGCCACCGCCTGGGCGGCGGTGTCGGTGAAGGCGACGTCGCCGCCCTCGGCGCGCGCCCAGTCGATGATCGCATCGTCGTGCCGCAGCGGTCGCGGACAGGCGAGCCGCAACCGGAACCCGAAGCGGACCGCGGCATGAACCCAGGAGCGGGCGACGTTGTTGGCATCGCCGCTCCAGGCGACGGTGCGCCCGGCGATGTCGCCGCGGTGCTCCTCGTACGTCATCACGTCGGCCATCAGCTGGCACGGATGCGACTCGTCGGTGAGGCCGTTGATCACCGGGACGGTGGCGTGGTCGGCGAGCTCGCTCAGGTTGCGATGGTCGCCGGTGCGGATCATGATCGCATCGACGTAGCGCGACAGCACCCGCGCGGTGTCGGCCATCGTCTCGCCGCGGCCGAGCTGGCTTTCGCTGTCGCTCAGGATCACCACGTCGCCGCCGAGCTGCTTCATGCCGACCTCGAACGACACCCGGGTGCGGGTCGACGGCTTCTCGAAAATCATCGCCAGCATGCGGCCGTCGAGCCGGCCGCCGTGTCCCGGCCGGCGACCGGCACGCTTCGCCGCCACGGCGGCCGCGAGCATCCCCCGCAGCGTCGCGGTGTCGAAGCGGTCGAGATCGAGGAAGTGCCGCGGGGCGGCCATCTCAGGCGGCCCGCTCGGCGAGCTCGGCGCAACTCCGATCGATGATCGCGGTCGCCGCGTCGACCTCCGCCTCGCCGACGATCAGCGGCGGCAGCAAGCGCACGACGTTGTCGGCGGCCGGCACCGTCAGCAGGCCGTTGGCGAGCATCCGGCGCAACAGCGCGCCGCCGTCGGCCACGCATTTGAGGCCGACCATCAGGCCGCGCCCCCGCACCTCCGCCACCACCCGCGGGTAGCGGCCGGGCAGGCCGGCCAGCCGGCCGCGCAGGCGGTCGCCGATCCGGACGACGGTGTCCAGGAAGCCGTCGGCCAGCACCACGTCGAGCACCGCGTTGGCGACCGCCATCGCCAGCGGATTGCCGCCGAAGGTGCTGCCGTGGCTGCCGGGGGTCAGGGCCGTCGCCGCCCGGCCGGCGGCGAGGCAGGCGCCGATCGGAAAGCCGCCGCCGAGCCCCTTGGCGAGCGCCATCACGTCCGGGGCGACGCCCGCCCATTGGTGGGCGAACAGCCGTCCGGTGCGTCCCAGCCCGCACTGCACCTCGTCGAACAACAGCAACAGCCCGAATTCGTCGGCGGCGGCGCGCAGGCCACGCAGGAACTCGGCGCTCGCCGGGTTGATCCCGCCCTCGCCCTGGATCGGTTCGACCAGGATCGCGGCGGTCTCGGCGCCGATCGCGGCGCGCAGCGCGTCGAGGTCGCCGAACGGCACGTGGTCGAAGCCGTCGACGACCGGATCGAAGCCGGCCAGGTGCTTGGCCGAGCCGCCGGCGGCGATCGTCGCCAGGGTGCGGCCGTGGAAGGCGCCCGAGCAGGTGATCACCCGGTAGCGGCCGGGGTTGCCGGTGGCGTCGTGGAACTTGCGGACCAGCTTGAGGCCGCACTCGATCGCCTCGGCGCCGGAATTGCAGAAGAAGGCGGCATCGGCGAACGACGCCGCCACCAGCCGCAGGGCGAGCCGCTCCTGCTGCGGGATCCGGTAGAGGTTGGAACAGTGCCACAGCCGCTCGGCCTGGGTCTTGAGCGCGGCGACCAGGTGCGGATGGCAGTGGCCGAGCGAGGTCACCGCCACCCCGGCGGCGAAATCGAGGTAGCGCCGGCCGTCGGTCGTGTACAGGTAGGCGCCCTCGCCGCGTTCGAAGGCGATGTCCAGCCGGTCGTAGGTCGGCATCAGGGCCGAGGTCACGGCATCCTCCCGAAACGGTTCGGGCCGGTGCCGCGCACCGGCCCTCGCCAATGAAAAGCAGGATTTAACAGCGACTTGGCGGCGATGTCAACGCCGACACCGCCCGCCGGGACGGCCCTCACGGTTTCAGCTTGTAGCCCTTCGCGAACATCCGGTGGCAGAGCGCCCACAACAGCGCGTTGACGATCGCGAGCACGGCGGCGCCGAGCCACGGGTCGACGTCCGACCAGCCGATGACGCCGTAGCGGAAGCCGTCGATCATGTAGAAGAACGGGTTGAGGTGGGCCAGGTGCTGGAACACCGCCGGCAGCCGGTCGAGCACATAGAAGGTGCCGGACAGGAACGACAAGGGCGTGATCACGAAGTTGGTGACCGCCGCCATCTGGTCGAACTTGTCCGACCAGATGCCGGCGGCGACGCCCAGCAGCGACAGCATCAGCGAGGCCATGACCGCGAAATAGGCCATCGCTGCCGGGCTGTGGATGCGCACCGGCACGAACGCCGCCATCGCCAGCGCGACGACGACACCGACCGCGACGCCGCGGGTGACCCCGCCCATGGCGAAGCCGAAGGTCAGTTCGTGGGCGTTGAGCGGCGGCATCAGGGTGTCGACGATGTTGCCCTGCACCTTGGCGATCAGGATCGACGACGAGGTGTTGGCGAACGCGTTCTGGGCGATCGCCATGGTGATCAGCCCCGGTGCCAGGAACTCCATGAACGGCACCCCGCCCGCCGTCCCCACCGCGCCGCCAAGCGCGAGGGCGAAGATGGCGAGGAAGATCAGCGTGGTGACCACCGGCGCCGCCAGCGTCTGGTTCCACACCTTGGCGAACCGCCGCACCTCCCGCGCGTACAGCGTCCACAAACCCAGCCAGTTGGAACGTCTCGCATCGTGCATGGGCGGAGGACTCCCACCGGGCGCTTGAACCGAACCGCCGTAACCTACTCGCTGTTCCGGCCGAAGCGGTAGACGAGGGTGGCGCGGGCGATGCCGTCGGTCTTGCCGGCGTCTTCGCCGGGATCGGTGTCGTGGCGGACCTCGTAGGACAGGCGGGCCGCGAGGTTGTCGACGATCCGCAGGGTCAGCGCCGCCGTGTTGTCGATCTGCGCCCGGTCCGGGTCCCCCGTGGCCGCGACGGTGTTGGTGAAGCGGGCGCCCTCGCCGATCTGCCAGGCGAAATCGGCCCCCGCCCAGCCGACGAGATCGTTGTTGACGTGGCCGCCGTCCTCGGAGCGCTCGCGCACCTGCCGGAAGCCGGGACCGCCCTCGACGGTGAGCGTCAGGGTGTCGCCGTCGAGGATCCGGTAGCCGGGGCCGAACAGTTCCTGCGTCTGCCACTGGAAGCCGTCGTCCTTGTCGTCGACGAACCGCAGCCGCGCGGTGGCGAACCAGCGCTCGGCCAAGTCGTAGCGGGTGCGGTTGTGGGCGACGAAGCGACGGGTCGTCGTCTCGCCGCTGTCGTTGACAAAGTCGAAGGCGATGCCGAACGCGTTGTGCCAGTTGCCGGAGTCGTAGCCGAGGGTGCCGGCGGTGGTGATGCTGTCCCGCGGGCTGTTGCCGGTCTGGTAGAGCCCGCCGAGTTCGGCCTCCAGGCTCCACGGCGAGATCTCGTCGTCCGCCACCGCGCCGTCGCCGCCGGCCGCCGCCAAGCGCTCGGCGTAGTCGGGGAAGGCGGCGCTGGCCGTGCCGACGAGCGCTGCGCGATGGTCGGGGGCCCGCGCGACGATCGCCGCCACCGTCTCCGGGACCCGATCCGGGGCCGCGGCGATGGCGCCGAACATCGCCTTGTAAAGCAGCGCGAGGTCGTTGCGAGCGACGGCCTCGTCGACGGCGCGCGCGTCTGCGTCGGCGAGGGCGAAGCCGGTCGCCGACCGTGCCGGCGCGGTCGAAAGAACCACCAGCAGCACGGCGCCGAGGGTGAGAGAGACGGCGGGACGGAGATCGATCATGATGAGGTTCCCATGCGGCAGGAGGGTCGGATCCGGAAGCCGTCGCTTCCTTGTCTCGGGTGGCGCACCTTATCGCCGGTGCCGGCCCGATGCCAGAACCCGCCGGCCCCGGAGCTTGAAACAAAACTGCGACTGTGTCACCAGAACCGGTGGCGGATCGCGTGCGCCCGTCACCGGTCGGGAGGGGATGATGTCGAGACGGATGTGGCCGTGGCTGGCGTTCGTGGTGCTGGCGGTCGCCGTGCCGTTGGCGGCGTTGGCGGCGAAACAGGCGTCGGCCGATCCGGAGGCCGGCGCCCGGGTCCTGAGAGTGGGAACGATGCAGGCGCCGCCGTTCGCGATGAAGGGGGAGGACGGCGAGTGGCAGGGGCTCGCCATCGACCTCTGGCTTGAACTCGCCGCGACCCTCGGACTTCGCTTCGAGTTCGAGGAGCGCCCGTTGCAGGATCTCGTCAAAGACATCGCCGACGGGTCGCTCGACGTCGTCGTCGGCCTCACCATCACCGGCGAACGCGAGCGGGTCATGGACTTCTCCCATCCCTTCCATACCGCCGGGCTGGCCATCGCCGTCCCCCAGGAGCGGCGCGGTGCCGGCTGGCTGCGGGTGGCGGAGCAGTTCTTCTCGTTGCGGTTCGCCGCTCTCTTGATGCTGCTCCTGGTGGTGTTGCTGGTGTCCGGCGTTCTCGTCTGGCTGTTCGAGCGACGGCGTAACCAGGAGATGTTCGGCGGCGGGCCGGCGAAGGGCATCGGCAGCGGCGTCTGGTGGTCGGCGGTGACGATGACGACCGTCGGTTACGGCGACAAGGCGCCGAGGACGCTGGGCGGTCGCATGGTCGCGCTGGTGTGGATGTTCGCCTCGGTGATCATCCTCTCCAGCTTCATGGCGGCGATCACGTCGTCGCTCACCCTCGGCGGACTTCACGGGTCGGTGCGTGGGCTCTCGGATCTGCCGCGGGTTCGCGTCGGCACGCTCGCGGGTTCGGTCAGCGCCGAATTCCTTGCCGCGAACAACATCCGGTTCGTCGGCTTCGAGAACCTGAGCGACGGTCTCCAGTCGCTGGCGGACGGAACGATCGCCGCCTTCGTCCAGGATGCCCCGCTCCTCGTCTATCGGGTGAACACCGACTTCAAGGACCGGCTGGAGGTGCTTCCCGGGACGTTCTCGCGTCAGGACTACGGGGTCGCCTTGAGCGACGGGAGCGCGTTGCGCGAGCCCCTCAACGTCGCGCTGCTGGCCTACATCCATTCCGAGACATGGCGGCGGCTGCTCGACGCCTATTTCAAGTCGTGAGCCGCGCCCCTCGTCGGACCGCCGCGGTGCCGGGGTCTTTCCCGCGTCGGCCCACTTCGATTAAGGTGCCGTCGCCTTCGCCGGGCGTCGGCGGGCTCGGCCCGGCAACGAAACAAGGGAAACCGACATGACCGACGGCGAACGGGCGACCAGGGACCAGGCCTTCCTGCGCCGGGCGGTCGAGATCAGCATCCGCGTCGGCCTGCTGGCGCTGCTGGTGCTGTGGTGCTTCGAGATCGTCAAGCCGTTCATCGTGCCGGTGATCTGGGGGATCATCATCGCGGTCGCCCTCCATCCCGTCTACTGCAAGCTCCTCGATCAGATGGGCGGACGCCGGGGAACGGCGTCGACGGTGGTGGTGCTGGTGCTGCTGGTGCTCCTGATCGCGCCGACCGTGTTGCTCGCCGGCACCCTGGTCGACGGCGCGACGGATCTGGCCAAGGGGCTCGCCGACGGCTCCCTGCGCATCCCGTCGCCGCCCGAGGGGGTCGCCGGCTGGCCGATCGTCGGCAAGCCGGTGGCCCGGTTCTGGAGCCTCGCTTCGACCAACCTCGCCTCGGCGCTCAACGAGGTCGGACCGCAGCTCAAGTACGTCGGCAGCTGGCTCTTGTCCGCGGCCGGCAACGTCGGCTTCGGGGTGCTGCAGTTCGTGTTCGCGATCGTCATCGCCGGCATCCTGCTCGCCAACGCGAGGGGCGGCGGCGAAACCGCCGAGGCGATCGCCAATCGGATCATGGGCGAGCACGGCTGGCGGTACGCGGACCTCGCCCAGTCGACGGTGCGCGGCGTCGCCCGCGGCATCCTCGGCGTCGCCCTGATCCAGGCGATCCTCGCCGGGCTCGGGTTCCTGGCGATCGGCCTGCCCGGCGCCGGGCTGCTGGCGGTGGTCTGCCTGTTGCTCGCCGTCGTCCAGATCGGCGTCGGCCCGATCGTCATTCCGGCGGTGATCTACGTGTTCGCCACCGCCGACATCGTGCCGGCGGTGATCTTCCTCGTCTGGAGCGTTTTCGTTCTGGTGATCGACAACGTGCTGAAGCCGATCCTGCTCGGGCGCGGCGCGCGGGTGCCGATGGCGGTGGTGTTCGTCGGTGCGATCGGCGGCTTTCTCGCCCACGGCATCATCGGCCTGTTCGTCGGTGCGGTGGTGCTGTCGCTGGGCTATACCTTGTTTCGCGCCTGGCTCGGCGACGTCAAGGCCGGCCGGATCGCAGAGGACGACCCGCCGGCGCCGTGAGGCCGGCGGTCGACAGGACAGCACAACGGGAGGAAGGCGATGGCCAAGAAGTCGGACACCAGGAAAAAGGACGACCGGACCGCCGAGCAGAAGACCGAGAAGCTGAACCGAAAGGCGTTCGAGCAGGAGATGGTCAAGCTGCAGGTCGAGCTGGTGCGGGTGCAGGCGTGGGTGAAGAAGACCGGCGCCAGGATCATCGTGATCTTCGAGGGCCGCGACGCCGCCGGCAAGGGCGGGGTGATCAAGTGGATCACCGAGCGGGTCTCGCCCAGGGTGTTCCGGGTCGTCGCCCTGCCGGCCCCGACCGAGCGCGAGAAGACGCAGATCTACGTCCAGCGCTACATCCGCCACTTCCCGGCGGCGGGCGAGATCGTCCTGTTCGATCGCAGCTGGTACAACCGGCCCGGCGTCGAGCGGGTGATGGGCTTCTGCACCGAGCATGACGTCGAGCGGTTCCTGAAGGTGACCCCCGCCTTCGAGCACGAGCTCGTCGACCAGGGAATCATCCTGCTCAAGTACTTCTTCTACGTCGGCCAGGAGGAGCAGGAGCGTCGCTTCCGCCGCCGCATCAACGACCCGCTGCGGCAGTGGAAGCTGAGCCCGATGGACCTGGAGTCCTACCGGCGCTGGTGGGACTACACCAAGGCCTACGACGACATGATGCTGGCGACCGACACCGCGTGGGCGCCGTGGTTCGTGGTCGACGCCGACGAGAAACGGCGCGCGCGCCTGAACTGCATCGCGCACTTGCTGACCAGGATCCCCTACGAGAAGGTGCCGTTCGAGAAGCCGACGCTCGGCAAGCGCGACAAGCGGCCGGAGGGCTGTCCCGAGTCGCCGACGTTCCGTCATTACGTGCCGAACGTCTACTGATCCGGTCCCGGCCCGTCCCCGGCCCGTCCCCGGCCCGCCGCCGTGCCCCGGACCCCCCGCCGGGCGACGCCGCGATCGCTTGAGCCGCGATCGCTCGAGAATGCGGCGCTGTTCTACCTCCAGCGGTTCGCCACCTCGGCGGAGAACCTGCGGCGGGTGCTGATGCGCCGGGTGGAGCGAGCGGCGCGCGCGCACGGAACCGATCCCGCCGAGGGGGCGGCGCTGGTCGAGGCGCTGGTCGCCCGGTTCCGCGCCTGCGGCCTCCTCGACGACCGCGCCTACGCCGTGGCGCAGGCCGCGACGCTGCGGCGGCGGGGATGGCCGGGGCGCGCCGTGCGCGCGCGGCTGCGCCTGAAGGGCGTGGCCGAGGACGACGTCGCCGCCGCGCTGGCCACCGAGGATGCCGGCAGCGGCGATCCGGATCTGGCGGCGGCGGTGCGGTTCGCCGCGCGCCGCCGCCTCGGGCCGTTCCGCCCCGCCGAAGGCGCCGCGGCGAGCCCGGAGAAGGATCTCGCCGCCTTCGCCCGCGCCGGCTTCCGCTACGAGGTGGCCCGCCGGGTGCTCGCCGCCACGACGCCGGCCGAGATCGACCCGGCCGAGATCGACCCGGCCGAGACCGATTCCGCCGAGATCGACCCGGCCGAGATCGACCCGGATCTCGTCAACGGTCGGTAGCGCCCGCGCGCGCCGCCCGCGCCACGGCGATCCGCTTGCGCAGATCGTCGAGGAGGAAGATCAGCGGCGGTCCCGCCCACGCCGCGGCGTAGACCTCGATCGCCACCGGACCGGTGCCGAGGACGGCGGCGACCGGCGGGAAGTAGAGGATCGCCCACGAGAACGCGATCTCGAAGCCGACCCCGGCGATCAGCAGCGGATTGCGCAGGGCGCCGGCATCGAGGCCGGAACCGTACCGCGAGCGGCGGCCGAACAGGTTGCCGATCTGCATCAGCACGATCGCCGCGAGGGTGATGCCGGTGGCCGAGCGGTAGAGCGGATCGCCGGCCGCCAGCTCGCGGCCCCAGCTCCAGCCGCCGTCGACCAGCACCCAGAAGAACAAGGACAGCGCGAACGCCGCCTCGATCAGCCCGAGGAACAGATAGCTGTGGGCGATCAGCGGCCAGTCGAGCAGGGCCTGATCGCGGTCCCGAGGCGGCCGATCCATGGTGTCGGGCTCCGGCGGCTCCTGGCCCAGCGCCATCGAGGGGACGATGTCGGTGCCGAGATCGATCGAGAGGATCTGGATCACGGTCAGCGCCAGCGGCACCGGCAGCAGCATGTAGAGCAGGAACGGCAGGATCTCGGGGCCGTTGCTGACCAGCACGTAGTTGGTGAACTTGCGGATGTTGGCGAAGATCGTCCGGCCCTGCTCGACGCCGGCGACGATCGAGGCGAAGTTGTCGTCGAGCAGGATGACCTGGGCCGCCTCGCGGGCGACGTCGGTGCCGCCGACGCCCATCGCGATGCCGACGTCGGCGGCGCGCAACGCCGGGGCGTCGTTGACGCCGTCACCGGTGACCGCCACCACCAGGTCGAGCTCGTGGAGGGCGGCGACGATCTTCATCTTCTGCTCCGGCGTCGTGCGGGCGAACACGCACGCCCCCTGCCGCAGCCGCTCGACGAGGTCGCGCTCGCGCAGCCGGGCAAGTTCGTCGCCGGTCAGGCACGATGCGCCGGGCGGCGCCTCCCGGCCGAGGAGGCCGATCCGCCGCGCCACCGCCCGCGCGGTGTCCGGGTGGTCGCCGGTGACCATGAGGACTCGGATGCCGGCCGAACGGCAGCGGGCGACCGCGTCCGGCACCTCCGCGCGGATCGGATCCTCGAGACCGAGAAAACCCTTCAGCACCAGATCCCGTTCGAGGTCGTCCTGGCCGGCGTCCTCGGGCGGGGCCTGGGCGAGCCGGCGGCAGGCGACCGCGATCACCCGGTGGCCCTGCGACGCCAGCCGGTGGACGGCCGCGTCCGCCGCGGCGAGCCCTTCGTCGTCGGCGGCGATCGGGGCTCCGTCGGCGCCTTCGCGATGCGAGATCATCGGCCTCAGCGCCTCCCAGGCGCCCTTGACCGCGAACAGCGCGCCATCGCCGTCGTCGGCGGCGGCGAGACCGGCCGATCGGCGTTTCTCGGCATCGAACGCGAACGCTCTCAGCCGCCGCGAGGCGATCGCATCGACCGATCCGCCGGCCTCGGCCAGGGCCTCGGCGACGGCGACGTCCAAAGGATCGCCGGAGAACCCGTTCGCGGTCGCGTCGACCGCGGAGGCGATCAGCGCGCACGCCAGGAAGTCGGTGCGCGCCCCGTCGTCGGCCCCGTCGTCGGTGCCGTCGGTGCCGACGTCGTCGTTGCCGTCGGTGCCGACGATGCGCGAGACGGCGAGCCGGTTGAGGGTCAGGGTGCCGGTCTTGTCGGTACAGATGACGTGGACGGCGCCGAGAGCCTCGACCGCGTTCAGGCTCTTGACCAGCACGTTGCGCCGCGCCATCCGCAGGCTGGCGACCGCCAGCGACAGGGTGAAGGTCGGCAGCAGCCCCTCGGGGACGTTGGCGACGATGATCCCCATCATGAACACCAGGTTGACCCACAGCGGGCGGCCGGAGAGCACGCCGAAGGCGAAGAAGGCGAGCCCCATCACCGTCGCGATGACGGTGAGGATGCGCACCATCCGCGCCGTCTGCCGTTCCAGCGGCGACGGCACGCGGCGCACCTCGTGCGACAGGGTGGCGATCTTGCCGAACTCGGTGCGCAAGCCGGTGGCGAACACCACCGCGACGCCGGAGCCGCGCAGCACCTCGCACCCGGCGAACAGCAGGTTGGCGCTCTCGGCGAGGCGCTGGTCGACCGCGGCGTCGACCCGCGCAACGGGGCGCGATTCGCCCGTCAGCGGCGCGTTGTTGACCAGCAGCTGATGGGCCTCGACCAGCCGCGCGTCCGCCGGCACCCGGTCGCCCTCGCGCACCAGCAGCACGTCGCCGGGGACCAGTTCGTCGGCGCGGATCTCGGCCTCGGCGCCGCCGCGGCGGACGGTCACCCGCTGCGGCAGGAACTTGCGCAGCTCCTCCATCGCCCGTTCGGCGCGGAACTCCTGGACGAAGCTGAACAGCGCGTTGAGGATCGCCACTCCGGACAGCGCCCAGCCGAGCAGGTCCATGCGCTCGCCCGGTTGCAGGGTGTCGGCGACGAAGCAGATCGCCGCCGCGACCAGGAGCAGGAGGGTGAAGAAGTTGGTGAACTGCCGCGCCAGGCTGGCCAGCCACCACAGCCGGCGGCGCGCCTCCAGGGTGTTGGCTCCGACCTCGCGCCGCCGCTCCCCGACCTCGGGGCCGCTCAGCCCCTCGGGCCGCGATCCGAGGACCGCGAACACCTCGTCGGTCTCCAGGTTCTGGATCTGCCGGCTCATCGTTCAGGCGCCGCGAAAGAGGGCGACGTCGCAGGGCGCATCGGCGAGCAGCCGCTCGATCGCATCGGCCCGGAACAGCCGGCCCGCCGGCCGGGGGACCGGCGCCTCGACGCAGATCAGCTGCGACTTGTGGCGGCTGGCATAGGCGATGACGTCCGCGGCCCAGTCGTCGGTGATGCGGATGCCGGTGTCGACCCGCGCGGCCTCGAGCGCCGCCGTCTCGATCATCGTCCTCTCGATGCCCTCGGCATGGGCCCGGCCCTCGCTGCGCAGCCGCGACAGCCGACGCGGGGTCAGCCGCCGATAGGCGGAGCGGCCGATGCCGATCCCGCGGTGCACGTGCAGGTGCGCGATCTGCGGCGCCATCAGGCGCAGGAACGGCAGGCTGGCCCCGAGCGTCGTCGCCGGCGCCGGCACCGCCACCAGCACGTCGCGGGGGGCGCCGAGCACGCCCGGCTGCACCACCCGGACGACCATCACCGCGAGGCGGCGGCGGCCGAGCAGCCCTTCGGCGACGGTCCCGGCGAGATAGCCGCGCCGGCCGCCGCGGTTCCGCACGCCGCAGACCACGAAGGTGTCGGCGGCGGGCGGGATCGCCTCGATCAGGGTGGCGAGGACGCCGCCGCGCGGCGCGAGGCGATCGATGCGGACCTCGATTCGCAGCGGCCGGCACGCGTCGGCGATCCGTTCCAGGTTCTCGTCCAGCCGATCGTCCGGGATCTCGCCGGTCTCGACATGGACGACGCGCAGCCGCCGCTCGGGCGCGCGCGCCGCGAGGCCGATGGCGTAGCGGGCGACCCAGTCGCCGTTGATCGAGCCGTCGTAGGCGAGATGGAGCGACATCGGGGGATCGGGTTCCGTGGAGCGCCCACCGGCCCGGGCCGGTGCCGCGACGCCTATCGCGGCACCAGGCCCCGCAGCCGCTTCAGCGTATCCTTGAGGTCGGCGGGAGGCTCCGTCGGCGCCGCCGCCGGGGGCTCGGCGGGCGCCGCCTCTCCGGCCGGCGCCTCCGAGGGAACCGGGGCCGCCCCGCCGTCCTGCTGGCGCGGCGCCAGCGGCAGGCTGCGCAGCAGGCCGGGCAGCGCCTCGCCGGCCGGCCCCCTCGGGATCGGCAGGTCGATGCCCAATCCCCTCGCCGCGCGCTGCAGCTCCGCGGGCATGGTGCGCAGCCGCTCCGGATCCCGCGCCATCTCCCGGAACACGCTCTGCCAGTCGACGTCGAAGGCGAGCGCGTCCCACGGGCCGGTGATGCGGACCGGGATCGGGAGGCCGGCGAGGGCGTCCTGACCGCCCGCGCCCTCCAGGGTGGACACCAGCCGCACCTGGACGCCGTAGTCGACGGTGCGGGCGGGCAGCGGCACCGTGCCGGCGCCGCTCATCCTCAGCAGCGGCGCCAGCAGCGCGAAGTCGCGATTGTCGAGCACGCCGCCGGTGATGGTGAAGGTGCCGCCGAGCTCGGTGAAGTCGGTCTTCTGCTCCACGCCCGCCTCCGGCGACAGACCGAGCGTCCGCGCCCGGCGCAGGATGGCCGGGATGTTGATGCCGTGGATGGCGCCGTTCTCGAACCGGAAGCGGCCCTGGCCGGCGAGGCTCTCCACCAGCTCCTTCTGGCTGCGGCCGCGGGCGGTCCCGGTGGCCTCGAAGTCGAACCGGCCGCTCAACCGATCGGTGTCGGCGAGCGCCTTCAGCACCGGGCGCGCCTGCACCTGCGCCACCGCGGCGCGATAGCTGACGGCGGCGGCGGGCGACGTGGTGTCGATCTTCGAGGCCGCGCTCAGCGTCCCGTCCGCCAGCCGGACGCCATCGGTCGCCGCATCGAGGATGCCGCGGGCGAGCCGCACGTTCGCCTCGCCCTCCTCGACGACCAGGCCGCGGTAGCGGACCTTGCGGAAACGAACCTCGCCCTCGCCGGCGACGGCGGCGAGCGCCGAGAGATCCAGCGGCTCCTCGCTCCATCCGGTGGGCCGGGGGGCCGCCGGCGCGGCGGCGGGTCGGGCCGGTTTCGCCGCCGGCGACGGCGGCGGCAGGTAGGCGTCGAGGTCGGCCTCTTCGACGACCACCGCCGCCTTGAACGACGGGACCAGGCCGGCGCCGTCGTAGGAACCGCTGGCGCTGGCCCGCACGGCCTTGCCTTCCAGCGTCGCCTGCTCGAGGGCGATCCGGTTGGCGCCCCCCTTGAACACCGCCTGCACGGCGAGCGGCCCCGGATCGGGCTGGCCGGCGGCGAGCGGCCGGCCGAGCCAGGCGGCGAGCTTGCCGACCGAGGGCACGTCGGCCTCGAAGCGGCCGTCGAGGCCGGGGACCGGCGCCTGCTGGATCCATCCCCGATAGCTCGCCGACAGCATCGCCGAGCGGACGTCGAGGGTGGCGCGGAAGCGGTTCTCGCCCAGCACCGTCTTGAGCGGATCGAGGGCGAGATCGGCCTCCAGCCGCTCCCTGTTGTAGATCGCCTCGGCGCGCAGGCTCGGCGGTCCCTCCAGCCCCTGGAGCGTCGCGTTCGCCTTCAACGCGGTGAGCGCGCCGGCCGGCGCGGCCTTGACGTCGAGCTTGCCGAGATCGACGGCAAGCGTGCCGGTGAGGGCCTGCACCAGCCGGCGCGGGCTGGCCCCCGCCGCCGCGAGGTCGACCCTGGCGGTGGCGATGCCGGCGACCGGGGGCTCGTCGCGGGTGGCGGCCCGCGCCAGCCGCCCGATGTCGACCCGATCGACGTCGAGGACCAGCGAGCCGTCGATCGCCTTGCCGGACCCGTCCAGTCGGGCGCGGCCCGTGACGTTGCCGCCGTACAGGCGGAGCTCGTCGAGGGCGGCCTCGACGACGCCCTGCCGGCCGGTGGCGGTGAAGTCGATCTTGCCGACCTCGAAGCCGCCCACCCGCACCCCGCCGATCGCGACGCGAACGTCGGCCTCCAGCTTGCGGAGCGGCGCGGGATCGATCGGGTCGTCCGAGAGGGCGGCGAGGGCGTCGCCGGGTTTGCCGCGCGGC
>JBHJOP010000045.1:0-66840 GCA_050329575.1 Rhodospirillales bacterium | reverse complement strand
CTCGCTGGCGCTGCCGGCACTGGTGCGGCCGCGGGTGCGCGCGGTCGCCTGTGCGTCGAGCGCCCGCCTGGCGAGTTCGAGCACGCCAACCGCGTGTTCCCGGCTTACCGGCGGAAAGTCCTCCAGAAAGTCGCCCAGCGAGTCGCCGGCTTCCAGATATTCGATCAAGGTCTGCACCGGCACGCGGGTGCCGGCGAAGGCAGCGGCGCCGCCGAGGCGGTCAGGTGAGCGGGTGATGAGCGGATCGGGCACGGACACCGCAGGGCTCCAAGGTGAACGACGGTCCAGTCTACCGCAACCGCTCAGGGGTGTCTAACGCATGGCTTCCGCCGACCGCCAGGCAACGGAGAGCGGACCGCATGACCCGACCAGCCACCGCCCACCCAAATGTGCGAAAGACTCTGGACACTAACTCTCAAGATGCCCGAGCGGAGGCTAGCGTGGCTCACAGTGATGCGTAGGCTTCCGTAACTATGTCCCAGTGCGCAAACAGCGGCAGGCAGCAGAGATGGAATATGAACCAGCATGCGTAGATCTCGTCGGAGGAATAAAATGCACCCGCTGGCATAAGCCCATGCGCAACCCGGTGTCGAATCATCGGGCCGCCGCGGAAAGCGAACAGATTTTCGATCTCAAAGACGATCGCGGGACCGAAGATCCTTTCGAGCGCAGTACCATCCTTGTCCAGCATTACCGAAATTGTCCGGCTCTCCTGGGTCATATCGCTCTGAATTGACGACGGATCTATCGCCGCCTGACGGAGGACATGGCGCAGCGAGTTTTCGAGTTGGGGCACCAGGATGCTAAGCGCCGAGATAAAGTCTCCGCCAAAGAAACGCGCGAATCCGAGCGCATAGAGGTCGGCATGTCCCGGGGGGGCAAATGGGCTCATCGCTGTAATCGGCTCGAAGTGCCGAACACAGAGGGGATGTTCCGCCTGGATCAGCCGCCGGGCCGGCTCGATCGCACCGGACACAGTGATCTCTCGCCGGATTCCCTCATGCCGCGCGATGAGGTGCCTTAGCCCGACGTCTTCGGATTCAGGGCCTCCCAAAATCCCGGGCGACTGCGCGACGAGTTTGCCCTCGTCATCATGGATCGCCATCGGAACGATACTCGACAGCGGGTTTTCCTCCGCCTGCTTCAGTGCCTCTTTTCGCAACGTCTCTGGCTCCGGCGAACGCTCAAGCCTTGCAAACTTGGCGAGCGCTTGGGGAAGAGTGAGGCCCCCTATGACCTTGCGGGTGTGATCAACAATCTCCCCGAGATCGATTTCAGTCGAGATCACGCCCATTTCGTCGCTGATCGAAGCTTGTGCTTCGCTCAGCTTTGCTTCGAGTTCCACACGGCGTTCCTTGGTGCCCGGGAGGCGGCGCAGCGCCCTGATCGCGTCCATCAGCCAGCTTGCGGCGGCCATGCCTTTAAAGTCGGCCGCTGCCGCCATGGACACGTAACATTCGGCGGCTTTCTTAAGACATCGATCGCTCTCGCTCTTGCTGTTGCCTGATCGGTGTGCCGCCGCAGCAAGTTCAAGCAGACACCGCGCAGTGTCCGGAAACACTCCGTCAACAGCGGCGAGGGATTCAGCCTGCGTAGCGATCAGGGCCGTGTCAGTGATGCCGTAATAGAGATCGAGGGTTCCGTTGCTCAGAAATCCTGACGCGTCCCCTTCATTGAAAGAAGCTTGCGTCAGCTCGGCGATCAACGCACGCAGCGGACCGGCCTCCGGCTCCTTCCAGCCCGTAGCCTGCGCGATTTGGCAGGCGCGCCTCAAAAGGCCGGTGCCAGCTCGGGAGGTCGCCTTACCATTGTCGAAGCGGAACTCGGCGTTGCCGTTCGCGACGAGGCGTACTGCTTCGGTGAATGAGGCAATCGCTAGACGCCCGGATGCCGTGAGCGAACGGTCGTTCAACCACGATATGTCGGCAAGCAGGGCGCGTAAGCCTGCATTGCGCAACGTCGGTGCGATTTCCGCGAAGATCGACGATTGTTCGCCGCGCAAATCATCGGGGATGATCGAACGGCGCCCGTCCATCACGAATATAGGACCGTAGGGCTCGCCGCGGTCCCCGGGCTTGAAGTGCATCCATGTCACGTTGGCAAGCAAACGATAGACACGTTGGGCGATTTCATTCTTGTCGGCGCTGGCCGCTTCCGCCGCCTTGCTGTACGCATCGGCTAAGCTCCGGCAGTCGACGTATTGCAGTGTCGCGATAGGTGCCTCGATATCCACGGCGCTGAAATCAGCTTGCGTGACCAGCGGCAGCCTGATTTCTTCCGCAGCAGTCGTCTCCTCGGCGCCTGCATGGCCTCCGGTTGCCTCGTTGGTGGCTGTCTCGTTTTGGTTTTCCATAGGGAGAACCTACCATGAACCAGATCTCGACCCCTACTGCCCATTTCTCCGCGCGTATACGTAAGTATCTTGGTACCACGCCCAACGCGAACAAATGTTGTTGGCCGGTGCTCGCCCGTTCAACCCAACACTCGAAATCAACGCAAAAAGTTTAGGGGCAAATGCCTCCACTACAACAACTGAGTGAGGAGGGCACGGGATCGGCTACCTGTTGAACAGCGACAGGATCACCGAGATGACGAGGCTGATCAGGAGCGAGGTGGCGAGGGGGAGGTAGAGGCGGAAGTTGTCGCGCTCGATGACGATGTCGCCGGGGAGGCGGCCGAGGCCGGCCTTCTCCACCAGCGGCCACAACAGACCGACCGCGATCAGCACCACCCCGAAGATGATCAGCCAGCGCGACACCGGCTTCTACTCCGCAGCGAGACGGCGGTCGGCCTCGTCGGCGAGGCGACGCAGCGCCGGCGCGATCTCGACCGGGTAGGGCGGGGCGGTGTCGAGGGCGGCGAGGGGAGCCGGCAACGCCGCCAGTTCGGCCGCCGCATGGGCGCGGATCTCGGCCAGGGTCGGCAATGGCGCGACGAGCCGGCCGCCCCGCATCACCGGCCGGATCAGCGGCTCGCCGGCCTGCGCGTCGCCGACCACGGTCAGCACGTCGCCCTCGATGCGGCCGTCGCCGTCGAGGCGCCGGAACACCTGCTTGCGGCCGGGCCAGGTCGCCTTGCCCTCCGAGCGCTTGCGGCGGGGACTCCCGGCGTACTCCTGCATCTTGTAGACGCAATCGAGGGCCGGCGCATCCTGCGACGTGGTCAGGCTGGTGCCGACCCCGAAGCCGTCGATCGGCGCGCCGGCGGCGACCAGAGCCGCGATCTTGTCCTCGTCGAGGCCGCCGCTGGCGAAGATCCTCACCGCCGCGAGCCCGCCCGCGTCGAGGATGCGGCGGACCGCGCGCGCGTGGGCGCCGAGATCGCCGCTGTCGAGGCGGATACCGGCGACGGTGATGCCGTCGGCGGCGAGGCGCGGCGCCAGCGCGACCACCTTGCGGGCGCCGGCCTCGGTGTCGTAGGTGTCGATCAGCAGCACCAGGTTGGCTGGCCGCGACCGCGCGAAATGCAGGAACGCCTCGGTCTCGTCGTCGTGGGCCTGGATGAACGAATGCGCCATCGTGCCGTAGATCGGGATCCCGAACAGCGGCTCGGCGAGCACGGTGGCGGTGCCGGCGAACCCGGCGATGACGGCGGCACGGGCGGCGAACAGGCCGGCCTCGGCGCCGTGCGCCCGCCTGAGCCCGAAGTCGATCAGGGTGCGGTCCTTGGCCGCCAGCACCATGCGCGCCGCCTTCGAGGCGACCAGGCTCTGGATGTGAAGGATGTTGATCAGCCGCGTCTCGACCAGCTGCGCCTGCGGCAACGGGGCGGTGATGCGGACGATCGGCTCGTCGGCGAAGAACACCGTGCCCTCGGCCATCGCGTCGACGTCGCCGGTGAACCGGAGATCGGCGAGGCGGCCGACGAACGCCGGATCGAAGCGGCCGGTGCTGCGGATCCAGTCCACCTCCTCCTCGCCGAACCGCAGGCCGCGCAGGAACTCGACGAGCTGGGCGAGCCCGGCGGCCATCAGGAACCCGCGCCGCGGCGGCAGCTTGCGCGAGAAGAACTCGAACACCGCCGTCCCGGTCATGCCGTGATCCGCGTAGGACTGCAGCATGTTGAGCTGGTAGAGATCGGTGAGCAGCGGCGAGGTGCGGATGTCCATGGGCCGTCCGGGCGTCACGGGTCGGGACCGCCGCCGGCGCGCCCCACGGCGATCGGCTGGTGCGCGGCATCCGGCGCGGCATCGTCGGGTGCGGCATCGTCGGGTGCGGCGCCTTCGGCATCGCTGTCGAAACAGACCGGCCGATCATAGCCGGCCGGCCGCCACGACGGCAACCGCCGCTCAGCCCTTGATGCAGATCAGGGGTTCGAGCCGCGCCACCTTGCGGGCGAGGCCGGCGTGATCGGCGGCATCGACGACGGCCTCGACGTCCTTGTAGGCGCCCGGGGCCTCCTCGGCGACGCCGCGCCAGGAGTGGCTGCGGACGGCGATGCCACGCGCCGCCAGATCGTCGATCACCGAGCGCCCCTGCCAGCGTTTGCGGGCGGCCGTGCGGCTCATCGAGCGGCCGGCGCCGTGGCAGGCGGAGCCGAACGCCCGCGTCATCCCCTCGGCGGTTCCCCGCAGGATGTAGGAGCCGGTGCCCATGGTGCCGCCGATCAGCACCGGCTGGCCGATGGCCCGAAGCGCCTCGGGGATGTCGGGGTGGCCCGGGCCGAAGGCGCGGGTGGCGCCCTTGCGATGGACGTGGAGGGCGCGGCTGCGGCCGTCGACCTGGTGCGCCTCGACCTTGCAGGTGTTGTGGGAGACGTCGTAGAGCAGGCGCAGCTCGGCCTTCGGCAGTTCGCGGGCGAACACCCGGCGCGCGAGATCGGTGATGATCTGCCGGTTGGCGAGCGCGCAGTTGATCGCCGCGCGCATCGCGCCTAGGTAGCGCCGGCCCACCTCGGAGCGGATCGGCGCGCAGGCCAGTTCGCGCTCCGGCAGCGGGATCCGCTCCCGTTCGGCGGCGATCACCATCTCGCGCAGCGCCTCGGTGCCGATCTGATGGCCGAGGCCGCGCGAGCCGCAGTGGATGCTCACCACCGCGTCGCCGACGAAGAGGCCGAACGCCCGCGCCGCGGCCGGCTCGAAGATCTCGGCGACCCGCTGCACCTCCAGGTAGTGGTTGCCGGAGCCGAGAGTGCCCATCTCCCGCTTCTGACGCGCCTTGGCCTTGTCGGACACGAAATCGGGACGGGCGCCGGCCATCCGGCCCCGCTCCTCGCAGTGGGCGAGGTCGTCGGCCCGGCCCCATCCCTGCTCGACCGCCCACACCGCGCCGCCGGCCAGCATCGCGTCCATCGCCGCCGGCGAGAGCGAGATCGCACCGGTGCTGCCGACCCCGGCCGGGATGCTGGCCAGCAATGCGTCGGCGAGCCGCTTCTGACAGCCGAGGATGTCGTCGGCGGTCACCCCGGTGAGCAACGTCCGCACCCCGCACGACACGTCGAAGCCGACACCGCCGGCGGAGATCACGCCGCCCTCGTCGGCGTCGAAGGCGGCGACGCCGCCGATCGGAAAGCCGTAGCCCCAGTGGGCGTCGGGCATCGCGAAGGACGCCGTCACGATGCCGGGCAGGGCGGCGACGTTGGCCGCCTGCTCGAACACCTTGTCCTCCATGGCGCGGACCAGGTCCTCGCCGGCGAAGACGATCGCCGGCACCCGCATCGCGCCTCGCGGCGGGATCTCCCACTCGAAGGGGCCGCGGCGGACGAGCTCGAAGGTGGTCATGGCCGGAGTGCTCCTGGTGCCCGCATGATCGTCTCCCTCGACCGCGTGGCCGTCCTCAGACGTCGACCACGCACTCGGCGATCCAGCCGTCCGGTGCCGCGGCGACCCGCAGCGCGGTGAAGGTGGCGCCCTTGATCTCCACCGTCGGCGCATGGCGTCGGCGGTCCACCGGCTCGCCGCGGGCGGTGGCGGCGAGCCGGCCGTCCTCGATCCGGACCGCGTAGGCGCCGAACAGCATGCCCCGCGTCGCCATCTCGAAGATCACCGCGTTGAGCCAGTCGACGAGCAGGATCTCGACGTCGGGGGCCGCGCACGCGATGTCGACGGCGACCTCGGGCGCAACCGTGTCGGGGTCGACGACGACCGCGGTGAGGGCCCGCGCCGCCTCCTCGAAGGCCGCCGCGAGGGTCGGCCCGATCCCGCGGACGCCGATGTCGGCCCCGTGCGCGAAATGCTCCCACCGCCGGGTGGTCATGTCGATTCCCGCGCCTGCGGCACGGCCGGCGGTCCGCCGCCGACGCCGCGCGTTTGACCGTTCCACGCCGGGCCCGGTTGTGTCAACCTTGCATCCGACGGCGGGGTCGAAAGGGGACGCCATGACGACACTGTGGAAGCGGTCACGGGCGCGGACCGGCGGGCGGCTGGTGGTCGACGCCCTCCGCGCGCACGCGGTCGACGCCGTGTTCTGCGTGCCGGGGGAGAGCTATCTTCCCATCCTCGACGCCCTTCGCGATGTCCGCGACGACATCACCGTCGTCACCTGCCGTCATGAACAGGGGGCCGCCGACATGGCCGAGGCCTACGGCAAGCTGACCGGCCGGCCGGGGGTGTGCCTAGTGACCCGCGGCCCCGGCGCCTGCAACGCCAGCATCGGCGTCCACACCGCGTTCCAGGACTCGACGCCGATGGTGGTGCTGGTCGGCCAGGTGGCGCGCGCCCACCTCGGCCGGGAGGCGTTCCAGGAGGTCGATATCGCGCGGATGTTCGCGCCGCTGGCCAAGCACGCGGTGCAGGCGGACGGTGCGGACGAGCTGCCGCGGCTGATCGCCGACGCCTTCTGTCGCGCGCTCTCGAACCGGCCCGGCCCGGTGGTGGTCGCGCTGCCGGAGGACGTGCTCGCCGAGACGGCGGAGGTCGCCGACGTCGCGCCGCGACAGCCGGTCGCTCCCGAGCTCGATCCGGGGCTGATCGAGCGCTTCCACCACGTCCTCGGCGATGCCGAGCGGCCGCTGATGATCGTCGGCGGCAGCGGCTGGTCGGAACGGGCCCGCAAGGACATCGACGCCTTGGTCACCGCCAACGCCCTGCCCACCTGCTGTTCGTTCCGGCGCCACGACATCGTCGACAACCGGCTGCGCGCCTTCATCGGCGAACTCGGCATCGCTCCCGGCCCGGCGCTGGTCGAACGGGTCAAGGCCGCCGACGTGGTGCTCGCGGTCGGAACCCGGCTGGGGGAGATCGTCACCCAGGGCTATACCCTGATCGAGCCCGGGAGCCGCCGCCCGACGCTGGTTCACGTCCATCCCGACATCGACGAACTGGGGCGCGTGTACGAGCCGGCGCTGGCGATCCCGGCCGGCATGCCGGCGTTCGCCGCCGCCGTCCGGGCGCTGCCGCCGGCCGCGGCGCGTTGGCGGGCGTGGGCGGATGCGGCGCGGGCCGATTACCTCGCCGACACCGCGCTCCCGGCATCCGCCAGCGCGCTCGACCTCGGCCGGGTGATGGCCGAACTCGAAGAGACGCTGACCACCGACGCGGTGGTGACGGTCGATGCCGGCAACTTCAGCGGGTGGCCGCAGCGCTTCCTGCGGTTCGGCGGCGGCCGACGGCTGCTCGGCGCGGCCAACGGGGCCATGGGCTACGCGGTGCCGGCGGCCGTGGCGGCGAAGATCCTCGATGCGGAGCGGATGGTGATCGCCTGCGTCGGCGACGGCGGCTTCGGGATGACCGGCCAGGAGCTCTCGACCGCGGTCCGCTACGGGGTCGCGCCGTTGATCCTGGTGTTCAACAACGGCATGTACGGAACGATCCGCATGCACCAGGAACGTCGCCATCCCGGCCGGGCGATCGCGACCCGGCTGGTCAACCCAGACTTCGCCGCCCTGGCGCGGGCGTATGGCGCCCACGGCGAGACGGTCGAACGGACCGAGCAGTTCGGGCCGGCGCTCCGGCATGCGCTCGCCGCCGGCCGGGCGGCGGTGATCGAGCTCAGGATGGACCCCGACGTGATCTCGACCCGCACCACGCTGAGCGCCCTCCGTCTCGCCGCGAAACGCGGCGAACCGTTGTCCGATCCCGACCATTAGGACCCTGTTGTCGACCATGGACCATGCCTCCCACATGCACGCGATGGTGCTGGATGCCCCCGGACGACCGCTGCGGTTGCGGCGGCGTCCGCGGCCGGAGCCGGGGCCGGGGCAGGTGCTGGTCGCGGTTTCGGCCTGCGCGGTGTGCCGCACCGATCTGCACGTGGTCGACGGCGATCTCACCGAGCCGAAGCGGCCGATCGTCCCCGGCCACGAGATCGTCGGCCGGGTGGTCGCCGTCGGCGAGGGTGTCGAGGCATTGGCGAGCGGCGAGCGGGTCGGGGTCCCGTGGCTCGGCTGGACCTGCGGCGAATGCCGGTATTGTCGTGCCGGCCAGGAGAACCTGTGCCCGAACGCCCGCTTCACCGGCTACCAGATCGACGGCGGTTATGCCGACTACACGGTCGCCGACGCCCGCTACTGCTTCGCGATCCACGGCGACTACGCCGACGCCGAGGCGGCGCCGTTGTTGTGCGCCGGGCTGATCGGCTACCGGTCGCTGCGGATGGCCGGCGACGGCGAGCGGCTCGGCATCTACGGGTTCGGCGCCGCCGCGCACATCGTCGCCCAACTCGCCCGTCACCAGTCGCGGCGGCTGTTCGCCTTCACCCGCCCCGGGGACGAGGCGGCGCAGGCGTTCGCCGCCCGTCTCGGCGCCGAATGGGTCGGCGGTTCCGACGAGCGCCCGCCCGAGGAGCTGGATGCGGCGATCATCTTCGCTCCCGTCGGATCGCTGGTGCCGGCGGCCCTGCGGGCAATCCGCCCCGGGGGCACCGTCGTCTGCGGCGGCATCCACATGAGCGACATTCCCGCCTTTCCCTACGACATCCTGTGGCGGGAGAAGCGCTTGGTGTCGGTCGCCAACCTCACCCGCGAGGACGGCGAGGCGTTCCTGCGGCTGGCGCCCGAGGTGCCGGTGAGGACCGAGATCGAGACCTTCGCGCTCGATGAGGCCAACGAGGCGCTGCGCCGGCTGCGCGCCGGCGAGTTGACCGGCGCCGCGGTGCTCATTCCCGGCTGATCCGGGGCGGGCGAGGAGACAGCATCGATGTCCAGTCGAACGATCGCCGTCGACGACCGACTCTACGACTACCTGTGCAGCGTGTCGCTGCGCGAGACGCCGCTGCAACGCCGCCTGCGGGACGAGACCCGGGCGATGCCCGAGGCGAACATGCAGATCTCGCCCGAGCAGGGCCAGTTCATGGCGCTGTTGGTGCAGCTGATCGGCGCCGAGCGGATCGTCGAAGTCGGCACCTTCACCGGTTACAGCGCGCTCGCGATGGCGGCGGTGCTGCCCGCCAGCGGTCGACTGGTCGCCTGCGACGTCAGCGAGCGGTGGACGGCGATCGCCCGCCGCTACTGGGCCGAGGCCGGGCTCTCCGACCGCATCGATCTCCGGCTGGCGCCGGCAATGACGACCCTCGACGATCTGATCGCCGCTGGCGAGGGCGGACGGTACGACTTCGCCTTCATCGACGCCGACAAGGAGAACTACCGCGGCTACTACGAACGGGTCCTGACGTTGCTGCGGCCGGGCGGTCTGGTCGCCGTCGACAACGTGCTGTGGGGCGGCCGCGTCGTCGATCCGACCAAGCGCGACAACGACACCGAGGCGATCCGGGCGTTCAACACCGCCCTGCGGGACGATCGGCGCGTCGACCTCAGTCTGGTGCCGATCGGCGACGGCCTGACCCTTGCGCGCAAGCGGTAGGCGATCGCTGGCGGTGGCCGCGCTGGTCGTCGCGGTCTCCGGTTGCGGTGTCGAGCGGGATCGCCTGCGGGCCTGCGAGCGCCTGATCGCCGCGTTCGAGAGCGATCCCGGCCGGGTCGAGGTCCTCCGCCACGAACGCCACGGATCGGCCCGCAACTCGGTGGTCGTGCACTACCGGACCACCGGCGACGGCGCCGACGGTGCCGACGACGGCGCCGAGCACTGGATCGCGTGCTGGTTCGGCGACCGGCCGTTCGGCGCCGACCGGCTCGTCCTCGAAGGCGTGGCCACGGATCGCCGCGATCTGCTGACCCCGGTGCAGCTCGCGATGCTGCGGATCTGGCTGAGGATCGCCGATCCGGGGCGGTGATCGCGCTGCCGGCGGGCGCGCTGTCGACGGGTGCACTGTCGACGGGTGCACTGTCGACGGGGCGGCGTTGTGCGCGCGGGGGCGAACGGCTATACAGCCACGGGACGCCCGCCGCGACGGATGGAAACGCCATGGACTATGCCGCTGCCCGTTTCAAGATGGTCGAGAACCAGATCCGGACCAATCGGGTGACCGACCCGCTGGTGATCGCCGCGATGAGGACCTTGCCGCGCGAGGCGTTCGTGCCCGAGGCGCTGCGCGGCGTCGCCTATGTGGACGAGGACCTTCCGCTCGGCGGCGGCCGGTTCCTGATGGAGCCGCTGGTGACGGCGCTGCTGGTGCAGGCCGCCGAGGTCGGCGCCGACGACGTCGCCTTGGACGTCGGCTGCGGCACGGGGTATGCGAGCGCGGTGCTGGCGAAGATGGCGAGCGTCGTCGTCGCCCTGGAGAGCGATCCCGGGCTCGCGACGCATGCCCGGGAGGTGTTGGCGGAGCTCGGCATGGACACCGTGTCGGTGGTCGAGGGGCCGTTGCCGGCGGGCCATCCCCGCCAGGCGCCCTACGACGTGATCTTCTTCGGAGGTGCCGTCGCCGAGGTCCCTCCGGCCCTCACCGACCAACTCGCCGACGGCGGGCGGATGGTCGCGGTGGTCTGCGATCGCCGCGGCGTCGGCACGGGCACGCTGTTCCTGCGCACCGGCGGGGCGATCTCGCGGCGGCCGATCTTCGACGCCCAGACGCCAATCCTTCCGGGTTTCGCTCGCGAATCGACGTTCGAGTTCTGACCGCCGAGTTCTGACCGCGGGCGACGGCGACGAAACCGCGTCCCCCGGGACACACCGCCGGGGGTAAATCGCCGGACCGGTGATCCGCTCTTGACCTGACCGGCAGGATCTGATCCTTATCCCGTTGGAATCGCACGTGCTCAACCCGAAATGGCGGGTGGGGTGAAACTTGGTCCTGGTGCGTTTGGGGGGTAATCTTGATACGGCTGGCCTTTCTACTGGGCATGGTGGTGGCGACGATGGCGTCGGCGGGATCCGCCTCCGCACAGTCTCTCGTCGAGGCGCTCTCGGCGGCCTATATCGGCAATCCCGTTCTCGACCGGGAACGCGCGACGTTGCGGGCCACCGACGAGCGGGTGCCGCAGGCGCTGTCCGGCTGGCGCCCGAGGATCGACGCGTTCGGCGAGATCGGCAAGCGGACCATCGACGACAACAATCGCACCGCCATTCAGGGCAACAGCAATCTGACGCCGGAAGGTGTCGGATTGGCAGTCAGGCAGCCGTTGTTTCGCGGCGGCAGGACGTTCGCGCAGACCCGTTCGGCCGAGAACCGTGTCCGATCCGGCCGCGAGGATCTGCGCTCGACCGAGCAGGATATTCTGTTCGACGCCGCCCGCGCGTTCTTGGACGTCTTTCGCGCACAGGCCGTGCTCGATCTCCGGATCCAGAACGAGCAGAGGCTGACCCGTCAATTGGAAGCGACACGCGACCGCTTTCAGGTCGGCGAGGTCACGCGCACCGACGTCTTTCAGGCGGAAGCACGGCTGGCCGACGCGACGGCGCAGCGGGTGGCGGCGGAGGGTGACCTCGACAGCGCGCGTGCCCTCTATCGCAACGTCGTCGGCGAGACACCGGGCGATCTGCAGCGTCCGGCCCTGCCATGGGAGATTCCCACCTCGCTGGAAGAGACCATCGATCGGGCGCTGGATGGGGACCCCGATCTGCTCGCGGCCCGGTTTGCCGAGCGCGCCGCGCAGGACGATATCGACGATGCCCGCGGCGAATTGTTGCCGGAGATCAATCTGATCGGCAGGGCGGAACGGGAGCGGGAGACAGGCCGTCAGGGGGCCCGCTTCAACACCTACGAGGCGCTGGTCCGCATGGACCTGCCGCTCTATCAGGCGGGGACCGCCTATTCCCGCCTGCGCCAGACCCGTCAGACCGCGGCCGCGGCACGGCGCAATGTCGACTCCTTCCAGCGCCGGGCCGTCCAGAGGGCGACCCAGGCGTGGACCGATTACGAGACGGCGCGGGCGCAGATCGTCTCGTTCACCAAGTCGGTGGAGGCGAACACGGTCGCGCTCGAAGGCGTTCAGAACGAGAACCTCGTCGGTGCCAGAACCGTTCTCGACGTGCTCGACGCCGAGAACGAGTTGCTGAACTCGCAGGTCGGACTGGTCACCGCGCAACGGGATGAAGGCGTGGCGATCTTCGAGTTGCTGGATGCGACGGGGCGGCTGTCGGCCGCCGGCCTCGACCTGCCGGTCGAGGTCTACGATCCCGGAAAGCACTACACCGAGGTTCGCGGCAAGTGGTTCGGCGGCACGGGCACGGGTGGCGTCACTCACGGCTCTGCCGATCCCCGGGGGGCAGACTGACCACCCGCGGGCAGGGACGGCGTCGCCGGGGGCGTCCCCGGTGGATCGGGAGCATGGTTCGCCGTGAGCAATCCTAGCCGGGAGAACGGGCCGGACACCAAGCGGTCCGGGACCGCGAGCGCCGACACGGCGACGGCGGACCAGCAAGAGCCGTCGATGGAGGACATCTTGACGTCGATCCGGCGCATCCTCTCCGAGGACGGGGGCGAGGAGACCGCCGGCGCCCGGACCGCCGAGGAGCGAGCGGGGCCCCTCGCGCCGGCTCCCGTGCCGGAGTCGCCGGGCGCGATCGCGTCGCGCGCCGACGCCCGGCCGGAGGTCGAGGAGGACACGATCGAACCGGACCCCGAGCCCGGGCCCGAGCCACGGCCGGCGGCGGCGCGCGAGGTGGTGCTGGAGGATGCGGAGACGATCTCGCCCGCGGCGGAGGCGGACGATGTTCTGGTGCTGTCCCCGGACATGAGGGTGCCGCTGGTGTCGGCGGCGGCGACGACGGCATCCACCGACGTGCTGAACCAGCTGGCGAAGGCCATCCTCGATCGTCGCGACATCGCCATCGGCGGCCGCGAGGTGACCCTGGAGGGCATGGTCCGGGAGATGTTGCGGCCGCTGCTCAAGGAATGGCTGGATCGCAACCTTCCCTATCTGATCGAGCGGCTGGTCAAGAAGGAGATCGACCTGATGATCAACCGCGCCGAACGCCTCGACGATTGACGATCGCCGTTCTGCGGCGCTAACAACGGCCTCGCACGACGCTCGCCGGCCCTCGCGGGCCGGCGTCGTCGTAGAAGGACGGCGCATCGATGCTCGACAAGACCTACCGACCCGGGGATCTGGAAACGAAGTGGTACGCGGCGTGGCAGCGCGCCGGCGCCTTCGCCTGCGGCAGGCGGCCGGAGGGCGCCCCGTACACCATCGTCATCCCGCCCCCCAACGTCACCGGCAGCCTGCACAGGGGGCACGCCCTCAACAATACCCTGCAGGACATCCTGATCCGCTACGCGAGAATGTGCGGCCACGACGCCCTCTGGCAGCCGGGCACCGACCACGCCGGGATCGCGACCCAGATGGTGGTGGAGCGGCAACTGGCAACGGACGGTCTGACCCGTCACGACCTCGGCCGCGACCGGTTCATCGAGCGGGTATGGGCGTGGAAGGCCGAATCCGGCGGCACGATCACCGGCCAGCTCCGTCGTCTCGGGGCCTCCTGCGACTGGTCGCGGGAACGCTTCACCATGGACGAGGGCCTGTCGGCCGCGGTGCGCAAGGTCTTTGTCGATCTCTACAAGCAGGGGCTGATCTATCGCGACAAGCGGCTGGTCAACTGGGATCCGCTGCTGCACACCGCCATCTCCGACCTGGAGGTGGAGCAGCGCGAGGTGCGGGGCCATCTCTGGACCTTCAAGTATCCGGTGGAAGGCCAGCCCGATCGCTTCGTGCGTGTGGCCACCACCCGCCCGGAGACGATGCTCGGCGACACCGCCGTGGCGGTCCACCCCGAGGATGGGCGCTACACCGATCTCGTCGGCCTTCGCTGTGTGCTGCCGATCGTCGACCGTCCGATCCCGATCGTCGCCGACCTCCACGCCGACCCGGAGAAGGGCACCGGCGCGGTGAAGATCACCCCGGCCCACGACTTCAACGACTTCGAGGTCGGACGCCGCCACGGCCTCGAGATGATCAACGTCCTCGACGCCCGCGCCTGCATGAACGAGAACGCGCCCGAGCGCTTCCGCGGGCTGGACCGCTACGAGGCACGCGACGCCATCGTGCGCGAACTCGAAGCCCTCGGGTTCCTCGACCGTGTCGAGGAGCACGTGATGATGATGCCCTACGGCGACCGTTCGGGCGTGGTGGTCGAGCCGTGGCTGATGGACCAGTGGTTCGTCGATGCGAAGGCCCTGGCCGGTCCGGCCATCCGGGCGGTGGAGGAGGGGCGGACCCGGTTCGTGCCGGCGACCTGGGCGAAGACCTACTACGACTGGATGACCAACATCCAGCCGTGGTGCGTATCGCGTCAGATCTGGTGGGGACATCAGATTCCCGCCTGGTACGGCCCGGACGGGGCGATCTTCGTCGAACGGGACGAGGCGCAGGCGACGGCGGCGGCGCTTGCCCACTATGGCGAGTCGGTCGAACTCGTGCGCGATCCGGACGTGCTCGACACCTGGTTCTCGTCGGCGCTGTGGCCGTTCTCCACCCTCGGCTGGCCGGAGCACACGCCGGAGCTCGCCCGCTACTACCCCACCGACGTGCTGGTCACC
Organism: Rhodospirillales bacterium; assembly: GCA_050329575.1. GTDB lineage: Bacteria > Pseudomonadota > Alphaproteobacteria > Rhodospirillales > Defluviicoccaceae > JAUXFS01. The sequence goes on along the minus strand of JBHJOP010000045.1, from coordinate 52,087 downwards.
GGCTTCGACATCATCTTCTTCTGGGTCGCCCGGATGATGATGATGGGCCTGCACTTCATGGGCGAGGTGCCGTTCCACACCGTCTACATCCATGCCCTGGTCCGCGACGAGAAGGGCCAGAAGATGTCGAAGTCGAAGGGCAACGTCATCGATCCGTTGCACCTGATCGACGCCTACGGGGCGGATGCGACCCGGTTCACGCTGACCGTGCTCGCCGTCCAGGGCCGCGACGTCAAGATGTCGGAAGGACGGGTCGAGGGCTACCGCAACTTCTGCACCAAGCTGTGGAACGCGGCGCGGTTCTGCCAGATCAACGGCTGCGCCCCGGTGGCCGGGTTCGATCCCGCCGGATGCGCGGAGACGGTCAATCGCTGGCTGGTCGGCAAGGTCGCCCAGGCCGCCGAGAGCGCCGCGGCGGCGCTGGAGGGCTACCGGTTCAACGACTACGCGGGCGTTCTCTACCAGTTCGTCTGGGGCACCTTCTGCGACTGGTATCTGGAGTTCGCCAAGCCCACGTTTCGCGACGGGAGTGCCGCCGCGCAGGCCGAGACCCGGGCAGCCGCCGCCTGGGCGCTCGATCGGATCCTGATGCTGCTGCATCCGGTGATGCCGTTCGTCACCGAGGAGCTGTACGCGGCCCTGGCCGACCGCGATCGGGGGCTGCTCGTCGACCAGCCCTGGCCGCGGCCGGACCGCGGGCTCGTCGACGCCGCCGCGGAACAGGAGATGGATTGGGTGGTGCGGCTGATCTCCCAGGTGCGGGCGGTGCGCGCCGAGATGGGGGTGCCGCCGGCGGCGCGCATCCCGCTGCGGCTCAAGGACGCGGCCCCGTCCTCGCGCGATCGCCTCGCCGCCCACGCGCCGCTGATCACCGAGCTGGCACGGCTGTCGTCGGCGGAAACCTGGGACCGCGAGGCGCCGAAGGGGGCGGTGCAGGTGGTCCTCGACGAGGCGACCCTGCTGCTGCCGATCGCCGATGTCGTCGACGTCACCGCCGAGCGGGCCCGGCTGCACCGGGAGATCGCCCGGCTGGACGGCGAGATCGGCCGTTTCGACCGCAAGCTCGCCAACGAGAAGTTCGTCGCCAACGCGCCGGCGGAGGTCGTCGAGACCGAGCGCGAGCGCCGCGCCGAGGCCGCGACGGCGCGCGCGCGCCTCGACGAGGCCGCGCGGCGGTTGGACTCGCTCTGATCAGCGGCCGGCGGCGTGATCAAGAAGATCGTCATCGCCGTCGCCGTCGTCTGCCTCGGGATCTGGCTCGTGCTGCTGATCCGCACCCTGGCGGCGGCGGCGCCGCCGCCGCCGGTCGGAGCGCCGGTCGGAGCGCCGGTCGGAGCGGTGGAGGCGTGTCGTCAGCCGCCTTGCGGCGACAGCAACCGGAACAGGGTGTTCTGATCGGGCAGCCCCGTCGCCTCGATCTGTTGCGACTTCTGGAACGATTCGAGGGCGGATCGCGTCATCGGTCCGAACTGCCCATCCGCGCCGCCCTTGAGGAAGCCGAGTTCGATCAGCTTGGTCTGCACGTCCCGCATCGTGTCGCGATAGAGGTACATCTGCGCGCCGCTGCCGGTGTCGGCGAGAACCCGCTCCGACTGGGTGCGGAGCCGCGCGGGCGTCAGGAACTTGACCATCGAGTCGACGATCTGGAAGAACCCCGCCTGTGGGTTGCGTTCGCAGTTGCGGGCGACGAGGCCGAGCAACACCTGGGTCGACTGCCAGGGCGCGATATCGAAGGTGTCCGCGGTGAACTGGTTGACCGCCGTGATGTAGCCCTCCATCCAGCCGCCGGCGACCAGGACGTTCTCCTGCCGCTCCTGCATGGCCTTGAGGAACTGCTCGCACGAGGTGAGCGCGACGCCGCGCAGGGCGAAGGTCTGGGTGGTGTCGGCGGCGATCGCCGGCGCGGCGGCCGACAACAGGCCGATCACAGTCAACAACCGGATGATCATGGCGGCTCTCGGTCCTTGCGACGTCCTTGTTGGGGGGCAGATAAACCTTCCCGCGGTCGCAGGCAAGGTCTGGTCGGGGCGAGGCCGGGGCGGCGACCGATGCGTGATCCGATCGGCGTGCGTCTCGCCGCCCCGTGACACCGGTCGCCGCCGTCCGCGACTCGCTGACGGCGGCGCTGGCCGCGGCGTTCACGGCGAGCGGCTGGGAGGAGGCGGTGCGCACCGCGATCGGCCGCGGCGGCGACACCGATACCCTGGCCTGTATCGCCGGCGCCGTCGCCGAGGCGATGCACGGCCTGCCGGCGCCGATCGAGGCCCGGACCCGGGCCTTGCTCACCCCCGATCTCGTCACCGTGCTCGATCGCTTGCGATCGGCGTTGAAGGCGACGGCATCCTGAGTCCCCCGGTGGGGCGGGGGAGGGGGGCGGCCCGCCGAACCGCGGCCGCCGCCCGCGACCAACTCACCGTTTGAAAAATTCCCCATACGGGTTATAACAGACCCGAAAGGGGCAAGTATCGCTCATGCATCGCGCCGATTTCCGCACCTCCCGCCGCCGTGTCGTCGATCGCGGACGCCGATCCCGACGCTCGAAGATGGTGTCGGCGGTTCTCGCCGCCGCGCTGGCGGTGTCGCTCTGCGGCCGACCGGGCCTCGCCGACGTGATCGGCGAGGCGCGGATCATCGACGGCGACACCATCGAGATCGGCGGCGAACGGATCCGCCTGCACGGCATCGACGCCCCGGAGGCGCGGCAGGCCTGCACCGCCGGCGGGACGGAGTGGTTGTGCGGGGAGGCGTCGTCCGTGGCGCTGTCCGACCGGACCGAGGGCCGGGTCGTGACCTGCCGGGGCAACAGGCGCGACCGCTACGGGCGGCTGATCGCCGTCTGCTTCGAGGGCGACGACGATCTCAACGCCTGGATGGTGCGCGAGGGATGGGCGGTGGCCTATCGCCGCTACGCCCACGACTACGTCGAGGCGGAAGCCGAGGCCCGGGGCGCCGGCCGGGGCATGTGGGCGGGCGAGTTCACCGAGCCTTCGGTGTGGCGCCAGGGGGCGCCGCCGCAAGCGCAGCGTTGAGCCGGTGACGGGGCCGCTCGACATCTCGCTGGAAGCGGCCGGTCTCACCGTTTCGGCGCATTCGCCCGCGTCCGGCGACACCGTCTACACGGTCAAGGGCGACACCCATCCGCATCGCCATTTGTTCCGTCGCCTCGGCGGCGACTGGGACCGGGTGAAGCAGGTATGGGTCTTTCGCGGTGTCGACCCGCGTCCGGCGGTCGTCGAGGGCCTGCGCGAGACGGCGACGAGCGGCGGGCTGTCGGACACGGACCGGCCCCAGCTGCCGAACCGGCCGCACTACTGGGGCCACCGCCAGCGGCTTCGCGAGCGCTTCCTGGCGGGCGCCGACGAGGTGCTGCCGGATTACGAGCTCCTGGAGCTCCTGTTGTTTTTCTCGATCGAGCGCGTCGATACCAAGCCGCTCGCCAAGGAGCTCCTCGCCCGCTTCCAGAGCCTCGCCGGGGTGATCAACGCGGAGCCGGACCAGCTGCGGGAGTTCGAACCCGTCAATCACCACACCATCACCCTGTTCAAGGCGGTGCGGACGGTCGCCGCCCGCATCACCCGCGAGGAGCTGTCCGAACGGCCGGTCCTCGACAACTGGGACAAGCTGATCGCCTATCTCCGGGCCACCATGGCCCACCGCATGGTCGAGCAGTTCCGGGTGCTGTTCCTCGACCGGATGAACGTGCTGATCGCCGACGAGGTCCAGCACCAGGGCACCATCGACCACACGCCGGTCTACCCGCGCGAGGTTCTCAAGCGCGCCTTGGCCCTCGATGCCTCGGCGCTGGTGATGGTGCACAACCACCCCAGCAATCACCCCAAGCCCTCGAAGGCCGATATCGCCATGACCCGAGAGGTGAAGGCGGTCGTCGAGAAGGTCGGCATGGTCCTCCACGACCATTTGATCATCTCCAAGAGCGGCCATTCGAGCTTCCGCCAGATGGGACTGCTCTGACCGCGGGAGCGGCCTCGCCGGTCGTTCGCGACGACGACCGGGCCGCGGCGGCCGGCCGCGAGCGCACGGTCTTGAACGATCGGGAGTAATGCTCTAATCGTTGCCGGAGTGGGTGTTCGCGAACACCGTGTCCGCGACTAACGGGTATCGTCATGGAGAAAACGAAATGAGACTTAAAAAGTTTCTGGTGGGTATCGTAGCCGTGGGATTGGCCGGATGCGCGAGTCCCGCGAGCAAGCCCGCGCCGCAGAACATCGTCGACACCGCCGCCGGCGCCGGTAACTTCAAGACGCTGGTGGCGGCGGTGCAGGCGGCCGGGCTGGAGGGCACGCTCAGGGGAGAAGGGCCGTTCACCGTCTTCGCGCCGACCGACGACGCCTTCGCCAAACTGCCGAAGGGCACCGTCGACAACCTTCTCAAGCCCGAGAACAAGGCCCAGCTGGTCAAGATCCTGTCCTACCACGTCGTTCCGGGCAAGGTGATGTCCGGCGCTGCCGGCCGCGCGCCCACCAGCGTCAAGACCGCCGAGGGGGGCAACGTCACCGTCACCCGTCTGCTCGGCACCCATGGCGGCGTGTGGGTCAACGATTTCGCGCAGGTCACCAAGGCGGACGTGGTCGCCAGCAACGGCGTCATCCACGCCGTCGACCGGGTGCTGCTGCCGAACTAGATCGCCTGCGCGGTGCACGGGATCGGGGGGTGGCGCGAGCCGCCTCCCGAAGCCGGCTCGGCCGGTCGGCCGTCGGGCCCGCGACGTTACCATTTGTTCATGTGGCGGAAAGCACCCCGTCATCCCGACTCCGGTACTCAGGTATCGTCCTCGTGTCATGGAGAGGGAGGGTTCGGGATGGGCCGAGTCAAGCCGTCGAGGGTCGGGGGTGGCGCGACCGACAGCGATCTGTCGCGGTATATGAGGAGCGTGCGCCGCTATCCGCTGTTGGACAAGGAAACCGAGGCGCATCTCGCTCGCCGGTGGCGTGAGAGCGGCGACGCGGAGGCGGCCGACCAGCTGGTCGGTTCCCATCAGCGTCTGGTGGTCAAGATCGCCGGACAGTATCGCGGCTACGGCCTGGCGCTCGCCGACCTGATCTCGGAGGGCAACATCGGCCTGATGCAGGCGGTCGACAAGTTCGATCCCGACCGTGGTTTTCGTCTGTCCACCTACGCGATGTGGTGGATCCGCGCGGCGATCAGCGACTACGTGTTGCGGTCGTCGTCGCTGGTCAAGGCGGTGACCAACGAGCATCGCAAGAAGCTGTTCTTTAATCTTCGGCGGCTGAAGGCGAAGATCCAGCCGCTCAGCGACAACGCGCTGTCGGCGAGCGGGGTGTCCGCCATCGCTCGCGAACTCGGCGTGCCCGCATCCGAAATCGTGCTGATGGATCGGCAGATGAGCATGCCGGACCTGTCGTTGAACGCCGCGGTCGGCGACGGATCGGACCTGACGTGGCAGGACATGCTGGTCGACGAGGGCGCCGATCAGGAGGCCGATCTGATCCGCAAGGACGAGCACGACAAGCGCCGGGCCCTCCTGGTCGACGCGATGGCCGAGCTCAGCGACCGGGAGCGGCGGATTCTCGCCGAGCGCAAACTCCGGGACGATCCGCCAAACCTGGGCGAACTCGGTGCCCGGTACGGCATTTCCCGCGAGCGGGTGCGCCAGATCGAGGTCCGAGCGTTCGAGAAGCTCAAGGCGGCGATTCGTCGCGCCGCGCTCGCCGACCGGTTGATCGCCCCCTCGACGGCATGACGGCCGCCTCGCGACGGCGGCCGACCCGAGGGACGGCGACTATCTGCTTTGCATCCCGGCCTTGTTGAATCGCCCGAGATTGCCGAGCAGCTGATCGAGCAGCGTGACCTGATTGCCGGTGGTCGGGGTTTCCCGATCGACGACGGAAACCGATCGGCCGCGCTCCAGCCCGAACGTCTCGACCGTGCGGACGACGCCTTGTTCGTCGAACGTAATGGTGACGACGTGGCGCTCGGTCACCCGCGGCTCGAAGAACGCCATGGTTTTAGTGTGGTTGCCGACGTAGTACCACTTTTCCGCGTCGAACACGCTCGTCGTCGACGGCGAGCCCAGGATCTGCGCGACATCGTCGCGCGTGTGCGTTCCGGGCACGATCTGGGGGAGGGTCTCGGGATCGAACGGGTAGCCGCGGGCGTCGATTCGTGGCGAGCAGGCCGCCACGGCACCGGCCAGTAGAACAACGAACGCGCCGAGCCGGCGCGTTCGATACCGCCACCGAGGCGATGAGCCGTCACCCTTGTTCACCACATCTCGCATGAGCTCGATCCACCCCAACCGGGTCCATCGCGATCGTCCGGAATGACGGACGGTCACCAGAAAAAAATTGCACGGCCGAGCGATCGTTGTCAATTACAGTGGACGAACCGACGAGGACCGGCGGCCCGAGCGATGAGACTGAGACACCTGTTCAACGAACCGCAGACGGTGACGATTGCGCATCGCTTGTATGCGACCGCAGTCGAGCAGGCACGCCATCCGGCGTTCTACCTGGGGAGTGGCGTCCCGGACACGCCGGACGGGCGTTTCGACATGATCGCCGTTCATGTCGCCCTGCTGCTGCGCCGGCTTCGCAAGGATCACGCGGTGGCGGCGGAAGTGGCGCAGGCGTTGTTCGATCTGATGTTCGCGGACATGGACCAGAACCTGCGCGAGATGGGAATCGGTGACATCGGCGTCGGCAAACGCGTCAAGGCGATGGCCCAGGCGTTCTACGGGCGGCTCAGCGCTTACGATTCCGGCCTCGACAGCGCCGAGGACGGCAAGCTGACCGCCGCCCTGAAGCGAAACCTGTACCGCAAGACCGCGCCGTGCGACGCCGCGGTGGCCGCCCTCGCCGCCTATGTGCGACGCGAGGCGGAGGCCCTCGACGCCCTCGGACTGGACCAGGTGATGCGCGACGGGTGGCGTTTCGGTCCTCCGCCCGGGCTCGGTGGGGACGGCCGTTCGTGAGTGCGTCCGCCGCCCGCGAGTTCTGCCGGAGGGTGACCGTCCGTGGCCTCGAGGCGCAAGGACGGGCGTTCTCGGTCGAGGCCGGAGCCGAGGAGAGACGGGCGCTCGGCGAGCGGTTCGGCCTGATGTCGCTGGACCGACTGGTCGGCGCGGGACTCATCCGTCCCCACCCGGGACGAGGCGGTCTGCTGCTGGAGGGGCGGATGCGGGCCGATGTCGTTCAGGCCTGCGTGGTGACCTTGGCACCGGTCCCCGGCCACCTCGATGTCCGATTCGAGCGCCTGTACACGACGGATGACGGGGCCCCCGCCGATGGCGAGCACGACGGCGACATCTCGCTCACTCTCGAAGACGCGTTTCCGCCGGAGCCGGTGGAGGGCGACGCGATCGACGTCGGCGAGGTGCTGGCTCACGAGCTGTCCCTGGCGTTGGACCCGTTTCCGCGGGCCGCCGGCGCGGTGTTTGAGGGGCTCGGCGGAACGCCGCAAGCGCCCGACGAGATCGGACCGTTCGCCGCGCTGGCCCGACGGCGAGACAGATCGGTCGAATGATGGCAAGCGGCTTGCCCTCCGTTGTCATCGCGTTTAATTAGGCGACTTCTCACTCGAAGGGGTCGGCGGCGATCATGCGAGACGATCGGTGGGGCGGAAGCCGGTGCGTCGCCCGCGAAGGGCGGCCGATGTCGCGCCGACCGTGGATGATGACGGCGGTCGAGACGGGTGGCCCGCCGAAGTCGGAAGGGGATGGCTGCGGCCGCGAACGGCGTGTTTGTCGTGGGGACCACGTCCGGCTGTCGGCGGTGCTCGAGTTTGTAGGACCAACCTAGTCTTGGCGAACGACCTGACGATTTCCGTGGACGGGATGGGCGGCGACAATGCGCCCCAAGCCGTCATCGAGGGCATAAGCCATGCCCTCGACCGCGTACCCGAGCTGCGGTTCCTCGTGTTCGGACGCGAGGAACAGCTCTCGCCCCTGATCAACCGTCACCGCCGCTTGCGATCGGTGACCGACGTGCGAAACGCGCCGGAGGTCGTCAGCAGCGCCGCCAAGCCGTCGGTCGCGTTGCGGACCGGGCGCAATTCCAGCATGCGCCGTGCAATCGACGCGGTCGCGGGCGGCGAGGCCGCCGGGGTGGTGTCGGCCGGCAATACCGGCGCCCTGATGGCGATCGCCAAGTTCGCGCTCAAGACCCTGCCGGGTGTCGATCGTCCGGCGATCGCGACCCTGTTTCCGACGCGGCGCGGGCGATTGGTGATGTTGGATCTCGGAGCCAACGTCCAGTGCGACGCCCACAACCTGGTGCAGTTCGCGGTGATGGGAGAGGTGTTCGCCCGCAACGTGCTCGGCCTGGAGAAGCCCTCGGTGGCCATCCTCAACGTCGGCGAGGAGGATCTCAAGGGCAGCATCGCGGTGAAGAAGGCCGCAGCCATCCTCCAGGAAAGCAAGCTTTCGATCCGCTTTCACGGGTTCGTCGAAGGCGACGACATCGCCGAGGGCACGGTCGACGTCATCGTCACCGACGGGTTCACCGGCAACGTCGCGCTGAAGACGATCGAGGGGACGTCGCGGCTGATCGGCGAGCTCCTGAAGGAGCACCTCGGCAGCTCGCTGCGGGCGCGGCTCGGCGCGTTGCTGGCGAGACCGGCGCTTCGCGCCCTTCGCGAGCGGGTCGATCCCCGCCACTATGACGGGGCGATGTTTCTCGGCCTCAACGGCGTTTGCGTCAAGAGCCACGGCGGCACCGATGCCATCGGCTTCTCGAACGCCGTCCGCGTCGCGGCGAAGCTGATCGCCGACGGCGTCAACGACGGGATCAAGCAGGACTTCGCCCGGCTCGAACCGGCGGCCGAGCAGAAACCCAGCGTGGCGACCGGATGACGAGCATGCGTCGATCCCAGATCCTCGGTTGCGGGTCCTACCTGCCGGCGCGGCTGGTGACCAACGCCGAACTCTCCGGCGCGGTCGAGACGTCCGACGACTGGATCGTCACGCGGACCGGGATCAGACAGCGGCACATCGCCGCCGAGGGCGAGTTGACGTCCGACCTCGCCGTGCGCGCCTCGGAACGGGCGCTGGTTCAGGCGGGGGTCGACGTCGGCGAGGTCGAGCTGATCATCGTCTGCACGACCACCCCCGACGACACGTTCCCGGCCACGGCGACCAAGGTGCAGGCGCGGCTGGGGCTGGTGACGGGCATCGCGTTCGATGTCCAGGCGGTCTGCTCGGGGTTCGTCTTCGGGCTCGCCGTCGCCGACAACTTCATCCGCACGGGACAGGTCCGCACCGCGCTGGTGATCGGCGCCGAGACCTATTCCCGGATCCTCGACTGGACCGACCGTGCGACCTGCGTGCTGTTCGGCGACGGTGCCGGAGCGGTGGTGCTGCGAGCCGGCGACGGCGACGACGCCCGGCCGGGCGAGGTCGGCTGGGGACAGGCCCGGGGCATCCTGTCGACGCACCTCCATTCCGACGGCCGGCACCGCGACATCCTGTATGTCGACGGCGGCCCTTCCGCGACCCGGACCGTCGGCTGCTTGCGGATGTCGGGAAAGGAAGTGTTCCGGCATGCGGTGGTCAGCCTGGCGGACGTCGCCGAGGAGGCGGTGGCGGCGAACGGCATGACCATCGACGGCATCGACTGGCTGATCCCCCACCAGGCCAACCTCCGGATCCTGGAGGGAGTGGCGCGCAAGCTGGGAATCGCCAAGGAGCGAGTGATCATCACCGTCGACCGACACGCCAACACCTCCGCCGCCTCGATTCCGCTGGCGCTCGACGAAGGCATCCGGGACGGTCGGATCAAGCGCGGCGACCTCGTTCTCCTGGAGGCGATCGGCGGCGGGCTGACCTGGGGCTCGGCGCTGGTGCGCTGGTGAGCGGCGATTTCCGGCGGTTCTGCCGACGGCGCTCGGGGAATCTTTCATCCCATTGATATATTGACGGATTTCTACCGCCGCGATAGGCTGTCGGCGAACAGTGCAGCGGAGGCCAGGGGGAATGTCGGATCAAACGATCACGCGCGCCTATCTCAGCGAGGCGGTCTACCAGGAGGTCGGCCTGTCGCGCAACGAATCGGCGGATCTGTTGGAGGCGGTTCTGCGGGAGATCTCCGACGCCCTGGCCAGGGGGGAGACCGTGAAACTGTCGTCGTTCGGGAGTTTCTCCGTTCGCGAGAAGGGCCAGCGCATCGGTCGCAATCCGAAGACCGGCGAGGAGGTCCCGATCCTGCCGCGCAAGGTGCTGGTGTTCCGGGCCTCCCAGGTCCTCAAGAACCGCATCAACGAGAGGCCCTAGACGGGGACTGCCGGGATGGTGACGGCGGCGGCACCGGACGGATCTCCAGCCTCCGAGGGGGGGAAGTCGGCGGCCGCGTTCCGGACCATCACCGAGGTCGCCACCGAACTGGAGACCCCCCAGCACGTCCTGCGGTTCTGGGAAACCAAGTTCCCGCAGATCAGGCCGGTGAAGCGGCGGGGCGGGCGCCGCTACTACCGCCCGCGCGACGTCGCGCTGTTGAAGCGGATCCGCGCGCTCCTCTACGAGGAGGGCTACACCATCAAGGGGGCCCAGAAACTGCTCCGCGAAGGAGTGGGTCGGGAGGCTGCCCGGCCCGCGGCGGCGGAGGGAGCCGTCGGTGGCGGATGCGATCCCGACCCCGGCTTCGCCGCCGAGGCGCGGTTGCGCAACGAACTCGAGCAAGCGGTTCGCGAACTCGAGCGCCTGCGCGCGCTTCTGGCCGCCGGCGCCGGGTGAGCCGTCCGGTCCGGGTGGTGTTGCGCGGTTTCCGCCGAGGGCGCTATAGTCCCCAGGGTTCGGAGCGTGGCGCAGTCTGGTAGCGCACTACACTGGGGGTGTAGGGGTCGCCGGTTCAAATCCGGCCGCTCCGACCATCCGCGGTCGACCGTCCGGTCGACGGCGGGGCGAAGAGGCCGGAGGCGATGACGACAGCCGCCCACGACGTGCCGCATCGTGAGGGTTCCGCGCTCGCGGTCGTCGTGCGTCGGGCGTCGGCGCCGCTGATTCTGCTGCTGACGTTATGGCTGATCGGCGGCGGCCCGGCCCTCGCCGCCGACCGTTCCATCGAGGCGTTCTTCGGCACCTACGAAGGACGCAGCGTCTCGGCCAACGACGAGGGTTTCGCGGCGCGCGACATGCGGGTCGTGATTGCGGCGACCAAGAGTGGCTTCAACGTCACCTGGAACACGGTCACCCACGGCGCCGACGGGAAGGCGAAGGTCAAGGAGTACTCGATCGATTTCGAACCGACCCAGCGGCCGGGCATCTTCGGTTCGGAGATGCGGCGCAACATGTTCGGGCATCGGGTTCCGCTCGATCCGCTGCAGGGCGATCCCTACGTGTGGGCCCGGATCACGGGCGACGTGCTGACCGTCTACGCGCTCCACATCACCGCCGAGGGCGGCTACGAGATGCAGGTCTACCATCGGACCCTCACCGCCGAGGGGCTGGATGTCCGGTTCACCCGCTTCCGCGAGGACCAGCCGCTGCGGGGGGTGACCGGCACCCTGGTCCGGGTCGGCCGTTAGCCGCGCGGGGCCGTGCCGGCGCCGGGCGTCGTCGCCGCGGGAAAGGTGCTCGCCGCGAGCGCGTAGAGGACCAGCGCCAGCACCACCACCACCGAGAAGCCGACGTGGATGGCGAGCAGGGTCGCCAGCACCGCGCTCAGCACCGATGCGCAGCCGTTGATCCCCCAGGCCCAAGGGACCAGTTCGGGGGCCTCGGCGGCGGTGTCGCCGAGGCCGAGCGGGAACGGCATGCCCATGAAGAAGCCGATCGGCGCGATCAGCGCCAGCGCGACCGCGACCTTCGCCGCCGCCGGCAGTCCCGCCAGCGCGGCGAACAGCGCCGGCAGCACGACGAGGTAGCCGGACGCGAAGACGACGATGGCGGCGGCGGCCACCGCCGCCATCCGGCCCGAAGACCACCGCAGCCGCTCCGCGCCCGGTCGGGCGGCGCCGCTGCCGAGGCCGGCGAACAGCAGAAACCCGAACAGCACCACGGCGACGGCGGCCAGCGGATGGCCGAGGAACAGCTGGAAGCGCTGGATGAAGGCGATCTCGACGAACAGGAACGCCAGTCCGAGGGCGGAGAAATACACCGCCACCCGCCATCGCAGCCGCCGTGGCGGCCGGCCGCCGCCGGTGCGCCACCGGAACGCCGCCAGCGGCAGGAGGATCAGCACCGCACTCGCAACGCCGGCCTGAAGGAGGGTCGCCGCCACCACCGGGTAGCCCCACTCGACGAGGTTGACGCCGCTCCGCTCCGGCGGTCGCAACAGCTCGACCAGGGTGCGCCACTTGAGGAAATGGGAGAAGTACGGGCGGTCGTCGGTGGCCGGCGCGACGATGAACGGATAGTCGGCGAGGAACCGCCGGCGGTCGGGACCGAGCAGCGCGGCAGCGCCCTCGAACAGGTAGGGCCGGTCGAAGACGCTGAAACGGTTGGGCTCGGCGGCATCGATCCCCGGGTAGAAGGCGACATCGAACCCACGGTCGCGCACGAAGGCGCGGAGGCGTGTGACGTCGTCGTCGGTCAGGGGGCCGTTCTTGACCAGGAGGGTGACCGTCTGCCAACCGTGGACGAGGGCGAGGCGGTCTCCCGGGGCGGCGACCCCCCGCCGCTCGAGGGCGGTGAGGGCGGTCGCGAACAGCTTCAGGCCGTCCCGCGGCGGGCTGCGCAGCCAGCGGGTCACCGACAGGAAGCCGTCCGGCGCCAGCGTGTCGAGGTAGGTCTGGAAGGCCTCGACGGTATAGAGGTAGCTCTCGTTCAGGGCATGCAGGCCGGCGGCGGCGGCGGAGAACGAATCGAGCAGCGCCAAGTGGATCAGGTCGAACCGCCGTTCCGTCGCGGCGACGAAGCTGCGCGCTTCGGCGATGCGCAGCGTGACCGCGGGGTGATCGTAGATCCCGCCGGCGAAGGCGGCGAACGTGTCCGCCACCAGCTCGATCAGCTGCGGGTTGATCTCGACCGCATCGACGCTGCGGGCGTCGTGCCGGAGGGCGAGCAGGACGTCGAGTCCCGTCCCGGCGCCGAGCACCAGCACGCGCGGCCGGTCGAGCAGGTGGAACGGCAGGGCGGCGGTCTGCTGATCCAGGTAGGCGAACGGTTCCAGCCGGCCGTCGAAGCGGGTGATCGCCGTCATGCCGCCGCCGTCGATGAACAGGCCCAGCTGTTCCGGCGGTCCCGTGGTGGCGGCGAGGCTCAGGCCGGGCGCGTGGCGGAAGGGAACCGTCGGGCTGTGCACGACGGTGAGCAGACCGAGCGGGCCGAACCGCTCGGCGACGATCTCGCTGTCGGGAATCGACAGCGCCAGGCTCAACTCCTTGTAGGGCGACGGCTTGGCCGTCGCCCAGTCCGCCGGCCAAGCCCAGACCAGGAGCGCCGCCGCCGCCGTCAACGCGACGGGCAGCCCCGGCGGCACCTCGTCATCCCAGCACGCGAACGCGGCCGCGACCAGCCCGACCGCACCGATCGCCACCAGGCAGCCGCCCGGCGGCAGGGCGTGAAGGCCGCCGACCACCGCCAGCGCGCCGATCGCCGCCCCGATCAGATCGCCGCGATAGATGCGCCCGACGTCCCGGCCGGCCGCCGTCAAGACGAGACCGATGCCGGTCGCGGCGAAGAAGAAGGGCACCGTCAGGATCGCGTAGACCAACGGCAGGTAGGCGCGCTGGCGGGGATCCCAGACGATTTCGAGGACGTTGAGCGGAACCGCCGCGGAAAGCGCGAACGCGGCTGGAACCGAGACGCCGAACAGCGCCGCGAACAACCCGAAGCTGAGCGGAAACCGCGCCAGCAAGCGAGCGCGGGTGAAGCTGAGGAAGGTGCCGGCGGCGCCGTAGCCGAGCAGCGCCAAGCTGATGATCATGTAGGCGAAGTGATGCCAGTGGGCGATCGAAAACAGCCGGACCAGCAGCACCTCGAACCCGAGCGCAGCGCCGGACAGCAGGGCGACGGCGACCACCAGCCGCATCGCGAGGTCTCAACGACCGCCGGTGAGGGGCACGAAGCGGACCGGCAGCAGATGGCGGCTGGTGACCGTTCCGTCCGCGTGCTTGTCGACCATCACCAGCTGCTGGACGAGGAACGGGCTCCCCACCGGGATGATCATCCGGCCACCGGCCGCCATCTGCTGGATCAGCGGCGGCGGAACGTGCCCGGCCGCCGCGGTGACCACGATTCGGTCGAAGGGGGCGTGCTCCGGCCACCCGTCGTAGCCGTCGCCCTGGCGCAGGGTGACGTTGTCGTAGCCGAGACGCCGCAGCCGCTCTCCGGCCGCGTCCGCGAGCGCGGGAACGATCTCGATCGTGTAGACGTGCCGGGCCAGCGGGCTGAGGACGGCGGCCTGGTAGCCGGATCCGGTGCCGATCTCGAGCACGGTGTCGTCGGCGCCGACGGCGAGCAGGTCGGTCATCAGCGCCACGATGTAGGGCTGGGAAATCGTCTGGCCGTAGCCGATCGGCAACGGGCGGTCCTCGTAGGCGTGGCGGACCCGGTCCTCGGGGACGAACAGATGGCGCGGGATGCGCCCCATCACCTCGAGGACCGCGGCCGAAATGCCCGACCGGCCGGCGACGATGCCCACGTCGGCGGCATTTGCCTCTATCGCGGCCACCATCCGCGCCCGCGCCGCCGCCGTGGCGTCATCGGCCGGTGGCGCCGCCGCGACGGTCGCGGCGACGAGGGCGCCGGCGATCAGACCGCCGAGAACCGCCGCAAGGACCGCGCCATGACGTGATTGAAGCATCGCCGCGCCGCCAGTGAGGACCCCGCCAGCGGCCACTATAGGGCGCTTCGACACCGCCGACGACCCCGGATCAGCTCGCCCCGCCGACGGGCCGACCGACCGATCATCGGGCTTCGACCAGCGGACCCCGATCGGCGAACCGGACTTGGCATCGAACTTGCGACACTGCCGTCGGCGTCCTCGGTTCCCGCCCCCTTTGGCCGCGACCCGGCCATCGGATCTGCGCCCGGGATGCCACATGCCATGTTTCCAGACCCGGGAAAACCTCGAGGGTCCGCGATCCGCCGCGGACCCTCCTTTTCGTGCGGTCTCGAAGCGCGCTGCGGACGGGTGGCGGGCGCTACCCTTCGGAGCCCGACATCAGTGCATCGGGGATGACGCAGCGGCAGACGAAGCGGCCGGTGGTGGCGACCCCGTAGGACAGGGCGGTGTTGAAGTTGCGGCCGGTGCAGATCGCTTGCGGGGACGACGGAAAGGCGAGTTTGGTCGGCTTGCAGGACATCGCCTGGCACAGCTCGGCACAGTTCCGCTGTCCCGCGTCCCGCGCCCGATCCCGCAACGCCGGCTGATCGCCGAGGCAGGCGTTGGTGTCGCCATAGACACCGGATGCGGCGCCGATCATCGCCGTGTCCACGCACTCGGCCGGAATATGGACGCCGGTCTGCAACGGCTCCTCGCTGCCGGTCGCCGGCCGGGTCACGGTGTCGCATCCGACGACGATCAACGACAGAAGCACCGCTCCCGCGGCGACCGAGAGACGCCTCGCCGCTCCGTGACCAACGCGAAGCCTCATCATGTCCTCCCTGTCTCCCATCGACCGGCGGACCGGTCGTCCGGCGGTCGATGGCCCTGATGGGGAAGATTGTGCCCATTGTCCTACGCCACCGCAAGATGCACCGCAGCCGGCGGCGACGGTTCCAGCCCGCGGGACGAGACCGGATGGCACGACCGGTCCATCCGTCTTGCCGCCGGGAAGACAAACGCTGTACCGTTCCCGCCAGTGCGGGGGTGCGGCGTGGTCGCTTTCGCGGACGCCCCGCGTGGCCGGGAGACCAATCATGGCGAATCCGATCCTCGACAGGGTCATCCAGATCCTGGACCGATTGAAGACCCTCACCGTCGAGACGGTCGTCGTCGACCAGGCCGGCAACAAGGTGATCAAGAGCGAAATGGACCTGATCGACGGTGACATCACCACCACCATCGACACGGCGTTCATCACCGGCGAGCTGGCCTCGACTCGCGAGTTCCACAACCAGCAGGTCATCAATGCCCGGCAGGTCGTCGCCTCCAACATCAGATCGTTGGTCGATCTCGCCGAGCGAATCGGCGACAGGATCGAGCGTTATGCGAGCGAATCCCCACCGCCCCGCCCGCCGGCTTAGCCGTCGCGGCCCGTCCCGCGATTGCCGCTCCGCAACCCGTTCGTCGACCCCGGCATCGCCATGATCGATCTCCGCGACAGCCTGATAACCATCGCCGAGGATCTGTTCAACCTCGAGATCAACACGGTCGTCAAGGACACCATGACCGCGCGCAAGATGCCGGATCCGGCCAATGCGCTCGTCGACATCGCCCAGACCTACGCGGCCGAGCTGCAACGCCTCGGCATCCCGATCGGATACGCTTTCGGCACCGATTCCCCGGATCTCGGCCGGCCGCTGAGGGAGTGGCCGTCGACGCCGTTGTCGTTCGGGAGCCTCTCGGTGTCGGTCGAGACCTTCGATCGCCTGCGAGACGCTTCGGTCGCCGCTCAGAACGAGCTTGCCGACCTGCTGCCGGACGACCGGATCGTTCTCGTGCGAATCGCCCGCAACTCCGACCAGATCAAGAATCTGCTCTCGCGCATCAAGGGGACCCTGGAGGCGGGCGGCATCTACGGCCAGACCCGCCGGCACATCAACAGCACCCTGGTGACGACGGGGTCGCGAACGGCGATCCCGCTCGGACCCGACGATCGGACCCTGCTCCGCAAGATCTGGGAGATCGGGGTCGAGAAGGTGGTGATGCAGACGGTCATCCAGCTCGACGGCGACGTGATCACCCGCATCCAGAGCGCCTACACCGCGCCGGACAAGCGCCACCTCTTCGACGTCCATGAACGGAGCGTCGACATCTCGGTTCGCTTCTGGGGGGTGATGGCGAACACCGTGGCGGTGTTCCTGGGATCGTTCGGGGCCCTGCTCGGCCGCCGCAGGACTCCGCTCGCAGCGCTGAGACCCGGCTCCTCGCACCCTCGCGGGCGGTGACGGCGGTGGCGGACCCGGCGGCGTTCGGCGGTGATGCCGGGTCGCGGCCGCTCGGCAGCGGCCTGTTGCAGCGGCTACGGACCTTGACCGCGATGTTCGCCGACGGCGGGGCCGTGGTGACGACGCCCGAGCATTCGGGCGAGGGCACGCCGCTGTTCGCCCGCACCGTGATCCAGTTCGACGGCGATACCGTGACCTTCGTCGCCGAGAGCGGTGTCGGCGACGGAACCGCCCTCGAGCGCCATTTCGGCCGCGTGGAGGCCCTGCTCGCCGATGTCGATCGACTGCGCCGGCAGGTCCTCGCCCGGGTGCTGGCGACGATCCTCATGCTGCCGTCCGTGTGGAGCGTCGTCCTGTTCTTCGCCGACGCCGATTGCGACTGGGCGGCGTTCGGCCGCACGCTCGTCGTCTACGTCGCGTCCACGGTCGCCATCGCCGCCGCCGCCGCCGCCGGCCGGCGCTGGATCGTCGCCCGCATCTTCGAGCGCGTGAGGGGCGATTTCGCGGTTGCCGTCGGCAGCGGCGGACTTGCGTCCCCGCCGGCACCGTGACAAACAGCCCCTCGCAAAGAGCGAAGGCATCGGGACAACGTGGAGGGGTGATGATCGCGAGACTGGGGGCCTGGCTGGCCGTGGCCTGCCTGCTGCTGAGCGCCCCGGCGGCGGCGCAGGGGGTTTTGGAGCGGGCCGCGGCGCGCGGGACGCTGGTCGCCGCGGCGATGCCCGATACCCTCCCGCAGGCGGCGCGCGACGCGGAGGGCAGGCTGATCGGCTTCGACATCGAGGTGGCGGAGGAGATCGCCCGCCGGCTCGGCCTGGAGATCGCGTTCGTGACCCCGGGCTGGCAGGAGATCCTGGCCGGCGGCTGGGCGCGGCGCTGGGACCTGGCGGTGGTGTCGATGACGCCAACCGCCGAACGCGCCGCCACCCTCGATTTCCCGGTGGTCTACCGACACGACGTCGCCGTTCTGGCGGTCCACAAGGACAACCTGGAGATCCTCGCTCCCGAGGACGCGTCCGGCAAGGTCGTCGGCGTCAAGAAGGACACCACCCAGGAGGCGTATCTGGAGGGGACCCTCGGCGTCTTCATGGGTCGCGAGCAACCGACCTTTCGCATCCGCAATCCGGTGATCCGGCGCTACACCGGCAAGGACGAGGCGCTGCTGGCGCTCGCCAAGGGCGACGGCGTCGAGCTGGAGGCCGCGGCGGTGACGTTCGCCGCCGCTCGCCAGGCCGTCGTCGACCGGCTGCCCGTGCGGGTGCTGCCCGGTTCCCTGTTCACCGAGCCGGTCGCGGTCGCCGTCGACAAGGGCGATCCCCGCTTCGCCCGCGCGGTCGAGGACGCGGTGTTGCGGATGAGCGGCGACGGCACGCTCGCGGCGCTGTCGGTGAAGTGGTTCGGCACCGACCTCAGCCAAGCGGTGGGGCCGTGAGTCGGCGACGGCGGACCGGGGGCGGGTGACGGCAAGCAGGACGGGAAGGAACGCGGATGGTTGCCAGGCTGGGAGTGGTTGTCGCGGCGGCCTGCCTGCTTCTGGGCGCGCCGGCAGCGGCACAGGGGGTGCTGGAGCGGGCCGCGGCGCGCGGGACGCTGGTCGCTGCGGCGATGCCGGACACCTTGCCGCAGTCGGCTCGGGACGCGGAGGGCAGGCTGGTGGGCTTCGACATCGAGGTCGCCGCCGAGATCGCCCGCCGGTTCGGCCTCGACATCGCGTTCGTGACCCCGGACTGGCAGGAGATCCTGGCCGGCGGCTGGGCGCGGCGCTGGGACCTGGCGGTGGTGTCGATGACGCCGACCGCCGAACGCGAGGCGGTCCTCGATTTTCCCGTCGTCTATCGGTTGTCGCCGGCCACCCTGGTGGTCCACAACGACAATGCGACCATCCGCGAGCCGGCCGATGCTTCCGGGAGGACCGTCGGCGTCAAGGCCGACACGACCTACGAGCGCTATCTCGACCAGGACCTGAGCCTCTCCGGTGAGGGGCGACCGCTCGCCTATCTGGTCGAATCGCCGGTTGTGCGCGTCTTTCCGGACAACCGTGCCGCGCTGGCGGCGCTCGCCGAGGGCGACGGGGCCAGGCTCGACGCGGTTGTCACGTCGCTCGACCAGGCCCAGGCGGCGATCGACGCCGGGCTGCCGCTCAAGACGGTTCCCGGCTTCCTGTTCTTCGAGCCGCTCGCCGTCGCCATCGACAAGGGCGATCCGACGTTCGCCGCGGAGGTCGCCCGCGTCGTCGACGCCATGCGTTCGGACGGAACGCTCTCGCGGCTGTCGCTCACCTGGTTCGGCCTCGACCTGGTCGAGTAGGGAGGTTCGGGCTCGATCCGGCAACCGGTCGACGGGTCGTCCAACCCCCTTGTAACGGGGATCCGTAGATGAGTGGACGTCACACAACCGATGCCGCCGACCATCCCGAGCGGGGTCACGGGGTCGGCCGGGTGCTGAGCGATCTCGGGGTCACGGTCCCGCCGCCGTCGGGTCCGGGGCTGGTGGTGTCGACGCCGATCGACGGCGGCGAGATCGCCCACGTCGCCGTCGCCGGCGAGGCCGACATCGACGCCGCCATCGCCGGAGCCGAGGCCGCCTTCCGGACCTGGCGACGGGTGCCGGCACCGCGGCGGGGCGCGTTGATCCGGCTGCTCGCCGACGAGCTTCGGACCCATCGGAGGGCGCTGGCGCGCCTGGTCACCATCGAGAGCGGCAAGATTCTCGCCGAGAGCGAAGGCGAAGTGCAGGAGATGATCGACATCTGCGACTTCGCGGTCGGTCTTTCGCGCCAGCTCTACGGGCTCACCATCGCCTCCGAACGTCCCGGCCACCGGATGATGGAGACGTGGCATCCGCTGGGGCCGGTCGGCGTGATCACCGCCTTCAACTTCCCGGTCGCGGTGTGGGCGTGGAACGCCGCCCTCGCCCTGGTGTGCGGCGATCCGGTCGTCTGGAAGCCGTCAGAGAAGACACCGCTCACCGCGCTCGCCTGTCTCGCGCTGTTCGAACGGGCCCGTGCGCGCTTCGAGGCCGAGGCGCCGGCCGGCCTGCTTGCCGTGATCGTCGGCGGAAGCGAGGCGGGCCGCCAGCTCGCGGCCGATCCCCGGATCCCGCTGGTCAGCGCCACCGGCTCCTGCCGCATGGGGCGCGCGCTGGCGCCGGTCGTCGCCGCCCGCTTCGGGCGCACGCTGCTCGAGCTCGGCGGCAACAACGCCATGATCGTCGCCCCGTCGGCGGATCTCGACTTGGCGGTCCGCGCGATCGTGTTCGCCGCCGTCGGCACCACCGGGCAGCGGTGCACGTCGCTCCGCCGGCTGATCGTCCACGAGGAGATCCATGACGAGGTGGTCGGTCGGCTGAAGGTCGCCTACGGGTCGGTGCGGATCGGCGATCCGCTGGAGGCCGGGACCCTGGTCGGGCCGTTGATCGACGGCGCCGCGTACCGGCGGATGGCGGCGGCGCTCGCCGCGGCGGCGTCCGACGGCGGGACGGTGTTCGGCGGCGAGCGGGTGCATTCCGATCGCCGGCCAGGGGCCTACTATGTGCGTCCGGCGATCGTCGAGATGCCGGATCAGACCGCCGTCGTCCGCGACGAGACCTTCGCACCGATCCTCTACGTGCTCCGCTACGCCGCGTTCGCCGACGCCGTCCGTCTCCACAACGACGTGCCGCAGGGACTGGCCTCCAGCGTGTTCACCACCGACCTGCGCGAGGCGGAAGCTTTTCTTGCCGCCGACGGCAGCGACTGCGGCATCGTCAACGTCAACATCGGGCCGTCGGGAGCCGAGATCGGTGGCGCCTTCGGCGGCGAGAAGGACACCGGCGGCGGCCGCGAGGCCGGCTCCGACGCCTGGAAGGCCTACATGCGGCGGGCCACCAACACCATCAACTACTCCCGTACGCTGCCGCTCGCCCAGGGCATCGTGTTCGATGTCGGCGGATGACGGCGGCGCCCCGGCGGCGATTGCCGCCGGGGCCGGCGCACCCCATATTTCCGTATGGAAACCAGGGTGAAAGCCATGCTGACGATTGCGCTGGACAAGCTCTGCTACCTGATCGTCAAGGCCCGCGAGTTCGACGCCAAGATGGAGCCCGAGGTCCCGGATCCGGGCGACAACCCGGTCGACGACGCCGACCGTCAGATCCTGTTCGACTATCCGGACGACCCGACCGTCGAAGAGATCCGCGCCTGCCTCGAGGGGCTGAACGAGGACGAATCGGCCGAAGTCCTGGCCCTGGTCTGGCTCGGCCGCGGCGACTACGACGCCGAGGAATGGCCGGTGATCGTGTCGACGGCGCTCGAAGACGCGGACCGGCGGCGCCCCGAAGCGCTGCTCGGCATCCCGCTGCTCGCCGACTTCCTCGAAGAGGGCCTGTCGCTGCTCGGCTATTCGTGCGCGGACGAGGAGATGGGGAGGCTGTGAGGCCGCGCCGCGGACGGTCTCAGCCGCCGTGGGCCGTGCCGCCGTGGGCCGTGCCGCCGTGGACGGTGCCGACGCGCGCGCGCGCCAAGTCGACTTCCTTCTGCAGATCGGCCTCGCTGCAGAGACCCAGGCTCACCGGATTGCGCGGCTTGATGTTGGGGGAGTTCCAGTGGGTCCGGTCGCGCACCTTGTCGATGGTCGGCTTGGTGGTGCCGACCAGCTTGGAGACCTGCGCATCGGTCAGTTCGGGGTAGTTCTTCAACAGCCAAGCGATGGCGTCGGGACGGTCGCCGCGTTTGGCGACCGGGGTATAGCGGGAGCCCTTGGGGCGCGCCTCCGGGATCGGGATTCGGCGCTCCGCCGGCCTCAGCTTCGCGTCGGGATCGGCCGAGCAGCGGTTGATCTCGTCCTGGGTCAGGTCGCCGGCGGCGACGGGATCGATTCCCTGCATGCCGATCGCCACCTCGCCGTCGGCGATCGCCTGCACCTCGAGGGCGTGCAGGCCGCAGAACTCGGCGATCTGCTCGAAGGTGAGGGCGGTGTTCTCGACGAGCCAGACGGCCGTGGCCTTGGGCATGAGCGGACGTAACATGTCATCTTCCCGTCTTCTGGGAGCGAACCAACGTTCCCGGTGCTGCGCGGATTCGCCGGCCCGATCAGCGACGCGGCCCAGCGTCGACACGGTCACTATAGACCACCGACACCCCGCGTCAAACCTTGTCGGCGAGCAGCATGATTTTGCCGACGTGGGCCGCCGCTTCCATCATCCGGTGGCCCTCGGCGGCGTCGGCGAGCGGCAGCCGGGCATGGATGAGCGGGACGATCCGGCCCGCCGCGATCAGCGGCCACACCCGTTCGAGGAGGGCGCGAGCGATGGCCGCCTTGCGCTCCGGCGCCTGCACCCGGAGGGTCGAGCCGGTGAGGGTGAGCCGCTTCAGCATCACCGGCATCAGGTCGATCTCCACCTTGCTGCCCTTGCGGAAGGCGATGTTGACCAGCCGCCCGTCGCGTGCGAGGCAGGCGATGTTGCGCTGGACGTAGTCGCCGCCGACGATGTCGAGGATGACGTCGACGCCGCGGCCATCGGTCGCCGCCTTGATGACCGTGACGAAGTCGTCGGCGGCATAGTCGATCGCCCGTTCGGCACCCAGACGTTCGAGCACGGCGCATTTCGCGGCGCCGCCCTCGGTGGTGAACACCCGGTGGTCGAGAGCGTGCGCCAGTTGGATGGCGGTGGTGCCGATGCCGCCGCCGCCGCCGTGCACGAGCAGGGTTTCGCCGGCGGCCATCCGGGCGCGCTCGAAGACGTTGCTCCACACCGTGAAGAACGTCTCGGGCAGGGCCGCCGCCTGCACCGGATCGAGGCCGTCCGGGATCGGCAGGCAGTGGGATGCGGCGGCGGTGCAGTACTCGGCGTAGCCGCCGCCGGTCACCAGTGCGCACACCCGGTCGCCGATGCGCCAAGCGCCGGCATTCTCGCCGACCGCCGCCACGGTGCCGGCGATCTCCAGCCCCGGCAGGTCGGAAGCGCCCGGCGGTGCGGGATAGAGGCCCTGGCGCTGATAGATGTCGGGGCCGTTGATGCCGGCCGCCGCCACCCGCACCAGCACTTCGTCCGGTCGCGGCTTCGGCACCGGTCGGGTCGACCGCCGCAGCACCTCGGGCCCCCCGGGGGCACTGATCTCGATGCAGGCCATGGTCGCGGGCAGCGGGTCGGTCATCGTCTCCTCCGGTGTTCGCCGCTTCGACGGTTGCGGCGTCTACGCCTAGTATGCATCGTCGTCGCCGGTCAAGGAGAGGCAGCGCCATGGATCCCCAGGATCTCGAGCCCGTAAGGCGGAAGCCGGCCGTGAAGGATCTCGACGCGATGTCGGTCGCGGCGTTGCGGCAGTACATCGCCGAGATGGAGGCGGAGATCGCGCGGGCCCGCGAGGCCATCGCCGTCAAGGAGCGGGCGCGAAACGGTGCCGAGTCGCTGTTCAAGCGGTGAGGCTGCGGGACCGACCGACACAATCCGCACCGACACACTGATTAAAGAATGCTTACAAAAGTAGTGATGACATAAAATAAAAAACTATTGCGTGCGCGATGCCAATCGCACTACAACCATTATGTCCCGCGAGCGTCCATGCCGAGCCGGTTTCGGGCCGCAAGGGAACGAGACCTCGGCTTGGCTCGACCTCCTCCCGATCCCAACTGAGCCGTCCTTCGGGACGGCTTTTTTGTCCGGTGGCGCAAGCGGCCTCCGCCGGCCGCGCCCGCAGGCGCCAAGCACTGCGAGCTGTGCGGCGGAGCGATCGGCCGTGATGACGGCGACGGCGGCGGCGGGTATCATCGTCGGACCGGTGCGATGGCGCGTCGCTGCGGCCGTCGCGGACGGTCATCCGGGAGAACGGTCATGTCCTCACCGATCCGCATTCTGTCGACGATCGCCCTCGTTTCCGGGCTGGTCTGCGCAGAGGCCGCTGCCGACGACCCGGCCCGGGAGCTCTACTGGGAGGAGTTGCGGCCGGCCGTCGGCTTCGACACCGAGGCGGAGGTGCAACGGCTGCAGGCGGCTGTCGCGGCGCTGGCCCCTGGAGACCGCGCGGCGTTTCACCGCATCGCCCAGCAGGGGATGATCCGTGAGCGCCTGGCGACGGGGATGATCACCGAGTCGAACCTCGGGCCCGGCGAGCGCCGCCTGCTGGTCACCGATCTCGCCACCGATCACCCCGCGGCTGCCGAACTGGTGGGCCAAGCGGAGA
This sequence comes from Rhodospirillales bacterium, assembly GCA_050329575.1. Lineage (GTDB taxonomy): Bacteria > Pseudomonadota > Alphaproteobacteria > Rhodospirillales > Defluviicoccaceae > JAUXFS01. The sequence goes on along the minus strand of JBHJOP010000045.1, from coordinate 27,962 downwards.
GCCTGCGCGATCGCCGGCGCCGCTTCGAACGCACCGTCGAACCGGCAATCGACGGGCAGATCGTCCGCCTGCCCGGCTTCGCGTTGCCGCTCGCAGCGGACGCGTCGGGGGTCGCCCGGTTCCTACTGGTGCCCTACGCGGTCACGTGCATCCACGTGCCGCTGCCGCCGCCGAACCAGGTCGTCATGGTGACCGCTCCGGTCGGGTTCGCCCACAGCGGAACGCTCGCCCCGGTGTGGGTCACCGGCGCGATCTCGGTCGGGGCCGGGACCTTCGATCTCCATCTCGTCGACGGCCGCGCGCCGATCGACGCGGAGTACGCGCTGGCGGCCCGCATCGTCGAGCCCTATCGCGACTAGCGATCGCCCCGGCCGTCAGGTCTTCAGCCCGAAGTCCTTGAATCGGTTCCTGAATTTGGCCAGCTGGCCGCCGCTGTCGACCAGCCGGTGGACCCCCGTCCATGCCGGATGGGTCTTGACGTCGATCGCCAGCTTGAGAACGTCCCCCGGCTGACCCCAGGTCGATCGGGTCTGGAACGTGGTGCCGTCGGTCAGCTCGACGGTGATCTCATGGTAGTCGGGATGGATGTCTTTTTTCATCGCGCCGTGTCCAAGGTTCGCCCCTATATAGCGGGGGGCGGGCGGCCGTTCAACGATCGTGCGCGAACCCGATCCGCATTCGGACTGGAGAGCCCATGACCCTCGACGAACGAACCTTCGAGACCCTGGCCGATCAGACCCTGGCCCGCCTGATGGAGGACCTCGAGGCGGCGGTCGGCGAGCAACTCGAGGTCGACCTGGAGAACGGCATTCTCACCATCGAACTCGATAACGGTGGGCGATACGTGATCAACAAGCACGCGCCCAACCGGCAGATCTGGATGTCGTCGCCGGCCAGTGGCGCCTCGCACTTCGATTGCGGCGGGGAGCACGGATGGGTCTCGACCCGCGGTGGAGACACCCTCGCGGCGATGCTGTCGACGGAGCTCTCCACCGCCCTCGGTGCGCCGGTGGATCTCGGCTGAACGTGGGCTCACCGGGGGGCGGCCTCGCCGTCCGGCTCGGTACGGCGGCTGCGCCGGTCGAAGTGGATGGTTCGAAGACTGAGGACCATCACCGCCGCCATGACCAGGGCGCCGCCGAGAAACGGCCAGTCCATGCCGACGTAATGGAACATCGCGCCGGCCCAGCCGGGGCCGAGGACGCGCGCGAGCGTCGTGGTCGAGCGGGTGATTCCCATCGTGCCCCCCTGCACGACCGCATCCACCTGCAACGAGATCAGGCTGTTCAGCGACGGCGACACCAGGCTGAAGCCGCAGGCGACGACCACCATCGCCGCCAGCAGCCACGCCAGCGATGTCGACAGCGGGATCATCACCATGCCGAGGGCGAGCGCCGCGGCGCCGAAGACGATCAGCCGGCCCTCGCCGAAGCGACGCGCCAGGCGACCGACGAGGCCGCCCTGGATGGCGGCGCTCATCAACCCGACGAAGGCGAACAGGTAGCCGTTCTGCTGGGGTCCCCAGCCGAACTGGCGTCGTGACCACATCGCGAACGTGGTCTCCATGCCGGCGAACACGAATACCGCCAGGAACGACACGACGAGCAACAGAAGGACCGACGGCTGCGTCACGGCGCGTCGCAGCGCTTGACGCCGGATCCTGGGCGGCAGCGTCGCCTGGCGGGCGCGCACCTCCTTGGACAGCGACTCCGGCAGGATGGCGAGGGTCAGGACCAGGGCCGTCCCGGCCAGCGCCGCGGCGGTCAAGGCCGGGGTCCGGTAGTCGGCGGCGAGGGGATCGCTGCCGGCGAGCACGCCGCCGATCGCCGGCCCGAAGATGAAGCCGAGGCCGAAGGCGGCGCCGAGCATCCCCATGCCCTTCGCCCGATTGTGCGGTCCGGTGATGTCGGCGACATAGGCGAACGCGGCGGAGATGTTGCCGGCCATCGCGCCGCCGAACAATCGGGCGGCGAACAGCATCCACAAGCCGTCGGCGAATGCCAGCCAGAGATAGGAGAGGGTCGCTCCGGCGATGCCGACGATCAGCACTGGTCGGCGTCCGATGCGGTCGCTGATCCGCCCCCAGAACGGGGCGGTCAGGAACTGGGCGCAGGAGTAGGCGGCCATGAGCAGCCCGACCTGTGCGGGCGTCGCCTGCAGGTGTTCGCCGAAGAACGGCAGCAACGGGATGATCAGCCCGAAACCGATCAGATCGACGAAAACGATGAGAAACAGGGTCGGCATCGGGAGAGCGAATTTCCAGGCGGCGCAACGCGCCGCCCCGCCACGGTCGCGGCGGGGCGCGGTCAGTCCCGCCTTTCGCGGATTCCGTCAGCGCGGTCAAGCCCCCCGATCCGGCGGAGGCCGCTCGCGGCCGCCTCCTCGGCCCGGGTGGGGGAGGCCTGGCTCAATTGCCGGGGGCGATCGGCATGTCGAGTTCGCCACGCTGCATCAGCCCCCGCACCGCCCTCTCGTACGCCGCGTCCTCCGTCTCGGTCGCGGGAATGGCCAGGTTTGCCGCCAGGAAGCGGTACATCACGGTGCGGAAGGTCTCGGCCCTGACCGGATCGCGGCCACCGCAGGCGAGGGCGCAGGTGACGTCGCTCGGCCCTTCGGGATCACAGTGGGTGGCACCGACCACTCGAAGATCCTCGATCGCGAAGGGAATGGCGTCGACGAGGTCGGACACGGCGTCGAACGCGTTGCAGGCGGCCGGTTCGGCACGCAGACTGAGGATCGGCAGCGGCGACAGCGACCGGGCGCTGCGAACGGTCCGCGGGTAGGGTACGGCATCGAGCAGGACGAGTGCCGCCGCCGCCGGCCCGTCGTCCTGGAGTTCGAGTGCCGCTTCGGAGGAGATCGCGCCGCCCGCGCTGTGCCCGGCGAGGGCGATGCGGGTGCCGTCGATCACGCCGTAGAGGGGATCCTGCGGGTCGGCGCTGCGGGCGGCGAGCCAGCGCGCGTGGTCGGCGGTGTTACGGATGTTGCGCCGCTGCGGCAGGAGCAGGCCGGCGATGCTCACCATGTTCGGCGTCATCACCGCGATACCCCGTTCGGCGAGGAACACGGCGGTGTCGACGTGGCGCCCGTAGTCGCGGGCAAAGCCGTGGGTCAACACAACCGCAGGGACGGAAAGCCGCGCCGCTTCCGCCGCTGGGTGTGGCACGAACAGGAGATAGTCGACGGTGTCTCCGGCCGCCGTCACCCGCGTCCCGGCGGTCACCGAGACGTCGAACCGATCGGCCGCGGCCGGCCATGGAAGGGTGGCTGCGGCCAGCAGCGCGAACGCAACAGCCGTCCATCTCCGGATGCACACCATCCTCCCCCTCCTGTTCCCGTTTGCCGGGTCGCGGCGCCAATCGACCCCGGATCACCCTACATCCACACCCGTACGATGGGACACGGAATGCGGATCAACCGTCGCGGATACGAGCCGGTTGATCGCCTGCCGGGCGGTACCTGCCGCGATCCACCGGCGCTCGGCCGGTCAGAGGACGTCGGGGATGCGAAAGATGTGCACGGACTGCTCCTTGCCCCTGGCGACCTGGTGCGGGGTGTCGGCCGCGTGCCTGTCGGAGACGGCGGCGATCCGGTCGGGCGCCAGCCAGGCGATGCCGTCGACGTCGAGATAGGCGCGCTCGCCGGTGGCGTCCTGGGGAAAGCGGTAGACGGTGCCGTCGTCGACCAGCGTCCAGCGATCCGGTTTGAAGGCACCGATCCACAACGTTGCGCTCTCCCGCGAGACGACGGCGAGGCGGTCGCCGTCGAGGTCGAGCGCCGAGCACCCGGCGCAGCCCGCCGATCGCGGCAGCTTGACCGTACCGTGATGCAGCCAGCCGCCGCCGGCTCTGCCGAAGATCTGAAGGCGGCCGCCGCCCCGGCCGCGGTCGTTCGCCGACAGGCCGATCAGGAAGTCGCCGCCGCATCGGCGAACCCAGACCATTCCGAGCAGCCCGGGAGCGCCGCCGTCCGGCGGCGGGTCGATCGGGACGCACGCCAGGTAGCGAAGATCCTCGCCGTACTCCTCGATGGCCGGCCGCGGATCGGCCGCGGAACGGTCCTCCGCCTCGGCGACGATCAGGAAGCGACGGGACGCACGATCGAAGGTGATGTCCTCGAAGCCGGGGCTCGCTCCGCGTTGACGAACCAGGATGTTGTGCTGGTGGCCGACCTGCAGCGAGGCGTGCAGGCGAGCGACGTGGGGCAGGTTGTCGAAGACCACGTAGAGATAGTCGCCCTTGGCGTGAACGCCGCGCGCGTCCCAGCGTTCGATTCCCTCGCCGGGTAACAGATCGCCGATCTTGCGTTCCCGAACCAGCCGCAGCATCGGCTCCGCCGACGCCAGGCGAGCGGCGGGTGCGCGGCGTCGGGTCGGAAGACGGGCCGACATCGCCGCCGGTGGGGTCATGGCCGTCGGGTCGAACCGGGGACCGCCGACGGTTCGGGCCAGCCGCTGGAAATCGTTCGGGGTCATCCGGAGCGGTCTTGATCGAGGCGCGCCGACCGGTCGGGGGCGACCGACGCGCCGCCCCCCGGCGGCTCGTGCCGCTTCAATCTGCGGGTTTGCCGCCGGCGCCGATCGTCGAGGCCTTGAACCAGAGGTCCGCCCACAGGCGGGCCAACTTGAGCGAATCCTCGATCGCCATTCGCAGCGATCCCGTCGCTGTCTGGACGGATTCGCGCGCGAGGGCGGCGCATCCGCCCGACCAGACGCCGGCGCAGTCGATCCAGGCCTGGGTCCGCTCGGCGGCGAGGCGCCACACGCGCTGGGAATCCTCGAGCGTCACCAGGGACTGCCGATGCACGAGATCGACCAGCGCGGCGGGATCGCCGAACGCCGCCTGCGGTCCGCTGTTCTCGGTCATGGCGGAGGGGGTGCCGGCGTCGCCGGCGATCGCGGGGTATTCTAGGGTATCGGGCATGGAAGGAACCTCTCGTCCTGGTCACAGTGCGAAAACGAGTCGACCGTCTCCTCCCCGCCGCTTTTGCACTCTTGATAGCGCAGCGGGAGACGAGATGCCAGTGAAGCTTTTGTCAAAACGAGGAGCGCCAGGCGTTCAGCGGGGATTTCTCATCTCGCCCACCTGCGGCAATGACTGCGTCAAACAAACTTCATGCAGACGCGCGTTGACATCCGCACCGTTTTCGATCCCTATCCACCACGATCAACTCGAGTGTCGGCAGAGTTGGCTCATTTGGGGTGTATCAATTCGATGAATGGAACGGAGAATAGGCGTGATCAGTTTGGTCGATCTGTACGACTTTCTGGAGATCACCCGCGCGCTCGACGGCGGCGACCGGCCGGCCGATGACCGGATGGCGATCGTACGGCTGGCGCTCGCCCGATTGGGGCCGGACGCCGCGCGTCCGGCCGTCGCCGCGGCGGGCGTGCCGGAGGCGGTGATCGCCGCCTGAAGCGCCGTCAGCGCTCCCCGTCGAGGAGCGTTCGGAGGTTGGTCTTGATGGTTTCGACGGCCGCCGCCAGCCGCCGCTGTTCTTCGCTGCCGAGGCCCTGCAGGGCCGCCTCGCGAATCTCGCGGATGATGTGCTCGCCCTTTGCGATCAACGGCCGCGCGCCGGGCCTCAAGTGAATGCCCCAGGAACGGCGATCGCCCGGAATCGGCCGCCGTTCCACCCAGCCGCTGGCGACCATGTGGTCGATCAGCCGCCCGGCGGTCGATCGCTCGATCTCCAGTCCTTCGGCGAGGTCCGACTGAGTGATCCCGTCGCGATCGGCGAGGCTGGCCAGCACCGCCCATTGCGCCCGCGTCAAGCCCTGCGGCTGCAAGCGACGGTCGATCACCTTGCGCAGCAAGTGGGACACATCGCTCAACAGAAAGCCGATCCCGCGTTCCGTCCGATCAATCAACATGGGGCTGAAATCGCTTGCGTATGAGATTTTGGATCAGCATACTATAAGCAAGCTTACATTGCACGCGTTTTCGAGCGAGGGGGCGACGGGCTCGTGCGCGTCCCGATCACGGGCGAGGCGCAGAGAGGAGCGAGGACAGAAGGCGATGGCACGCGATGTTTCCAGTCTCCGGATCGTCAGGCCGACGGAGGGCGAAAAGGTCACGCTGACCTTCCACGATACCGGCAAGCAGGTCGATCTGCCGGTCTTGAGCCCGACCCACGGCCCCAAGGTGATCGACGTCCGGCGGTTGTACCGCGACACCGGCTACTTCACGTTCGATCCCGGCTACATGTCGACGGCGAGCTGCGACTCCGACATCACCTTCATCGACGGCGATCAGGGGGTGCTGCTGCATCGTGGCTACTCGATCGAGGACTTGGCCGCCCACGCCACGTTCGTCGAGGTCTGCTACCTGCTGTTGTACGGCGAGCTTCCGAACGAGTCGGAACTGCGGGAGTTCGACGACGTGATCACCCGTCACACCATGCTCCACGACCAGTTGCCGCAGTTCTTCAAGGGCTATCGACGGGATGCCCACCCGATGGCGGTGCTGGTCGGAACGGTCGGGGCGCTCAGCGCCTTCTACCATGACGATACCGATGTCGCCGATCCCTACGGCCGCACGGTGGCGACCCACCGGATCATCGCCAAGATGCCGACGATCGCCGCGATGGCCTACAAGTATTCGATCGGTCAGCCGTTCATCTACCCGCGCAACGACCTCGACTACGCCTCGAATTTCCTGCACATGTGCTTTGCGGTGCCGTGCGAGCCGTACACGGTGACGCCGACGCAGGCGCGCGCCATGAACCGGTTCCTGGTCCTGCATGCCGATCACGAGCAGAATGCCTCGACGGCGACGGTGCGCATCGCCGGCTCCAGCCTGGCCAACCCCTACGCCTGCATCGCCGCCGGCATCGCCTGCCTGTGGGGGCCGGCCCACGGCGGTGCCAACGAGGCCGTGCTCAACATGTTGCTGGAGATCGGCCGCAAGGACCGCATCCCCGAGTACATCAAACGCGCCAAGGACAAGAACGACCCGTTCCGGCTGATGGGCTTCGGCCATCGGGTCTACAAGAATTACGATCCGCGGGCCGCGGTGCTGCGCGAGTCCTGCCACGAGGTGCTGGAGGAACTGGACAAGAAGGACGAACCGTTGTTCGAACTGGCCCTCGAGCTGGAGCGGATCGCCCGCGAGGACGATTACTTCGTCGAACGCAAGCTGTTCCCCAACGTCGACTTCTATTCCGGGATCACGCTCCGGGCGATGGGCTTTCCGAGCGCGATGTTCCCGGCGCTGTTCGCGCTCGGCCGTTCGGTCGGCTGGATCGCCCAGTGGAAGGAGATGATCGAGTCCCCCAACCAGCTCATCGGCCGGCCGCGTCAGCGCTACACCGGCCGGCCGGTCCGCCCGTACCTGCCGCTCGACCAGCGCTGACGGAAGGGCGCTCGGGTCGCCGCCGGTGTCGACGCTGTCCACCATCGATCGGCTGATCGCCGGGTTTCGGGGATTCCGCAGTCTCCACTACGAGCGGCGGCCGGCGCTTTTCGAGAGACTGAAGTGGCGTCAGAACCCCGAGGTGATGGTGGTGGCGTGTTCGGACTCGCGGGTCGATCCGGCGGTGCTCACCCAGTCCGAACCCGGTGATCTGTTCGTGGTGCGCAACGTCGCCAACATCGTGCCGCCGTTCAAGCCCGACGGCCTGCACCACGGCACCAGCGCCGCCCTCGAGTTCGCGGTGCGCGATCTCGGGGTCGACCACATCGTCGTCCTCGGTCACTCCCAGTGCGGCGGCATCCGGGCGCTGGTCGACGGTTTGGAGCGGCCCGGGGCGGAGCGCGAGTTCATCGGTCCGTGGATGGAGGTGATCGGCGATGTCTGCGGGCACGAGTGGGCGGCCGGCGGCGGCGATCGGTCCGACCTGCGGGCGATCGAGCAGGCGGGGATCCGGGCGTCGATCGACAACCTGATGGGCTATCCGTGGATCCGCGAGCGGGTGGAGGATCATCGCCTCGGTCTGCACGGCTGGTGGTTCGAACTCGCCAGCGGCGAACTGTGGGCGGTGCGGGCGGTCGGCGAGCAACCGGCGCGCCTGGCCTGATCCAGGAGGAGCGAGAGGAGAACGACCATGGTCCGTGATACGCCTTACGGCAAACGTCAGGAGCAGAAGCACGTTAAGGACGCGGAACTGGAGTTCAAGATCGTCGTCCGCCGGAATCGCCTTCTCGGCTTGTGGGCGGCCGAGAAGATGGGATTGGACGGGGACGAGGCGGCCGCCTACGCCAAGGAGGTCATCCAGGCCGATTTCGAGGAACCGGGCGACGAGGACGTGATCCGAAAGGTCGTCAAGGACTTCCGCGACAAGGGGGTGACGATCGGCGACGGCGAGGTGCGGGGGGAGATCGCCCGTCAGTACGACGTCGCCCGCAAGCAGATCGCCTCCGAGCACTAGGCCGGCGAGACCGGCCCCAGAAAAAAGTTCCCATCCTCACGAGAATGTGATTAAATAATCGCAAAGGTTGTGCGCCGCGCTCGCGGTCGACAAGCCACATTCGAGGAGGAGCAGGATCATGCCGACGCTGCGGGTCGGAAGGGGATCGTTTCGCGTTTTTCAACTCTCGGTCGCATCGGCGGCGCTCGTCGCCGCCGCCATCGCGACCGCCCGCGGCCACGAACCGCACGTCTGTCCGCCGGGGGTTCCGGACACGCCTTCCTTCGCCGGACATCTCGAACACCCGGACATCGTCGCCGGCAGGATCGGCCTGAAACAGGTTCTCAATCACGGCAAGGAGCTGTTCGTCGCGCCGCTCAACATCTGCGACGGCGCCGGCCGGCCGGCGACCACCGGTACCGGCGCAGCCCGCAGCCCGGAGGGGCAGCCGGCGTTCCTGCGCACCTCCGGTCCCGACGCCGCCGCCTGCGCCGGCTGCCACAACCAGCCGGCGATCGGCGGCGGCGGCGATTTCGTCGCCAACGTGTTCGTGCTCGCCCAGGCGCTGGACCCGGTGACCTTCTCGGTGTCGCCGGAATTCTCCAACGAGCGCAACACGCTCGGCATGTTCGGCGCCGGCGCGATCGAGATGCTGGGCCGGGAAATGACCGCCGAGTTGCAGGCGCAGGCGGCGGCGCTGCCGGACGGCGATCACGTGCTGGTCACCAAAGGGGTGTCGTTCGAGGTCACCATTGCGGGCGGCGTCGTCACCGCGAGCAGCGGCGTCGACACCGACCTCGTCGTCAAGCCGTTCCATCAGGCCGGCGTCGTGCGCTCGATTCGCGAATTCACGGTCAACGCCTTCAACCATCATCACGGGATGCAGGCGGAAGAGCGGTTCGACCTGATGGGCAAGGGGTCCGACTTCGACGACGACGGGGTCGAGCGCGAGTTGACGATCGGCGACATCACCGCGGTGACGCTGTTCCAGGCGGCGTTGCCGGTGCCGGTGCAGGAGGTGCCGACCGACAGGCGGGCCAGTCTCGCCGTCAAGCAGGGCGAGAAGCTGTTCGAGGACGTCGGGTGCGCCGCCTGCCACATGCCGACCCTGCGCCTCGACAGCCGGCTGTTCGTCGAACCCAACCCGTTGAACCCGCCGGGAACGTTCGGCGACGCGAGCCAGTCGGTCTCGTTCGACATGACCAGGGTCAGCGGCCTGGAGAAGGCCGAGCGGCGCGGTGCCATCGTTCGCGCCTACACCGATCTCAAGCGGCACGTGATGTGCGACGCGCCGGATCATCCCGACGCCATCCGCCATTTCTGCAACGAGACGCTCGACCAGGGTCGACCGGAGATCGACGGGAGGCCGGGCCGCGAGTGCTTCATCACTCGCAAGCTGTGGGACGTCGGCAACTCCGCCCCCTACGGCCACCGTGGCGATCTGACGACGATCGCCGAGGCGATCCTCGCGCACGGCGGCGCCAGCCGGGCCTCGCGGGACGCCTTCGTCGCCCTCGGCGACGACGAACAGCGGAAGATCGTCGCCTTCCTGAAGTCGCTCAAGGCCGACCCGCGTCCGCCGCGCCGCCGCAACGACTGAGGCCGTGCGTCCGACCGAAAAGACGGCCCGGCCGAAGAACCGGCCGGGCCGTTGGTTCGACGCCCGAGGGCATCCGACCCGGTGGCGCCTCAGGGGCTCGGGAGCACCGCAGCGACGTCGCCGAGGCCGATCAGCTGCGTCTCTCCGGGATGCTCGTCGACCCCGTCGTTGTCGGTGACGATGTAGACGGCGCCGTCGGTGGCCACGGTCAGCCCCTCGACCTTGTCCATCATCTGACCGTTGAACGATCGCAGCACCGGCTTGAGGTCGGTGCACGGTGCGCTCTTGGCGACGGTCGGCAGCACCCCGCCCTGGGGCTGGGGCACCAGTCCGGCGATCGAGAAAGTGCAGATCTGCTTGATGCCGCCCTCGTCGGCCGCCTCGTCGCCGATCAGGTTGTCGCGCTCGACGACGGCGAAGGTGTCGGGACCGAGGGCGACGATCTCCGAGAGGCCGACCCAGGCGTTCGAGAACACCGGACCGGGGGCGTCCAGCGGGTAGAGGAAGAACGTCCATTGGTCGGTCTCGGGGTCGTAGACCCCGATGCGGGCGCCGGTCTCCAGGGCCGTCAGGCTGGTGTCGGCGAACCATTCGCGCTGGAAGGCGACATGGACCTTCTCGTCGACGCCGACCGTGCCGGTGACGGCGACGCCTTCGAAGCCGAACCGGATCTGCAGCGCATCGACCGCCGCCGGCAGCCCGATCACCCGCCTGACGGAGCCGTCGGCGGCGACCTCGAGCAGCCGGTTGGTGGTGGTCACCGGGCGGCTCGCGTCACCCTGGGTGCCGTCTCCTTCCGAGACCACCCAGAAGCTGCCGTCGGACCGCTGCACCAGCCCCTCGAGATCGAGGCCGGGATAGGGATCGCCGGCGTCGTCGCGCAGGGTGATGGCCCGCTCGATCACCGCCGGCCGGTTCCGGACGTCGAGGACGAAGATCTGCGCTTCGGCGTAGAAGCTGTCGCTGACCGCGTACAAGCGATCGGAATCTTCGCGATCGGCGGCAAGGCCCGACAACGCCCCCCAGGGAATCGGCAGGCGGGACTGCCGTCGCGCATCGGCGTTACCCGGCAGCGAGGTGGGCGCATCGGCCGAGACCACGGTCGGATACGCGGCCGGCCCGTCCTGCAGCCGGTAGATCGTGATCGCCGCCCGAAACCCGGAGATGCGATCGTCGCGGTTGGGGTTGCGGTCTCGTTCGGAGGCCACCACCAGGAGATCGCGGGCGGGGATCGCCTTCACCCCCTCCGGGCGCAGGCCGGCCGGCAGCAACTGCACGAACGCGGGCGCAGCCGGATCGTCGAGGCGGTAGACGGCGACGCTACCGGCGCGCTCAAGGCCGACGAACAGGTAGCCGTCGCCATCGAATTCCGCCCACGCGACCGCCTCCGGCTCGCCGCCCTTGGCATCCGATCGGCCTTCGGGATAGTGGCCGTGGCGAACCACCAAGTGCTCGAGGGACTCCCGGGACTCGTAGGCGATCCTGCCGAAGCGATCGAAGATGGTGAAACCCCGGCTGCCGCCGCGGAGATCGCCCTCGTTGGCGGTCGCGAGAAAGCGGTCCCGGACCCAGGCGATGGCGTCCGGCTCACGGAACAACCGCGCGCTGTCGGTGAGGCGGATGACGTCGTCACCGATGGTGTCGATGGTCCTGAGCTTGACCGCGCCGGCGTCGAACGCGCGGATCACCCGCTTCCGCCGCAAGTCGACCAGCACCACCGCATTGTTCTCCTGAAGGGTGACGGCGGCGATGTCGTCGGCGTTGATGGCGACGAACTCCGGCTCCGGATCCCTGGTGCCGAAGCGGCTGAGGAATCTGAGGTCGACCTCGTGGACCGACCAGTCGGAGAGGTCGACGACGGCGAGGAATCCGGCCGGCCGCTGCGGCAGGCCGCCTTCGTTCGGGCGCAGGCGGGGATCGGTCAGACCCTCGTCGCGCTCGTTCTCGATCGCCACTGCGGCGTAGGTGCCGTTGGGACTGACCGCTACCGAATCCGGCTGACCGCCCATCGCCAGGGTCATCGCCAGCGCCGGGCCGCTGGGGTCGGTGATGTCGACGACCAGCAGCTCGCCGCTCGGCGCGGTGAAGCTCGGCGACGTGTTGACCGCGACCAGGGCGTAGACCTTGCCGCCGCGCGCGAAGGTCGCGACCGAGGTCGGCTCGCCGCCGACCGGAAACACCCCGAGACCGACCGGGCTGGCCGGGTCGGTGATGTCGTAGAAGCCGATCTGCCGACCCTCGCTATCGGTGTAGACGAGGGTGGTGCCGTCCGGCGTCGCGTCGACGATCTCGGCGACCCGGCGCTTGGAGCGCGTCGCCGCCGGGTCGTTGCGCCAGACCTCGACGGTGGCGATGCGCTCGAACGCGCGATCGCCGGCTGCGCCAGCGGGCGACGAAGCCGCGGCGCCGATCGCCGCGACCAGCGCCGCGGCGATCGCGGTGCCGTGGCGAATGGAGTTGCTCATCTGTGGCCCCCTCTTGTCGGATTTGACGGATCGCGCCGACGGAAGCCGTCGACGGGGACCACTGTAGTCGCGCCGCATGACGAGTTGATTGCGGTGCGATGACGGTTGGGTTTCACCCCGGGCGGGGTCGCTGCGGGCGCCGTGGAGCGAAAAAAAACCCGGCCGGAAGCCCGGCCGGGCCAATTGTTCCCCAACGCTGTCGAGGGTCGGGGGGGAAGTCCATAAATCGAAAGCGCCCGGGAAGCCTCCTCGTCATCGGCCACCCGGCGAGCCAAATCTAAGGTTCAGAGATGACGGGTTCATTGCGGACGGATGACGTTTTCGTGTCACCGCCGGTGTCGACCCGCCCTCGCGGGAAGCGGTCTCGTTGTCTCCCGCCGTCCTCGCGGCGTCGTTCAGCGCCGCGACGGCGCCGCGTCCGGCCGGAGCGGCGCGGGGCTGTTCGGCCACTCGCCGCTCCGGAGCGCTCACCGGTCGACCCGTCCGGGCAGGGACAGATCGCCCGAAGCGACATCGAACACGTCGACGACGCAGAGCAGGGGCGCATGGACACTCTCGTTGACCCTGAGGCCGGCGGTGACGCCATCGAAACCGGCGGCCGAGACGACGCCGATGTCGTCGAAGGGCACCCGGACCTCGACCGTTCCGCCGGTGAGTACCGGTGACCAGCCGGGACTGTCGATCAGGATCGGCAGGCCGGGCCACGTCTTCGGCAGCCGGGGCTTGGTGCCGGCGGGGATGTCCTCGACCTTGAGGTTGCCCGCACCGCAGGCATCGTCGGGGACCAGAACCACCCAGTGGCTGTGCCAGACGTCGCCGTCGTTGTCGCGGTTGCCATCGCCGTCTTCGTCGAACAGCGGCGTATCGTCGAAATCCGGGTGGGCGGTGACCGCGAAGGCGAGGATCCCGGCGTTCGAGTCGAATCCGATCTCGCCGCTGTCGATGGTGGTCGGCCAGACATAGGAGAACACCGAGGACCCGGCGAGCGTGCCGGCAGGGACGGGCCGCGATGCCCCTGCCGCTCCCGAGACCGCCATCCGGAACACGGCGATGTTGCCCTCGGTCGAGATCGTGGCGCGGACGATGTCGAAGGCGGCCGCGATGCCGGTCGAGGGCGGCGCGGCAATGCCCTGGGGCGGATTGTCGTGACCGCCGGCGACGCCGGGCACCGCCGCCAGCGCCAGCGCCCCGAGCAGCAGCGGGCGCAGGCGGGGGCTCATTGCAGATCCTCCAGCAAGGCCCCGTAGTTGATGTGCAGCGGCGTCCCGCCGAGGACGAGGGCCGGGACCGATCGGACTCCGTCCGCCGCGGCCTCGGCGATCCGTGCCTTCGCTTCGCCGAGATGGATGATCTCGACGTCGTAGCGGCCGGGATCGAGGGCTGCGGCGAGCTGCCGTTCGGCATCGACGCAGACCGGGCAGCCGGCGTGGTAGAACTTGGCGAGGGTCTTCATGTCAGGACTCCTATCTAATTGTGACATGCTCTGTTGTTCTTCGGGCCGTTCGGCCGGAAGCTCTGGGTTGCGCTGTCAGGCGGCGGCGGACCGGTGCTCGGGACAGTCGACGCGCAGGTGTCGGTCGGCCATCGGTGCGCCGACGAAGGCGCAGAAGTGGGGCTCGGCGCTGCCCGGCGCGACGTTCTCGCGGAAGTAGCGGCAGGTCACGCAAGTCCGCTGCGGTGCGATCAGCTTGCGCCGTTGCAGGTCGCGGATCATCGCGACGACGAGGCGCAACAGAACCTCCTGCTCGGATGCGCTCAACGCGTCGACGATCGGACGAAAACTGGCCGGCCAGCGGTCCACCAGCGCCTCACCGGCCCGCGTCGCCTTGAGGACGACGGCGCGTCCGTCGTCGGGGTCAGCGTGCTTTTCGATCAGCGCCTTGCGGTGCAGGGCGGCGACGGCGTCGCTGGCGGTGGCGCTGCGGATGCCGGCATGGGCGGCCGCCGCAGCCAGCCGCGCTCCTTCCGGCCGACCGGCGAGAAACCGCAGAATGTCGGCCTGGGTCGGCGACAGGCCCTCGATCTCGGCCGCCTGCCAGTCGAGCTGACGCGATACCGCGGCGAGCCGGGCGAGGCCGTCGGCGAGACGGCGGGCGATCGGACCGGAGAGGGCATCGAACGTGGTCATAGATAGGAGTCCTACGCTCATGTCTCCGCCCTGTCAAGGGGCAGCGAGTGCGTTCCCGCTCGCGCGGTGGCGGTTCCGGTTTACCCCTGGCGGCGGACGGGATAACAATAGGCAAAAGTGTTCTCCCGGAGGCGAGTGTGGTGGCGGGTTCCGACGCGGCCGATTCGGGCAGAAGAGTGATCGACACCGATGACCTGCAGGCACTGATCGAGGCCCTGATGGGTGACGGCTATCGGGTGATCGGCCCGACCGTCGCCGAGGGTGCGGTTGTCCTCCAACCGATCGAAGGTGTCGGCGACCTGCCCGCCGGCCGGCACGACGAACAGGACGGTGGCCGCTATCGGCTGGTCGAGGGCGGCGGCGCCGGCCTGTTTCAGTTCGGACCCGGCCCGCAGTCCTGGAAGCGCTACCTGTACCCGGCGACGGAGCTTCTGTGGCGCGCCCGGCGCCGCGGCGAGGGGTTCGCGGTCGAGGCCGAGGACGGCGACGACGCCCCCCCGCGCCATGCCTTCATCGGCGTGCGCGCCTGCGACCTGCGGGCGATGGCGGTCCACGACCGGGTGCTCGACGGCGACCGCGGCGCGGACCCCCGGTACGGCGCGCGCCGGCGGCTGGCGTTCATCGTCGCCGTCAACTGCACCCGCGCCGGCGGGACCTGTTTCTGCGCCTCGATGGCGGCCGGACCGAAGGCGGATGCCGGCTTCGATCTCGCGTTGACCGAGCTTCTGGACGGCGGCCGCCACGAATTCCTGGTCGAGGTCGGATCGGAGCGGGGGGCGGCGGCGCTCGCCGGCATCGACCGGCGTCCTTCGACGGCCGAGGACGTCGCCGCCGCCGATGCCGCGCTCGCGCGGACGGCCGCCGGCATGGGCCGCGAGATGATCGCCGACGTCGCCGCCCTGCTCGGCCGCAACCTCGAGCATCCGCAGTGGAACCGGGTGGCGGAGCGCTGCCTCGCCTGCGGCAACTGCACCCTCGTCTGTCCCACCTGCTTCTGCACGACGGTCGAGGACGTCACCGATCTCGGGGGCGGCACCGCGGAGCGCTGGCGCCGCTGGGACTCCTGCTTCACGGTCGAGTTCAGTTACGTCCACGGCGGCAGCATCCGACGCGAAGGCGCCGCCCGCTATCGCCAGTGGATGACCCACAAGCTCTCGACCTGGCACCAGCAGTTCGGCAGTTCGGGGTGCGTCGGGTGCGGGCGATGCATCACCTGGTGTCCGGTCGGGATCGACATCACCGAGGAGGCCCGCGCGATCGGCGGCGCGGATGCGGGGGCGTGACCATGGTGCAGATCGAGGGCCTGGACAAGCTGATGCGGGAGCATCCCTTCTTCGAGGGGATGAGCGCCTCCTACCGCGAGCTGGTGGCCGGATGCGCCGCCAACGAGGTCTTCCAGGGCGGGACCTACGTCTACAAGGAGGGACAGCCGGCCGACAAGTTCTACCTGATCCGCCGCGGCCGGGTGGCGCTGGAGGTGCACGTGCCCGGGCGATCGCCGATCATCGTCGAGACCCTCAAGACCGGCGATCTGATGGGATGGTCCTGGCTGGTGCCGCCGTACCGGGCCAGCTTCGATGCCCGGGCGCTGGAACTGACCCGGCTGATCAGCCTCGACGCCGCGTGCCTGCGGGGCAAGATGGACCACGATCCGGTGCTCGGCTACGAACTGCACAAGCGGTTCGCGCCGGTGGTCGCCGCGCGGCTGGCGGCGGCACGCCATCAGCTGATCGACATGTACGGCCATCCCGAGGACTGAGGTCGCGCGTGGCACCGGCGACCGACGTCCATCCGATGGTCCCGCGGCCGTTTCGTATCGAACGGGTGGTCCGCGACATCGGCGACACCTTCACCCTGCATCTTCGCGCCGCGGACGGCGGGCAACCGTTTCCGTTCGCCCCCGGCCAGTTCAACATGCTGTACCAGTTCGGGGTCGGCGAGGTGCCGATCAGCATCAGCGGGGATCCCGGCGAACCGGACACGCTGGTCCACACCATCCGCTCGGTCGGCACCGTCACCCGGGCGATGGCGGCGCTGGGCAAGGGCGGGATCGTCGGCGTGCGGGGGCCGTTCGGCAGTGCGTGGCCGATGGCGGCGGGCGAGGGTCACGACATCGTCGTCATCGCCGGCGGGATCGGGCTGGCGCCGCTCCGGCCGGCGGTCCTCCACGTGATCGCCAACCGCGGTCGCTACGGCCGGTTGCGGATCCTCTACGGCGCCCGCACGCCCCGCGACATCCTGTTCCGCAGCCAGCTCGAACGGTGGAGCAGCCGCCTCGACACCTTCGTCGACGTCACCGTCGACCGGGCGTCCGGCGACTGGCGCGGCAACGTCGGCGTGGTCACCCGCCTGATCGCCCACGGCGGCTACGATCCGGCGCAAACCGTGGCGATGATCTGCGGTCCGGAGACGATGATCCGCTTCAGCGTCCAGGCTCTGCTCGACCGCGGCGTCGACGACGACCGGATCCATGTGTCGATGGAGCGCAACATGAAATGTGCGGTCGGGTTCTGCGGCCACTGCCAGTACGGCGGCCATTTCGTCTGCCGCGACGGACCGGTGTTCGGGTTCGACCGCATCCGCGACATCTTCGCCGTCAGAGAGGTGTGACCATGGCGCAGGCCGCAAAACCGAAGGCGAGACCGAAGCTCGCGGTGTGGAAGTTCTCGTCCTGCGACGGCTGCCAGCTCACGCTGCTGGACTGCGAGGACGAATTGCTGGCGCTCGCCGGGCGCATCGAGATCGCGCACTTCCTGGAGGCGAGCCGCGCCAGCGGCAAGGGGCCCTACGATCTGTCGCTGGTCGAGGGCTCGATCACCACCGCGCACGATGCCGAGCGGATCCATCGCATTCGCCGCCAGTCGAAGCGACTGATCACCATCGGCGCCTGCGCCACCGCCGGCGGCATCCAGGCGCTGCGCAACTTCGCCCGCGTCGACGCCTTCGTCGCAGCGGTCTATCCGGAACCGAAGTTCATCGACACCCTCGCCAGATCGACTCCGATCCACGACCACGTCAAGGTCGACTTCGAGCTGCGCGGCTGTCCGATCGACCGCCGCCAGCTTCTGGAGGTGCTGAGCGCCATACTCGACGGCCGCCGGCCGCTCGTTCCCGCCTACAGCGAGTGCATCGAGTGCAAGCGGCGCGGCACCGTCTGCGTGATGGTCGCCGAGGGGCGGCCCTGCCTCGGTCCGGTCACCCAGGCCGGCTGCGGCAACCTGTGCCCCTCGCGGGGGCGCGGATGCTACGGCTGCTTCGGCCCGATGGAGACGCCGAACACCGCCAGCCTGAGCGCCCGGTTCGCCACCGACGGGCTCGGCCGGCCGGCCATCCGCGACCTGTTCCGCACCTACAACGCCGCCGCCACCGCCTTCCGCAAGGAGAGCGAAGCCCATGACTAGGACCCGCACGCGGACGATCCGGGTCGGCGATCTCGCCCGCGTCGAAGGCGAGGGATCGCTCTCCGTCCGGGTCCGCGACGGCGTCGTCACCGACATCCGGTTCGGCATTCACGAACCGCCCCGCTTCTTCGAGGCGCTGCTCCGCGGCCGGATGTTCGGGGAGGCTCCCGACATCACCGCGCGGATCTGCGGCATCTGTCCGATCGCCTACATGCTCGGCGCCTCGCAGGCGATGGAGGACGCCCGCGGCGTCCGGGTGAGCGGCCCGCTTCGCGACCTTCGGCGACTGATCTACTGCGGCGAGTGGATCGAGAGCCACGTGCTGCACGCGGCGATGCTGCACGCCCCCGACTTCCTCGGCAAGCAGGACGCCTTCGAGATCGCCAGGGATCACCCCGAGGTGGTGACCACGGCCCTGACCCTGAAGAAGCTCGGCAACGCGATCCTGGAGGTGATCGGCGGCCGCGCGGTGCATCCGGTCAACCTCAAGGTCGGCGGCTTCTACCGGGTGCCGCGCCGCGAGGCGGTTCGCGGGCTGATCGAGCCGTTGAAGCGGGCGATCGAGGATTCGCTGGCGCTGACCCGCGTGTTCGCCGGCTTCGATTTCCCCGACTACGCGTGGGACTACACCTGCGTGTCGTTGCGCCACCCGGACGAGTATGCGATCCACGAGGGGCGGATCGTTTCCAACCGCGGCCTCGACATTCCCGTTCGCCAGTTCGCCGATCACTTCGGCGAGGAGCACGTCGCGCATTCCAACGCGCTGCACGGAATGATGCGCGACGGCGGCGCGTATCTCGTCGGCCCGCTGGCACGCTACAACAACAACTTCTCCCAACTCTCCGATCTCGCCAAGCAGACGGCTCGCGACGCCGGCCTGAGCGAGGTCTGCACCAATCCGTTCCGCAGCATCCTCGTCCGCATGGTCGAGGTGGTCTACGCCTGCGAGGAGGCGCTGCGGCTGGCGGCGGCGTACGAGGAGCCGGACGCGCCGGCCATCGAGCCGACGGCGGGCCCCGGAGAAGGCTTCGGCTGCACCGAGGCGCCGCGCGGGATCTGCTACCATCGCTACCGGCTCGATGACGAAGGGCGGATCGTCGTCGCCACGATCGTGCCGCCGACGTCCCAGAACCAGAAGCAGATCGAGCGCGATCTGCGCGGTGTCGTCGAGGCCAACCTGCAGCTCCCCGACGCGGATCTGCAATGGCGGTGCGAGCAGACGATCCGCAACTACGACCCCTGCATCTCCTGCGCGACGCACTTCCTCCGACTCGACATCGACCGTGGATGACGACGCGCCGGAGCCGATCCTGGTCATCGGCGTCGGCAACCCCGACCGTGGCGACGACGGGGCCGGCCCGCGGGTGGCGGCGCTGCTCGGGACGCGGGGTGTCGACGCGATCGCGCACCGCGGCGACGGTCTCGCCCTGATCGGGTTGTGGACGGGCCGGTCGCGGGTGGTGATCGTCGATGCGGTGGCGGCGGGCGGGCCGCCCGGACGCGTCCGCCGCTTCGACGCCACGGAGCGGCCGTTGCCGCGGCAGGCGTTCGCCGTTTCCAGCCATGCCATCGGCCTTGCCGAAGCCGTGGAGACGGCGCGGGCGTTGCAGCGGTTGCCGGGTCGGCTCCTCGTCTACGGCATCGAGGCGGGGTCGTTTGCGCCGGGCGCCGGGCTCTCCGCGCCGGTCGAGAGGGCGTGCGAGCGGCTGGCGCGGCGGATCCTGACGGAGGCGGATCGTGGCGGGGTCCTTCGCCCGCCGGACGCCGCACCCCGCCGCCGACGGGGTGCGGCGCCGCGACGAGGCTCTCAGTAGTCGTTGGCGACGATCTCCTCGGCACGGCGGCAGAGCTCGCGGCCGTAGTCGGTCCACAGCCCCTGACCCCAGTAGCGGTAGCAGCTCGTCTCCGCGGCGAGCAGGTGGAACAGCGCCTTGCGATAGCGGTCCTCGTCGGTCTTGGCCTTCTGGGCCAGCACCTTCTCGTTGAATGCCGAGCTCAGCTTCTCCATCGGTCCGAGGACGTTGTCGTAGCCCTGGACCCAGGAGAGGTTGCTGGTCCAGCTGCCGCCGTCCATGTGGAAGCGGTGGTCCTCCTTCTTGCACGCCTCGATCACCGTGGCGAGCTTGTCCGGCCCGTCGCCCGGCTGCATCTTGTCCCAGATCTTCTTCTGGAACAGCGGCTGCAGCACCGGGAAGTCCTTGTCCCTGATGCCGAGGCCGGCGAGGTGCTCGAGATACTCGGTGACGTTCATGATCGGCGTCTCCGAGCCCGAGCATTCGCGCACCACCTGCATGAACATGCCGGGGAACTCGTTCATCATCACCCCGCCGTTCTCGCCGTCGGCGATCTGGGTGACCAGTGGCGGCACGCTCTTGCCGGCGAGCTGCCAGCGGTCGAGCCCCTTGGCCTCGTAGTACGGCTGCATCTGGGCGACCAGCTTGGTGTCCGAGCCCTGGGTCTTGACGATGGCGACGATCTCGGCGGTCTCGCCTTCCGAGCTGCGGCAGACCAGCCGGTGGGGCAGGTGCTTCTTCTCCGGGCCCCAGCCGTTGTCCGGGTTCTCGACGGTGTGTTCCTGCACCAGCACCCAGGTGAAGCCGCAGTCCCGGAGCGTCTTGACGAACGCGTAGGCGACGTCGGGGTGGTTGGGCAGCGCCATCTCGGAGGGCGAGAAGCCGCGCATGCGGGCCATCGCCTCGAGGCCGAAGATGGCGGCGAAATGATGCTGGAAGGCTTTGACGTGGAGGCGGTAGTCCTGCACTGGCGTCGACGGTGCCACCGCGTGCCCCCACGGGCAGCCGAGCCATTCGACCGCATGCCGGTAGCGCGGGTCGCAGGTGACCGTCTTCAGCGCGTCGAGCACGTCGTGCTGGCCCATGTGGCGCAGCCCGTGCAGCAGCGTGCCCGAGTATTCGAGCATCGCCCGCGGCTGCTTGCCCTCGCCGATCAGTTGCGGGACGAACTCGCCGATCCGCTTGTAGCACCAGGCGAACACCGGCGCGTTGTGGTTGTCGCCGATCCCCTGGTGGTCCCACATGTCCTTGAGGTTGGAGATCACCTCGGCGGTCCGCAGATCGCCGCCGCCGGCCGGGATCAGCGGCTGGTGCATGTGCAGCGCGATCGCGAACGCCGACTTGATCCGCCCGAAGTCGATGGTGCTGTCGGGCTTGAACACCGGCTTGCCGGCGGCGGCGCGGATCGCCTTGTCGATCTCCTGTTCCGCGCCGGCGATGTTGGGGGTGCCGTTGATGTATTCGGGTAACGCAGTCATGGGTCCTCGCTTCCGTTGTTTAGTTGTTCCGTGAACGCCTCAATGAACGAAGGCGGGTGACCGAGCGCCTCCTGTTGCCCGTCGGGCCGGCCAGGGCGGGCGGATTGAAGCAGCGGCGGCGATCCCGTTCAAGGCGATAAAGGCAGTGGCTGTTCCACCATTCCCCTTGGCCGGGGTCGGTGCACGAACGCTCTCACGGCACGCGGTAGACCTGGCCGGTCTGGGCGCCATCGACGCTCTTGGCGCAGGCGAGGGCGTCGCGGGCCGCCGACACCACCGCATCGATCGCCCCGGCCGCCTCCAACGCCGCCCGGATCGAGGCTGCGTCGGTGATGTCCAGCCGCACGTCACCCGAGGAGCGCCCGGCGCCGACGATCTCGTGGCGTTCCCGCAACTCGGCGACCACCGCCCGCCCGATCGTCCCCGAAGCCCCGACCACCAGAACCCGCATTGCGCCCTCCCGCCATCGACCGCCCGCACACCGGTCTCGCTCCAGCATAGCCTGAGCTGCCGACAGGGTCTCGCGTGACCGCGCGCGTCCGACCGCGATGGATAGGATAGTTATCCACACAGGTGCTAGTAATAGGAAAAATAACTTGAACACCGTTGCGGCCCGGGTTAGACTGAGGCCGTTCAGGTTCGCAGCCCGGAGGGCGGGGATATGCAGCGGTTGATGGTGGTGGCCGTGACCTTGATGCTGGCCGGCTGGACGGCGCCGGCGGCCGCCGAGTGGTTCTTTCGCGGCACGCCCAACGACTGGGGGGCGACGGCGATGACCGCGACGGCGGGCAGGCTGGAAACCTGCCAGACGTTCGCCGGCAAGCCCGATCCCCGCTTCAAGATCGACCGCTTCGGCGACTGGCGGGAGAGCCATCCCGGCGACGACCTCCGGCTCGCCGACGGCAGCTATCGGATCGCCTTCGAGGCCGGCAGTCGGCAGATCTCGGTGATCCCGGTCGACGATTGCCGGTCGCCGGTCGCCGAGGACGGCTGGTTCTTCCGCGGCACCCCCAACGGCTGGGGTGTCACCGCCATGGAGCGGAGCGGTGAGAGCAACCTGTTCACCACCTGTCAGACGTTCGCCGGCGTGCCGGATCCGCGGTTCAAGATCGACCGCTTCGGCGACTGGCGCGAGAGCTATCCGCCCGAGGACCGGCGGATCGGCGACGGCGCCCATCGCATCACCTTCGATGCCGCGACCCGCGCCGTCTCCACGGTGTCGGCCGGCGACGGCTGCGGCAGCGAGCCGGCCGACGGCTGGTATTTCCGCGGCACCCCCAACGGCTGGCAGACGACGGCGATGACGGCGGTTCCGGGGACCGCGCTGTTCCGGTTGACGGTCGCTTTTGCCGGCGAGGATCCGGCACCCCGCTTCAAGGTCGACCATTTCGGCAACTGGCAGGAGAACTATCCGACCGCCGACATCCCCGTCGACGACTGCTTCCACTACGAGGTCACCTTCGACAGCATCGGCAAGGGGATCACCACCCGCCGGCTGGAGCCGGTGCGGGGCGGTGCCTGCGCCGGGCCGCCGTTGACGATCGTCGCCGCGCCGCCCGCCGGGACTTATGCCGGGGCGCAGTCGATCACGCTCGCCGTCGGCGGCGCCGACACGCAGGAGGTCGCCCTGCATTACACGACCGACGGCTCCGAGCCGACCGTCGCGTCGATGCGCTACGGCGGGGAGATGATCGCCGCCGCCGATATCGGTCCCGGCGTCGATCTCGACCTGCGGGTGCTGGCGGTCGCCGCCGACGGCCGCGAGGCACGGGAACGGTTCGCCTATCGCATCGGCGAGGTCCCGCTCGGCGATTTCCGCGAGGAGACCATCTACTTCCTGTTGACCACCCGCTTCTACAACGGGGATCCCGACAACGACTACTACAACCGGGACCGGATCCGGATCGGCGATCCCCACTGGCGCGGCGACTTCAAGGGGCTGATCCGGCAACTCGACTACATCAAGGATCTCGGCTTCACCGCGATCTGGATCACCCCGCCGGTCGAGAACCGGTCCGGGCTCGACTATCACGGCTACCACGCCTACGACTTCATGCGCGTCGATCCGCGCCTCGAGTCGCCGGACGCCACCTACCAGGACCTGATCGACGCGGCGCATGCGCGCGGCCTGAAGATCGTCCAGGACGTGGTCATCAACCATTCGAGCCAGTACGGCATCCGCGACCGGGTGTGGATCGACCACCTGCCGATCAAGTACTACCGTCCGTATGGTGGCGTGATCGACAACGGCCCCTATCAGGGCAACCTCGGCGACTACAGGCATCCGTTCCGCGAGGACAACGACAACCCGCTGGCGCCGGCCTGGTTCCGGGAGCGGCAGACGTCCGACCCGGAGGGGGTGGTGCCGCTGGTCGATCCGAACACCGGCGCGACCGTGCCGCAGCCGGGCTACGATCCCGGGCGGTTCTTCGGCATCGACCCGATGGCCCTCGATCCGGAGTGGTACCACCTCGACGGCTTCATGGCCGGCGGCGACTGGGAAAACCCGGAGGCCCTGCAGCGCAAGCATCTGGCGGGCGACACCATCGATCTCGCCACCACCCGCCGGAACGTCAAGGACTACCTCAACGACGCGATCTTCCGCTACCTCGACATGGGCGTCGACGCCATCCGGGTGGATACCGTCAAGCACATCGAGCGCGGCAATCTGCTCGAGTATGTCGACGCCTGGAAGGCGCGCAAGCCGGGCCTGTTCGTGTTCGGCGAGAACCTGGTCAAGGGGACCGGGCTCGGCGACCTCGGCAACGACAACGGCCCCTCCGAGATCCGCCCGTGGTGGTACACCCGGCTCGGGACCGATCCGCGCAATCCCCACTCGGGCGGCGACTCCGGCTTCTCGGTGCTCGATTTCGGCCTGTTCTCGACCTTCCGCGACAACATCGGCCGCGGCCATTTCGGCGGCATCGGCGCCGTCCTCGGCTGGGACTGGATCTACGGCGACGCGACCACGCTGGTGACCTTCCTGCAGAACCACGACGTCGGGCCGGACAACGATTTCAAGTACCGGTTCAACGGCGACACCTGGATGGCCGCCGCCGCCTACAACCTGCTCTGGACGATCCGCGGCATCCCTTGCCTCTACTACGGCGAGGAGATCGAGTTCATGAAGGGGGCGCCGCAGGACATCGACGGCCCGCACATGACCGTCGCCGAGACCGGCCGCGCCTATTTCGGCGACCACCTGGAGCCCGGCATGATCGCCGCCACCAAGGCCCATCCGCTGTGGCGGCACATCCAGCGGCTCAACCTGATCCGCCGCGCGGTCCCGGCGCTGCAGAAAGGGAGGATGAGCCATGTCGACGAGTTCGGCGGCGGCATCACCTTCGTCCGCGATCTCGACGACGGCGCGAGCTACGCGGTCGTCGGCCTCGCGATCGGCGGTGATCGCACGATGACCGTCGGCGGCGTCCGCAACGGCACCTACGTCGATGCCGTCACCGGCAACCGGATCGCCGTCTCCGGTGGCAGCCTGACGTTCCCGGTGCGCGGCAACTCGGCCGGCATCTATGTCCTCGACGGCCCCGGCAAGATCGGCGGCGACGGCGTCTTCCTGCGCTGAACGGGCCGCTGAAGGGGCGCGGGCCCGGGCGCCGTGCACCGCCCGACCGCTTGGGTTGCCGGCCGTCGAGGGGATCAGCGAGGGGTTGCGGGGAAGAATTAACCGAAATACGGTTCATTTAGAATAATATAAATAAAACAATCTGTTAATAGGAGCCGGGCGCGATATCGGTGCTTGTGTTTCGGAACGCGTCGCAATACCATCTTTTCCACCATCTTCTCCGAAGCGGATCTCGACGCCGGCGGCTGCCGGCGGCGGGGCCGCGTCCGGGACGGCGACAGGGCTCATCCACGGAGGTTCCATGGCAAGCGAAACGAAGGCGGCGGCGAAGAAGCGGGGACCCGGGCGATCGGCCGCGCGGGCCCCGGAGGCCTTGGACGCGGACCGGCTGCTGCGGCTCTATCGGCAGATGCTGTTGATCCGCCGGTTCGAGGAGAAGGCGGGCCAGCTCTACGGCATGGGGCTGATCGGCGGCTTCTGTCACCTCTACATCGGCGAGGAGGCGGTGGTGGTGGGCCTGCACGCCACCTCGCTCGAGCAGGACACGGTGATCACCACCTATCGCGATCACGGTCACATGCTCGCCTGCGACATGGACCCGAAGGGCGTGATGGCCGAACTGACCGGCCGCAGCGGCGGCTATTCCAAGGGCAAGGGCGGCTCCATGCACATGTTCAGCCGCGAGAAGAACTTCTTCGGCGGGCACGGCATCGTCGGTGCCTCGGTCCCGCTGGGGACCGGGCTCGCCTTCGCCCACAAGTACCGCGAGGACGGCGGCATCTGCTATTGCTACTTCGGCGACGGCGCCGCCAACCAGGGGCAGGTCTACGAGTCGTTCAACATGGCCTCGCTGTGGAAGCTGCCGATCATCTACGTCATCGAGAACAACCGCTACGGCATGGGCACCTCGGTGGAGCGGGCGTCGGCGACGACTGATCTGTCCCGGCGCGGCGAGAGCTTCGGCATCCCGGGCGTGCAGGTGAACGGCATGAACGTCCTCGAGGTCAAGGCGGCTGCCGACGAGGTGGTCGCCCACGTGCGCGGCGGCAACGGCCCCTACGTGATGGAGATGAAGACCTACCGCTATCGCGGCCATTCGATGTCCGATCCGGCCAAGTACCGGACCAAGGAGGAGGTGAGCGCGGTCCGCAAGGAGAGCGACCCGCTCGACAATCTGCGTGCCCATCTGATCGACAACAAGCTGGTCGACGAGGGGGCGCTGAAGGACATCGATCGCGACGTCAAGGCGATCGTCAACGAAGCGGCCGAGTTCGCCCAGCAGAGCCCGGAACCGGATCCGGCCGAGTTGTACACCGAAGTGCTTCTGGACGCCTGAGATCGGGATCGACGCCCGCAACCATCCCTGGAAGGACCCCCATGCCCGTTCAAATCCTGATGCCGGCACTGTCGCCGACGATGACCGACGGCAAGCTCGCCAAGTGGCTGAAGCAGGAGGGGGATCCCGTTCGCGCCGGCGACGTGATCGCGGAGATCGAGACCGACAAGGCGACCATGGAGGTCGAGGCGGTCGACGAGGGCGTGCTCGGCAGGATCCTGGTGCCGGCAGGGACGGAAGGGGTTGCCGTCAACACGCCGATCGCCGTCCTCCTGGAGGAGGGCGAGGACGCTTCGGCGCTCGACGCCCCAACCGCGAAGCCGGATCGGTCCGCCGCCGCGGCGCAACCGGCGCCGGTCGCGCCGTCCTCGGCCGACCGGCCTGCGGCTGCCGTGGCGACGCCGGCGCCGGCCGAAGCCGAGTACACCGGGCCGACCGCGACAATGACCGTGCGCGAGGCGCTGCGGGACGCGATGGCCGAAGAGATGCGGCGCGATCCCGAGGTGTTCCTGATGGGCGAGGAGGTCGCGCAGTACCAGGGCGCCTATAAGGTCAGTCAGGGCCTGCTCGACGAATTCGGCGCCAAGCGGGTGGTCGATACGCCGATCACCGAGATGGGCTTCGCCGGCCTCGGCGTCGGGGCGGCGTTTGCCGGGATGAAGCCGATCGTTGAGTTCATGACCTTCAATTTCGCGATGCAGGCGATCGATCAGATCATCAACTCCGCCGCCAAGACGCTCTACATGTCCGGCGGACAGATGGGCTGTCCGATCGTCTTCCGCGGTCCCAACGGCGCGGCGGCCCGCGTCGCCGCCCAGCATTCCCAGTGCTTCGCCTCCTGGTATGCCCACTGCCCCGGTCTCAAGCTGGTGGCGCCCTATTCGGGGGCGGATGCCAAGGGCCTCCTGAAGGCGGCGATCCGCGATCCCAACCCGGTGATCGTGCTCGAGAACGAGATCCTCTACGGCCAGAGCTTCGAGGTGCCGACCGATCCGGACTTCGTCGTTCCGATCGGCCGCGCCAGGATCGAACGCCCGGGCGGCGACGTCACCATCGTCGCGTTCTCGCGCATGGTGGGTGTGGTGCTCGAGGCGGCGAAGCTGCTGGCGGCCGAGGGGATCGACGCCGAGGTCATCAACCTGCGGACGCTGCGGCCGCTGGACAGCGAGACCATCGTCCGCTCGGTGATGAAGACCAACCGCCTCGTCAGCGTCGAGGAGGGCTGGCCGGTGGCCGGCATCGGCTCGGAGATGGCGGCGCTGATGATGGAGCAGGCCTTCGACTACCTGGATGCGCCGGTCACCCGGGTCACCGGCGTCGACGTGCCGATGCCCTACGCCGCCAATCTGGAGAAGCTGGCGCTTCCGCAGCCCGAAGGTGTCGCCGCGGCGGCCAAGGCCGTCTGTTATCGCTGACGTCGGGAGATCGACCCCATGGCCATTCACATCCTGATGCCGGCGCTGTCGCCGACGATGACCGACGGCAAGCTCGCCAAGTGGCTGAAGCAGGAGGGCGATCCCGTTCGCGCCGGCGACGTGATCGCGGAGATCGAGACCGACAAGGCGACCATGGAGGTCGAGGCGGTCGACGAGGGCGTGCTCGGCAGGATCCTGATCCCGGAAGGCACCGAGAAGGTGGCGGTGAATGCGCCGATCGCCATTCTGCTCGAAGAGGGCGAGGATGCATCGGCGCTCGACGCGGCGCCGACATCCGGGGCGGCGCCGTCGGCGCCGTCGACGGCGACCGCTTCGCCTCCCGCCGCCGAGGCCGCCCCCGAGGCCGGCCCTGGGGCCGCGCGCACCTCCGAGACCGCGGGCGGGCGCGGCGGCGGGCGG